>NC_012028.1:300000-525943 GCF_000022205.1 Halorubrum lacusprofundi ATCC 49239
CGTGCGACGATCGCCGAGAGCTACGAGCGCATCTTCCGCGACAACCTCGTCGGAATGGGTGTCTTGCCGCTCCAGTTCGACGAGGGCGACTCCTGGGAATCGCTCGAACTCGACGGCTCGGAACGGGTCGCGATCCAGGGACTTGACGACGGCCTCGACGTGAACAACGATCTCACCGCCGTCGCAGAACGTGCCGATGGTTCGACCGTCGAATTCCCGGTCACGGCACAGGTTGGGACGCCTGCAGCCGTTCGATACGTCGAAAATGGCGGTATCCTCCATCTGGTGCTCCGTCGACTACTCAGCGAGGAGTAGCCACCTCTCCGGAGAGTCGCCTTTTTCAGGAACTGCGAAGAACGCTGGTGGTGAAACCAGCGAATTAGCAGTTTGTAGGCGGTAAGCCCCCTTCCTCAAGGAGCGACCAGAGGGAGCGAGTAGGGAGGGATACACCGTCCCCAGAAATCTTCGATTTCTGGTGTGCGAACGAATCGCGCAGCGATTCGTCCACGCCGTCATCATATTACAAACACGTTCGACCCCACCACCCAACCATCCCATCGATACAGTTAAGTTGATATAATGTATAAACACAGGTGATGGATAGGCACGAAATAGAAGGCCACGAAGTCATCGAGGGAGAAGTGAAGCCGACCGGGAACGGCGCACACGTTCTCGTCCCGAAACGGTGGCGAGGAGCTGACGTGAAAATCGTCCGAACGTCTGATCCCGACGAATAGCCAATGCACTACGAGGGTGTCATAGAATAGTTCTCATAGCGTGATGACGGTGCTTCCTGGATTGTCTCCGCGTTCGTCGTTGGTGATCGCAATAACGAGACGAAGGCACAGCGCGAGGAACACTTGTGCTCGTGCGTGGACGCGGCCTCGGGCGCGAACGTGCCCGAGGCCGCAGTCCTTGACGGCGTCGTTGGTTCGTTCGACTCCACTCCGGCGGTTGTACGTCTCGTCTAGCGTCGATTGCTTCAGCTGAACGTCCTCGCTGTGTTCGTCGATGCGGGCTTCGACCCTGTACTCGATGTCTTTCGGATCGTCGGTGTTTCGTGCGTTGTACGGAGCGACTGGCACGACCCCTGCGGCCAGCAGGTGGTCGTGCCAGCCGAGCGTGTCGTAGGCGCTGTCTCCAAGCATCCAGATCGGTTTCTCGACGGCGAGCGCGTCACACGTGACGCGCATCGCCGTCTCCTCTGGCGCTTGCTTGCTCTCGGTGAACTCCGCGGCAATCGGGATCTTTTGCCCGGTCGAGACGATCGTACAGCCGTAGCCGTGGTAGTACTCTTCGGCGGTTGGATCGTAGCCTTTCGACGCGTCTTGGTCGGCGGGCATCGTCCTCACGTCGGTGGAATCGATGGAGTAGGTCAAGTCGAGCAGGCCGCGGCAGGCGGCCTGCTCGACGAGGCGGTCGAAGACCTCGTCGACGACGTGTTCGAGGTCGGTGAGGAAGCGATCGACCGCGTCTCTCGACGGCGGTCGATCGAAGCCACAGCTGAGCCAGACGACCGTGTTCTGGAGTTCTCGCGTGACTGGACGGATGCCGTAGACGTTCTTGTAGTAGCAGTGCAGGAACGCTCGGAAGAGTGCTGGTGGGTGATGATCTCGTGTTCGCCCCCGGCGAGCGGGGGCGAACACATCGAATTCTTCGAGAAAGTCGAACTCAAGATGCTCGAACAACGCGAGCGTCTCGGTCGCCATTACATTGAAGAACTCGTCGATAGAAGTCTCCTCTTGCAGGATGCTGGCGCTCGTAGACACAGTTCCAACATCCTGCGTCTTCGTGTGTGACGCTTTCTATGACACCCTCTCTGATACTCTATCTATATCTCCTCAGAAGGCGTCCATCTGTTGAATATAAAATGACAACACAAAAGAAGAATCCGGAATTCAAGCCGAACGAGACGAGATACTCGGCAGCGGAGCCGACGGACTCCGTGAGAGTCTCGAAGTTGCGATCAGATATCCAACCGAAAGCGACGACGCGATACGGACCATCGCCATCGGTGGCCTGCTCTCGCTGTTGGCGTTCCTCGTGGTTCCGGTGTTCATCCTCGCCGGCTACTTCATTCGGGTACTGAACCGAACCGCCGGAGGTGACGAGGTTCCGCCAGTGTTCGACGAGTGGGGAGAGCTGGCGGTCACCGGACTGCAAGCAGTCCTGATCGGCGTTGCCTACGCGCTTGTTCCGACGATCCTCGGTGGCGGCGTTGTCGCCATCGGAATCGGGCTCAGCGGCGACGGCTCACTGGATGGCCTCGGCGTGGCGGCTGTCCTGGTGGGTGGGCTGCTCTGGACGCTCCTTTCGTTCGTTGTTGCCTACCTGCTTCCGGCAGCACTGGTCAACTTCGCTCGAACGCGGTCGCTCGGTGCTGGCTTCGCGTTCGGGACGCTGAAACCGATCTGGCTCTCTCGATCCTACGCCGTTGCCTGGGGAACGATGCTCTTGGTGGCGTTGCTCGGCGGGATCGTGGCGGGGGTACTCAACGTCGTTCCGATCCTCGGCCAGATTGCCGGAGTCTTTGTCGGCTTCTACGCCGCGGTTGCGGCCTACTCCGTTATCGGTCGGGCGTGGGAGGATCTTCCAGTCGTCGACCACACCGGTCCCGACGCGATGCTGTCGACCAGTGTCGATACTGACCGGTAACCGCCTTTTTGAAGCTATCACACGAGTAGCCGTTCGGGTTTCGGTGTCCTCCCAGTCTGTGCGGTCAACGCTGACGGTCCTCAGATCGCTCGACCGACAGCGTTCGCCACCGCAACTGTGTCTGATCAAGCATCCCGTAGCGCTTTCCGGTCAGTGTCGGCGTCCCATCTCAGGCTGTTTCTGGAGCGGTTGTCGCCTCCGGAGCGTCACTGTCTGTCCCTGCTCGGCTCTCGATTTCCCTGGCCATCGCCTCCATGAACGCCGTGACTGTGTTGCCCATCAGCACCACTGGCCGACCCGAGGCTACCGCGTCATCTAGAACTGCCGCCGGCGATTCAGTCTCGGTGTCGTGGCGAACGACCGGGAGGGAGGCGGTCGTCTCGAACAGCTGTTGATCGTCGCCGACGATGTGGGTCTGCTCGACTGCCCCCGACTCGTAGAGGTCGTCGAGATAGCGGATGAACGACACCGTTCGCCCCCGGCGATCCCACCGGAGGTTCAACACTGGTTCGATTACTGTCTCCCGATCCTCAACGAGCGACTGTCGAACGAGTTCCGTGCTCTGGACGTCGTTGACCGCCGCCGCATTGTACACCCGACCACCAGGAAGCTGCTGCCACGACGGACGAAGCGTATCGATTCGGTCCTGGATCTCTTGGGTTGGAACAGGCGGCTCACCGACTGCTGCGAGCACGTCGTTGAGCCCATACACACACTCACTGCCTGGCACGCTCTCGGTCCCCGACGGCGGGTCGACGAAGGTAACTGGTGCATCCCGACGCTCGAGTTCGGTCTGGATGTACTCACGTAGCGGTTTGTACTGTTCGGCACAGACAACTGATGTCCCCTGAGGGACTGCACGGGTGAGCGACCGAGCGATCTGGGTGCGATCACGGCCTAGCGTGTCGAGGTGGTCCTCCCGGACATTGGTGAGAAACACCAGATCGGGGTCGACGAACTGCTCGTTGACCAGCCGTGTCGTGTAGGGTCTGATTCCTTGATTCTCGACGATTGCGACGTCGATACTGTCGAACCGAGCCAGCTCACGCTCGTTTTCGTACAGTCTGACCTGCTGTTCGCGCTCGATCTCGGAGACGGTGTCGTTGTAGCGAACCTGTGCATCGGATCCGGTTATCTTGGTGTAGGTGTCGTAGCCGCGGCTGACGAACTGTTCGTGCAGCCAGTTGGCCACCGATGACTTCCCGCGGACACCACTGACGACGATTCGGGTATCGATCTCATCGAGCCGCCGACGGTGGGCGGGACCGGCACCAAGTGCCTCGACAACACCGCTGGCGACAGTGCGGAGTCCGTCGAGTGCCTGCTTTTTCACTGTTTGGCGGCTCGACCACATCAGTCAGTCACCTCCTCTCCAGCCTGACAGTGGTCCATCGGTTCGGTGGGATTTGACACTGACTGTGGCGGCTCGATTCGTTCTAGATTGGCCAGCACAGCGAGAGCCAGTAGTACGATGACAGCGCCGAGCTGGAGCTGTTGGACGGTTACCTCCGTCAGGAGGCCAGTCGGCGGTGGGGTCACGAGCAGCCGGGCAATGAAGCCGACTGTCACGAGCGTCCCGGCGATCACTGCGATAGTTGCCGGTCGCTCTCTGGGTGGAACCACGTGAATGTTGTACGCGGTGACGCCGCCAAGCAGGCCGACAAAGAAGGGGAGCACGCCGTGAATGACTGGAACAACAGACACCAACGAGACTGTCGTGAGTATGCTCACGATGATGCCAAACGCCAGCAACACGCGTCCGTAGAGGAGTGTCCACCAGTGGACGAGCTGGATACTACCGTAGGCCCCAACGGTGGCGAGCATCCACACCGGCAGTAACATTCCGTTACGGAAGGTGATGAGGACGACAAGCGGGACGACGATGATCCCGGCGACACGAAGCTGGTACCGGAACCGAACCAGCTCTGCGATGGCCATCCCGGCGAGGACGAGGACAAGCGAGAGACTGTTTGATGTGATCACTGGAAGCGGTGGCCGGTCGACCGTCAGCCCGAAGGCGAGCGCAATATCCGACTCCGGGGCGAGCAGCAGCGGTGGAAGCGTCCCGGCCAGCGGTGAGAGACCGACGAGGAACGTGAGCCCGATCCCGACGACGACCAGGAACAACAGCACTGCCAGACTGACGACGCCATCGAGCACTCGCTGCTCAGTGTCGAGACGGTGGAAGTTGTAGGCGGCGATGCCGGGGAGCACACTTCCGAGGAACTCGACATCTGTAATCGCTGTCTCGGCACCAACCCCAGCCACGAGTAGTTCGACGATAGTGACCGGAACGAGCGCCCCGATGAAAATAGAGAGGACGAACAGCTGGCGGCCGTACAACGGGAGTCGAGTTTTGATGTAGCTGATCGAGGCGTATGCTGCTACTGTGCTGAGGACGAACACCGGGAAGGTCCCGAAGCTCCGCAGGAGGTACACCGCAACGAGCGGGACGATGAGGACACCACCGAGTCTGAGACCATACAGCTGTGCGGCGATGGTACCAGCAACTAACCCACAGAGCAGTACGGCTGTTGCAATGAGCATCTAGCTCTCGGACCCACCGCGGGGTTCGGCTGCGGCAGTTCGGACGGACTTCTCAGTTTGTGTTGGAGGGAGGCTCTGTCTGCGTTTCGGAGGGACCATGTCTTCTGAATTAATAACTCGTATTGTGCAACATAAAAGTGCGGGTTTAAGTAAACAGAGAGGACTATTGGTCGCTCTGATCTATTCTTCAGTCGGGCCTGCAAACGTGAACTCGGTGGGGGTAGCCGACCGACAAACCTCGCCACTCGGATGCCGAGCGACAGCGACTGATCCCGCGTTGTGAGCCCGTGCGAACCGACGAATCGGGGCCGCGTCGGTGAGTGCGTCAGGGGCGTCGACGTTGATCCGATCAGTCATCCCGCTTGTCTGGAGGCAGATCCATCCCGACAGCGCGAGTGCGACCTTGGGGTCCCGCTCCTCACGGTCGGAGGCGACCGCCTGCCGGAGTCGCTCGTGCATCCCCGAGGGAACGACGTAGGCCGTCCCATCGGGGTCGATGGCGATTTGCTGGGCGCGGAACTCGCCCTCGACTGGTGAGAACGGGACTGTCACGACTTAGCTGAGACTGATGTTGATCGTCTTGGTCTGAGTGTAGTGGTCGACGGCGTCTTGACCGATTTCACGGCCGATTCCTGATTGCTTGTAGCCGCCGAACGGCTGGCCAGCTGGGAAGTCGTTGTACGTGTTGATCCAGATGTTGCCGGCCTCGATGTCTTTGGCACACTGGTGGGCCTTCGTGAGGTTCTCGGTGATCACGCCAGCTGCGAGCCCGTAGTCGACATCGTTCGCCAACTCGATCATCTCGTCGTAGTCGCTCCACGAGAACACCTCTTGGACGGGGCCGAAAATCTCCTCTTGGACGGCCTTACTGTCGTGATCGATGTTATCGATCAGTGTTGGCGCAACGAAACAGCCGTCCGACAGGGCTTCGTCGTCGGGCTGGCTGCCGCCGGTGACAAAGGCCGCCCCGGACTGTTCGGCCTCTTCGATGTAGCTCATGGTTCGTTCGACCTGTTCAGCGGTCACCTTCGGGCCGAGATCAGTCGCATCCAGCAGTGGATCGTCGACGGTCAGATCTTCGGCGGCCGCCGCGAGTTCGTCGAGGAACTCATCTTTGATGTCTTCGTGGACAAAGAGTCGTGAACCCGCACAGCAGCACTCGCCGGTATTGAAGAAGATGGCGGTGATCGTGGTCTGGACTGCCTGCTCTAAGTCCGCATCGGGGAACACGACGAGCGGGCTTTTGCCACCCAGTTCGAGCGTGATGTCGGTGATGTTGTCGGCGGCGCTTTTCATCACCTTGCTGCCGATTTCGGTCGACCCGGTAAAGGCGAGTTTCCGGATGCCGCTGTGGTTCGAAAGCGGTTCGCCAGCATCGGGACCGAACCCGGTGACGATGTTGACGACACCGTCTGGGATCACGTCGTCGGCCTCCTCCATCAGTTTGAGAACGGAAAGGGGTGTTTCCTCGGCCGGTTTGAGGACGACTGTGTTGCCAGCCGACAGCGCAGGGCCGAGTTTCCAGGCAGCCATTAAAAGCGGGAAATTCCACGGAATAATTTGGCCGACGACGCCGTAGGGTTCTTCGATGGTTTGGACGTGTCGACTGTCGTCAGTGTCGACCGTCCGTCCCTCGTGGGCCCGAGCGATGCCCGCGAAATAGCGGAAGTGGTCGACGACGAGTTCGATATCGATGCGGGCCTCGGTAATTGGTTTCCCATTGTCGAGGGACTCCAGTCGGGCGAACTCGTCTGCGTTGTTCTCGATACGGTCGGCAATCGCTTCGAGCATCGCCTGTCGTTCGGCACTCGAATAGGAGCTGTACACCTCATCGTAGGCCTCCCAGGCCGCGTCGACCGCGCGGTCGATGTCCTCGCCGTTGCCTGCCTCTACCTCGGCGAGTGTCTCACCGGTTGTCGGGTCGACTGTTGTGAACGTCTCGCCGGAGGCACTCTGGACCCACTCACCGCCGATGTAGAGTTCTCGATGGTCGGGTAGCACCTCGCTTGCGGCCTGCTCGTGACGCTTTTTAATCGCGGATTTACGCTCCGATGGTGTCTGTGATTGGTCATCAACTGACATAGCAACAAATGTTACTGCATAAACACCGATAAAAATTATTCACAATCCAGCACCTAACGCCTATCGAGAATTATACAGATCTCGTACAACATCGTGGGACAGAGAAACAGGGCCATAATGTTTATTAGATAACATTTGGCATATGTGAGCGTGATGCAAGCAGTACTCCTTGAGAGCTTCCAAGAACCGTTGACGGTCCAAGACGTCGACCGACCGGAACCCGACCCCGACGGCGCCGTCGCCGAGGTCATCGGCTGTGGCGTCTGTCGCTCGGACTGGCATTGCTGGCAGGGCGATTGGGACTGGTTCGGCTACCGCCCCGATCCGCCACACGTGCTCGGTCACGAACCAACCGGTCGCATCGTCGCTACCGGCGAGGACGTTGAGAGCATCGAAGAGGGACAAGAGGTCGCCATCCCGTTCAACTTCGCCTGTGGCAGCTGCGATATGTGTCGCAACGGCCGCGAGAACATCTGTGAGAACCACATCGGCCTCGGGTTTATGAATCAGGCTCCCGGCGCGTTCGCCGAAGAAGTCCACATCCCCAACGCCGATATCAACGCAGTCCCGCTGCCCGACAGCATCGATGCCGAAGCCGCCGCCGGCTGTGGCTGTCGGTTCATGACCTCATTCCACGCAATGGCCCACAGAGCTCCGGTTAGCGCTGGCGACGACGTCGTCATCCACGGCTGTGGCGGGATCGGCCTCTCGGCGGTCCACATCGCCAACGCACTCGGTGGGAACGTCATCGGCGTCGACCTGATGGACGAGAAACTGGACAAGGCCGAGGAACTCGGTGCTGTCGACACTGTCAACGCTAGGGAGGTCGACGATGCCGCGGCCGAAGTCCACGATATCACCAACGGTGGCGCGGACGTTTCGGCCGATGCGTTGGGTATTGCAACCACCTGCCGGAACGCGGTGAACAGTCTCCGCAAAGGTGGCACCCACGTCCAGATCGGGCTGACCACCTCCGAAGAGGAGGGGATGGTGTCGCTGCCGACCGACGAAATCGTCGCCAAGGAAATCGAGTTTAAGGGATCACTCGGCCTCCAGCCCTCCCGATACAGCGAGATGCTGGATATGATCGAGTCCGGCAAACTCGATCCGACAACGCTTGTCGAGAAGAAGATCGACATCCACAGTGTGCCGGACGAACTGGCCGCCATGAGCGACTACGACACGCTCGGCATTCCCGTCTGCAACGAGTTCAGTAGCTAAGTGGGCGGCCCGTCGACCCCACTCGGAGCCGCTGTTTATAGCTGCCGCGTGGGCCACGTGACGGACAGAGCGGCACTCTCAGCCACCATGTTTTCGGTACCAGACACGCTCGCCAACCGGCGACTCGCTGTCGTCGATAGCTAACCGACTGAGAAACAGGTCCCGAATCGCGAGCGTCACAGTGAGTTCGACCGCTTCGCCGTCAGTGTCTCTGACCGTGACAATGCAGTGTCCATCCCGCTGGTCGACCGATTCGACGGTTCCTGTCGACCAGCGGTCGATATCGTGGCTCGGTTTCCGAGCATGGAGTCGGTCATGGTTCATACGAGCAGAACTGTTGCAGTGGTGCTTTCGCTTTCGATGAGGGTGTCATAGAATAGTTCTCATAGCGTGATGACGGTGCTTCCTGGATTGTCTCCGCGTTCGTCGTTGGTGATCGCAATAACGAGACGAAGGCACAGCGCGAGGAACACTTGTGCTCGTGCGTGGACGCGGCCTCGGGCGCGAACGTGCCCGAGGCCGCAGTCCTTGACGGCGTCGTTGGTTCGTTCGACTCCACTCCGGCGGTTGTACGTCTCGTCTAGCGTCGATTGCTTCAGCTGAACGTCCTCGCTGTGTTCGTCGATGCGGGCTTCGACCCTGTACTCGATGTCTTTCGGATCGTCGGTGTTTCGTGCGTTGTACGGAGCGACTGGCACGACCCCTGCGGCCAGCAGGTGGTCGTGCCAGCCGAGCGTGTCGTAGGCGCTGTCTCCAAGCATCCAGATCGGTTTCTCGACGGCGAGCGCGTCACACGTGACGCGCATCGCCGTCTCCTCTGGCGCTTGCTTGCTCTCGGTGAACTCCGCGGCAATCGGGATCTTTTGCCCGGTCGAGACGATCGTACAGCCGTAGCCGTGGTAGTACTCTTCGGCGGTTGGATCGTAGCCTTTCGACGCGTCTTGGTCGGCGGGCATCGTCCTCACGTCGGTGGAATCGATGGAGTAGGTCAAGTCGAGCAGGCCGCGGCAGGCGGCCTGCTCGACGAGGCGGTCGAAGACCTCGTCGA
This sequence comes from Halorubrum lacusprofundi ATCC 49239, assembly GCF_000022205.1. NCBI lineage: Archaea > Methanobacteriati > Methanobacteriota > Halobacteria > Halobacteriales > Haloferacaceae > Halorubrum > Halorubrum lacusprofundi. Next base: position 309,554 of record NC_012028.1, read on the forward strand.
CGACGTGTTCGAGGTCGGTGAGGAAGCGATCGACCGCGTCTCTCGACGGCGGTCGATCGAAGCCACAGCTGAGCCAGACGACCGTGTTCTGGAGTTCTCGCGTGACTGGACGGATGCCGTAGACGTTCTTGTAGTAGCAGTGCAGGAACGCTCGGAAGAGTGCTGGTGGGTGATGATCTCGTGTTCGCCCCCGGCGAGCGGGGGCGAACACATCGAATTCTTCGAGAAAGTCGAACTCAAGATGCTCGAACAACGCGAGCGTCTCGGTCGCCATTACATTGAAGAACTCGTCGATAGAAGTCTCCTCTTGCAGGATGCTGGCGCTCGTAGACACAGTTCCAACATCCTGCGTCTTCGTGTGTGACGCTTTCTATGACACCCTCAATGCACTACACCTACAGATTTCGGCTTGATCCCACGCCTGAACAGCGTGAACTGTTGGATCATCACCGAGATACCTGTAGGCAACTCTACAACCACGCACTCAACGAATTCAAGCAAATTCCCAAATCGGCGGGTACACTTAACCAACGAGTGCGACAAGTACGCGATCAGCTCACCAGCCTCAAAGACTGGTGGGATGAGCTGAACGATGTCTATTCAACGGTCGCACAAGCTGCTGTCATGCGTATCGAAGACAGCATCAAAGCCCTCTCTCAGTTGAAGCAGAACGGCTACAACGTGGGCAGTCTCAATTGGAAGGCCCCCAAGGATTTCCGTAGTTTCACCTACATACAGTCTGGCTTCGAGTTCGATAGTAAGAACGGCCAACCCGTACTGTCGCTGTCGAAACTTGCGGATATTCCCCTCATCAAACACCGCGCAATTCCTGACGCCGAGACTGTCAAAGAAATCACGATTAAGAAGGAGTCAACCGGTGAATGGTTCGCTTCATTCACCGTCGGCGATAAAGAGACTCCTGAGAAACCGACCGACCCAGATCGATGTGTCGGGATTGACGTTGGCATCTTGAAGTACGCCCATGACACAGACGGCACCGCCGTCGAATCGCTCGACTTATCTGACGAACGCGAGCGGTTGGAACGCGCACAGCATGATCTTTCGCAGAAGGAACGCGGTTCCGCGAATTGGGAGAGACAACGGCAAGTTGTGGCCGAGCGCCACGCCGATCTCAAGCGAAAGCGTCGTGACTTCCTTCACAAACTCTCGAACTACTACGCCACCGAATACGACCTCGTAGCGGTCGAAGGCCTCGACGCGAAGGAGTTGGTCGAACTCCCCGGAAACTCACGGAATCGGGCGGGAGCGGCGTGGGGAACGTTCCTTCGAATGCTTGAGTACAAGTGCGAACGCGAAGGAACACACTTTGCCGAAGTCGATCCAAGGAACACGACGAAAGCGTGCGCGTCTTGCGGCGTCAAGACGGACAAGCCGTTGTGGGTTCGTGAACACTCGTGTCCCTCGTGTGGGTTTGAGGCGGACAGGGACGCGAACGCAGCGTGGAACATTCTTTCTCGCGGTCTTAAAAATATAGGAGTGGTTCACTCCGAATCAACGCCTGTGGAGACTGCGCTCCCTACGGACACCGTTGTGTCTGCAAAGCGCGTCATCGAAACAGGAAGCCCCATCACCAGAAGTCAAAGACTTCGGGTTAGCAGTCAGAACTCGGAGAGTTCTGACGACACCCTCAAGGAGCGAACGGCGTCAGCCGTGAGCGAGTAGGGTGGGGTAGTTCACCGGAGGCGGCCGAGGAGCTCGTAATCGTGATCCGGAGTGTACCGACGGAACAGTAGACTGTTCGACAGCACCGACACACTCGAGAAGGCCATCGCGCCGGCGGCGAGGACGGGCTGAAGCAGCCCGAGTGAAGCCAACGGGATCATCGCCGTGTTGTAACCAAGCGCCCACACGAGGTTCTGCTTGATCTTCTGGAGTGTCGCGTCCGAGATGCGGATGGCCTTCACCACGTCCAGCGGGTCGTCGCGCATCAGCGTCACGTCCGCCGCTTCGATGGCGACGTCCGTCCCGCTCCCGATCGCGGTTCCGACGTACGCGACCGCGAGCGCTGGTGCATCGTTGACACCGTCCCCGACCATCATTGCCTTGCGGCCTTCATCCTGGATGGCCTCGACGGCATCAGACTTGTCCTCGGGGAGCACCTCAGCGTGGACATTCTCGGGGTCGATCCCGACCTGCTCGGCGACGGCACGAGCGGTCCGCTCGTTGTCGCCGGTGATCATCATCACGTCGACGCCGCGCTCCTGCAGCTGGCTCACAGCGTCCTTCGCGCTTTCTTTGACCGTGTCGGCGTCAGCGACCACACCGACGAGTTCGCCCTCGTCCGTGCCAGCGGGCACGCGGGCGACGAGCATCGCCGTCTTCCCCTCGTTCTCGAGGCGCTCCATCGTTTCCTGAGCGGGCGAGGGGTCGATCCCGTTATCGCGGAGGAACTTTCGGTTACCGACCAGCACCTCGCTGTCGCCGACGGTTGCGCGGATGCCGTGGCCGGGGACGTTTTCGAAGTCGTCGGGGTCGCTCACGTCGATGCCGCGATCTCTGGCTCCGTCGACGATGGCCCGGGCGAGGGGGTGTTCGCTCCCGCTCTCGGCCGTGGCTGCGAGCCGCAACACGTCGTTTTCGCTGAGACGGTCACGTCCGGTTAGTTGGCCGCCGTCTGTGATCGGCTGACCGTCACCGTCGAAGACGACGACGTCTGTCAGTTCCATCTCGCCTTTCGTCAGCGTGCCCGTCTTGTCGAAGACGACCGTGTCGACGTCTTTCGCGCGTTCGAGGATGTCACCACCCTTGAACAGAACGCCGTTCTGGGCACCGATCGTCGTCCCAACCATCGTTGCCGCAGGCGTCGCTAACCCCAGCGCACAGGGACAGGCGATCAACACGGACGACGCGAAGACGATGAGCGCGAACTCGAAGACTGAGACCCCTCCTGCGGCGACGGGGCCACCTGCGACGAGTCCCCACAGCGGGATTACCTCGACGAAGTCCGCAAGAGTCGCGGGGAGGAGGTACCAGACGACGCCCCAGAGGACCGCGTTCGCGATGACCGCTGGGACGAAGTACGCCGAGATGCGGTCGGCGAGATTCTGGATGTCTGGCTGGCGGGACTGGGCTTCCTTGACTGTCTGGACGATCTGCTGGAGCGCCGTGTCCGCACCGACCTTCGTCGCCTCAACGACGAGGACACCGTTCTCGTTAATGGTGGACCCGACGACCTCGTCGCCCTCACCTTTCTCGACGGGGACGGACTCGCCGGTGACCATCGACTCGTCAACAGCGCTCTGCCCGTCGATGACGACGCCGTCGGTCGGGATCTGTTCGCCGGGACGGACCTTCATGCGGTCGCCCACGGTGACATCCTCCAGTGGCACTTCCACTTCGATACCGTCCTCGTCGACGAGGGTGGCCGTCTCGGCCTCCATTTCGAGGAGTTTCCGAAGGGCGTCACCTGCCTGCCCTTTCGAGCGGGCTTCGAGATAGTTGCCGAGCGTGATGAACACGAGGATCAGCGCGGCAGTGTCGAAGTACAAACTCCCCGCGATCAATCCGGCAAGTACCGCGACTGAGTAGAAATACGCAGTGGACGAACCCAGTGCGATGAGAACGTCCATGTTGGCGCGCCTGTTGTTGACCAGCGCGTTGTACGAGTTCTTGTAGAACGGCCAGCCGAGCACGACCTGAACGGGTGTCGCCAACAGGAATTCGACCCACCCGAATTCGACGCCGAAGACCGTCTCCGGGAGAATTCCCCCGCCGAGCAGAAACTTCTCTGCGAGGAAAAACAGCATCGGGGCCGACAGTATGGCTCCGAATAGTGTCAGACGGAGCTGTTTTCGAATCTCACCCTGTCGTGCAGTGTCTCGAGCATCTTCACCCGATTCACCGCTGTCGCTGTCTTCACGGACCGGCGAGTAACCAGCGTCCTCGATAGCGTCGTAGAGCGCGTCGAGTGACGTGTCCGCGGGGTTGTACCTGACCTGCGCTTCGTCGGTGGCGAAGTTCGCCTCGGCCGCGATGACACCTGGCGTGTCCTCGAGTGCGGTCTCGTTCGTCTGCACACAGTTGGCACAGGTCATATCGGAGATGCCGATGGTCACCGTGTCAGACACCGCACCGTAGCCGGCGTCCTCGATCGTCTCGTAGATCTCTGCAAGCGATACCTCGTCAGGGTCGTACTCGACGGAGCCTTCGTCCGTGGCGAAATTGGCGTTCGCTTCGATGACGCCGTCGAGTGACTCCAAGGCGTCGCCAACTGTCCCCGAGCAGTTGGCACAAGTCATCCCCGTGACGTCGAGATGTGCTGTGCGTGTTTCCATATCGTACTATAGGGGCTACTCCATTAGATGAGTTTCTACTTGGATAGTGGGGGTAATCAACAGCGTTTACTTTCGATTCCAAACCGAAGTCAGCGTTACATGCCTTCTTCGAGACGCTGATGTCGCTCTTCGAATCGACTCTGACACGATGGACAACAGAAATGATAGAGCTCTCCGCCGACACGACTCGTTTCCCCCTCAGAATCCACAGTATTGCTGCACTCGGCACACGTGAGTGCGAACTCGACGGCGTCGTCGTTTCTGACCCGCTCGCGTACCGCATCGAACGACTCGGACGGGAGATCTAGCTTGACGAGTATCGGCACACCAGCTCTGAGTCGGCTACGGTCGACATTGATAGTGAAGTGGTTGATGATTCCGTCTCTTGGAGCCGTGTGACGCGATCTGAGACGGCTGGTCCCGAGAGGCCGACTTCCTCGCCGATCGCGCTGAACGAGCGACGGGCGTTCTCGGCTAACAGCGAGAGAATCTCCATGTCTGTTTCGTCCAAGTCCCGCATACTGGCAGAAAAGGACGCAAGATGCGATACTATTCTCCAGAAGACACTTTGGAATACGTCGTTTCATGGCCGTTCGAACAGCAGTATCGAAGCAGCAAACGACAAAGAGGAGCCGTCCGTATCTCTCACTGGCATGAGTCACACGATCAGCGTCGAGGGAATGACCTGCAGCCATTGTGAACAGATCGTCGAAGAGGCTGGATACACCGCCCACGCCTGAGAGCACCCAGAACGTTCGCGGACGACCGCCCCGTCGTTCTCTTCCGAGTCCGCTTGCCCTGATCGTCCCGCACAGTATCAGGCTCCGAATAGAATAATGAGGTGCGGTACCAACACACAATCTATGAGCAAGCATCCAGACCACGAGCGTATCCGGGACTCTTCGTCGGAAACTGATTCCGGGGGGCCCGTCTACTGCTGCCGTATCTGCCAGTTAGAAGCAAATGGAGGGAGGCGAGCGCCAGATTCCTCATCCGCCACGGAGCCTCCCCACTCCTCCGAGCACGCGAACCACGACCGGACGGACGAGACCACCACGGAACCCGGAGGCACCGACGAACACTCACACCACGATCACGAAGTCGAGTCCGGACACAGCCACGCCGAGGCTACCCACGCCCATACTGGGGGGGACGAACACGACCACGACCACGGCGCGGACGTTCACGAGGGAGAGCACGAAGATCACGGGGCCCACACCGATCACTCGGGTCACGAGCGGATGTTCCGGCGGCGGTTCTGGGTATCGCTCGCGCTCTCGGTGCCAGTCATCTTCTTCAGCGAGTTCATTCAGGATGTCTTCGGCTACACAGCGCCGACGTTCCCCGGAAGCGTCTGGATCACGCCGGTTCTTTCGGTGATCATCTTCGCGTACGGTGGCGTGCCGTTCCTCTCGATGGCCCGGACGGAACTCGAGAACCGCGAGCCGGGGATGATGATGCTCATCTCGCTGGCGATCACCGTCTCGTTCGTCTACTCCATCGGCAGTTTGTTCCTCGAGGGGACGACGCCGTTCTTCTGGGAACTCGTTACGCTGATCGACATCATGCTCTTGGGCCACTGGATGGAGATGCGGTCGGTCCGACAGGCCTCCGGCGCGCTCGACGAACTGGCGAAACTCATGCCTGACACCGCCGAGCGTATCACCGAGAGCGGGGATACCGAGGAAGTACCCGTTTCCGAACTCGGCGAAAACGATGTCGTACTCGTCCGTCCGGGCACGAGCGTGCCTGCCGACGGCGAAGTCGTCGAAGGCGAGTCGTCCGTCGACGAGTCGATGATCACGGGCGAGTCCCGTCCCGTTGACAAAGCGCCCGGAGTGGAGGTCGTCGCCGGGACGGTCAACCAAGACGGAAGTCTCCGCATCAAAATCACGAAGACGGGCGAGGAGACGACGTTGGCGGGCATCATGCGGCTCGTTGATGAAGCCCAGAAATCGAAATCTCGAACCCAGTTGCTCGCAGACCGCGCAGCTGGCTGGCTGTTCTACGTGGCACTCGGCGTCGCGGCGATTACGGCCGTCGCGTGGGTCGTCGCCACGGGGTTCAACATCGGTGTTCTCGAACGCGTAGTCACAGTTCTCGTCATCGCGTGCCCGCACGCGCTCGGACTCGCAGTTCCGCTCGTGGTCGCGATCAACACCTCGACGGCTGCCCAGAACGGGATGCTCATCCGCGACCGGATTGCCATGGAGGAAGCCCGGAACCTCGATACGGTGATATTCGACAAGACCGGGACGCTCACGAAGGGCGAGCAGGGTGTCGTCGGCGTCGAGACGGCAGACGACTGGAGTGAGGAGCGAGCGTTCGAAGTCGCCGCTGGTGTCGAGGGTGACTCCGAACACATGATCGCTCGCGCCATCCGGGACGCCGCCGAGGAACGAGACGTCCAGCGAGCGAGCGTTTCGAACTTCGAGAACTTTCGCGGTCTCGGCGTCAGAGCCACCGTGGACGGTGAGACGGTTCATATCGGTGGACCGAACCTGATTGAGAAACTCGGTATCGAACGATCCGACGGCATCGCTGCCTTCGCTGAGGAAGCCGGTTCGAACGCAGAGACGGTCATCTATCTGGTTCACGACGAATCCGAAGTCGTCGCAGCATTCGCGCTCGCGGACGTTATCCGGGACGAAAGTCGGCAGGCTATCGAGGCGCTACACGCGATGGACATCGAGGTGGCGATGCTGACCGGCGACTCCGAGGATGTCGCGAGGGCTGTCTCAGAGGAACTCGGTATTGACCAGTACTTCGCGGAGGTCCTGCCCGAGGAGAAGGACACGAAGGTCGAACAACTCCAGTCCGAAGGAAAATTCGTCGCGATGGTCGGCGACGGCGTCAACGACGCACCGGCGCTCACGAGAGCAGACGTCGGTATCGCCATCGGCTCGGGGACCGATGTCGCCATCGAGTCGGGGGATATCATCCTCGTCGACAATAACCCGCTGGACGTGGTGCGGCTCATCCGACTGTCGAAGGCGAGCTACCGGAAGATGCAGGAGAACCTCGTCTGGGCGACCGGCTACAACGTGTTCGCGCTCCCGCTTGCGGCGGGAATCCTCGCTCCCATCGGCATCCTCCTGTCGCCGGCGATCGGCGCCGTGTTCATGTCGCTGTCGACGATCATCGTCGCGATCAACGCTCGCAGACTGGGGAACGTCGACCTCTCAGTACCTGCGTAACCCACAATCTCAGCCATGTCAGTCACTACGACAGTGCTGTTCGGGCTTGGACTCCTGTCCAGAGGGATACTACTCGGTGGGCTTCTCGTTCGTATCCGGAGCCAGTCAGGCCGGTTCTGGCCCCACGGCACCCGCAACTGGACGTTCTGGCTCGGGTGGACAGCATGGACCGTCGCACTCGTGATTCTGTTTGGAGTATCAATGTTCGCCAGCTGGACGCGGTCGCGTTAAGTTAGAGGACGAGGCGCTCGACTGCAGAGTGTCTATGGCCGAAATCGAACGCCTCAACGATGGTATCGCGTGAATTGACTTGTCGTTTGTTGCTGTATACGCGCGTTGTATCTCGCACGGCTATCGGAACTCCTCTTTGAATTGGTGGAACACTCGGTGGTCAATATGGCTTCGTTGCTGAGCGACTGTTCTGCTTGCGAACCGGTCTGAAGGAGTAGGATCCGACAGAGCCGATGAAACTCAATGCTTATATCCTCGCCCTATATTCTTCGGATATGTCTCAAAGCATATCAAGAGATGATTCTACGATAGTAGACCTGGCCGAAGCAGGCCAACGAACACTCCAAATTGGAGCAGGCAACCCGATTCGGATCAGCTCGGGCCACCGAATCCTCCATCACGAGGGGAAGTGCTCACGGCCACACGGGCACAACTACGAGATCACCGTCGAAGTGACCGGCCAACTCACCGAGGAGGGGTGGGTCGTCGACAAAGGCGACGTCACGGACGTCATCGACGCGTGGGACCACCGGTTCCTCGTCGAAGAAGGCGATCCGCTCGTCGACGCGTTCGAAGCGTCGGGCGACAGCGATGCCCTCGTCGTCCTCGATCATCCACCGACGGCAGAGGTGATGAGCGTCCTCCTCGAACAGCGAATGCTCGACGCGTTCCCGGACACCGTCTCGGACGTATCGGTGTCGGTGAGCGAAACCGGCGAGCTCTGTGCATCGTACTGATGCCGGTCGCTAGCGATGTCGAGGAGCCCGCAACGGATGTTGACGCGGCTGGTGAGGGGCTCCCGATCAACGAGGTGTTCTACTCGCTGCAGGGCGAGGGAACGCTTGCTGGTGTGCCCTCCGTGTTTGTGCGGACGTCTGGGTGTAACCTGCGGTGTTGGTTCTGTGACTCGTACCATACGTCGTGGGAGCCGACCGGGGCGTGGCGCGACGTCGACTCGATCATTGAGGAGGTTCACTCCCACGAGCAGGCGAATCATGTCGTTCTCACGGGCGGAGAGCCGCTTATCCACGAGGAGTCCATCGAACTTTTGGAACGACTGGCTGCAGACGGGTATCATACGACGGTGGAGACGAACGGGACGATTTACCGGGACGCGCCGATCGATCTGGCGAGTATCAGCCCGAAACTGGCGAGCAGCACGCCGACACCGGACCGTGACCCGAAGGGGGAGGGTGAGTGGGAAGAGAAACACGAACAGAACCGGATCGATATGGATGCGCTGTCCCAGATGGTCGACGACTACGAGACGCAACTGAAGTTCGTCGTGACAGATGCGTCGGATCTCCCACAGATCACGGACCTGGTTGATCGGGTGCGAGAAGCGACGGCGACGACCGTCGCCGATGATGACGTGTTGTTGATGCCGGAGGGAATGACGCGGGAGCAACTTGATGGAACACGAAGTGAGGTCGCCGAGTTAGCGATGGAGTACGGCTACCGGTACACGCCGCGCCTCCACGTTGACCTGTGGAACGACGCCCCGGGAACATGAGCGTTGTACTGGGCCAGTCTGGTCGAGGTAGTGCGGTACTCCCAACGCGATGGGAGCGTCGCAGTCGGCGTGGTGTACAGAGCGAAAATCGATTCGACGCAACTGAGCAATCATGAGCAACAAAAGCGCGGTGATTCTGGTGTCCGGCGGGATGGATAGTGCGACGGCGGTGTACGAGGCGATCGAGCAGGGGTACGAGCCGTACTTCCTCCACACGTCGTACGGACAGCGCACCGAAGACAAGGAGTACGAGTGTGCGAAAGCGCTTGCCGAGGAGGTCGATGCGGCTGACTTTCTCCATATCGAGACGGGGCATCTCTCTCAGATCGGGGCGTCGAGCCTGACGGATGAGGAGATGGAGGTGGCTGACGCCGATATGGAGAGTGACGAGATTCCGACGTCGTACGTTCCCTTCCGGAACGCGAATCTGTTGTCTATGGCGACCTCGTACGCGGAGGCGACTGAGTCGGAGGCGCTGTTTATCGGGGCGCACTCCGAGGACTTCTCCGGGTATCCCGACTGTCGCCCGGCTTTTTTCGATGCGTTTCAGAACGTCATTGATGTCGGGACGAAGCCGGAGACAGCGATCGAGTTGAAAGCGCCGTTCGTTGAGTGGTCGAAAACGGAGATCGCGAAGCGTGGGTTGGAGCTTGACGTGCCGTACGACATGACGTGGTCGTGTTACCGCGATGAGGAGCCAGCGTGTGGGACGTGTGATGCGTGTGCGTTCCGGCTTGAGGCGTTCCGGAATGCTGGGTCACGCGATCCGATCGCGTACGCAGAGCGGCCGGAGTTTTCGTGATTTACCGGTCACGAAGGGTCTAGTCTTCCGAGGCAAGTATATTTATTCGTCTACCGACACGGGATAAGTATGATTGGTGTCCGATCGATGTGTGGTTGGAACTGTTCAGGGGTGCGTTTCAGATGAGTCTTGATGCTCGGGACGTTCGTATTCTACGCTCGATCGCGGAGAACGACTCTACCAGCCCGGAACGCATACAGGAGGAGACGAATATCCCTAAATCGACGGTCCATTACCGCATCAAGAATATGAAGGACCGAGGGGTGATCAAAAATGATTTATTTGAGATCGATTTCGAAAAGGCTGGATTGGGTCTCACGGTTATTTCCGAAGTGCTCGCCGAGTTCGGAGAAGGGTATCAGGAAGAGGTTGGGAAGGCGTTAGCCGAGATTGAGGGGGTAAATGAAGTTTATTTCATGATGGGGGATACTGATTTCATTGTTATTTCACGGCTTCCGTCTCGTGATATGGTTGAAACGCTTGTTGAGGAGTTTGAGGCTGTTGACGGAATCCAACGGACGAGTTCGAAGTTTGTGATCAGTTCGATCAAGGCAGATGAGAGCGTAGGGATATTGCGCGATTACTCTGAAGAGACGTTACTGAACTCGCACGGACTCGACGAGACGGTAGAAAAAATTGAGTGATCTGCTCTGTTCAATCCGGAGAAGGCGGAAGGGTAGAGCCGATTATACACTGGCGACGAAGCGGAAGTGCTGGACCGGTCGTTTGAGGGCGTCTCCGTGTCAATGTGATGTGGGTTGTGTTGAGAGTCTGCGACGGCCTGCGGTCCGTGGTGCTGCCATCGGTGTCATGTTACTCGACCGGGAAGCGGCATGGAGGCAGTACCAGCACCGCTCGGGTCGCCGTGGACGCACGCTGAAAACGGCGGTGTTCGTCGGTACGGGATCGCGTGTGGTCTCTTGATGCTCACGAGTCGGTACGCTGGTCGCACAACGCTATCTTGGCCGTCGAGTCTGGTGAATCCAGAGTGCACACGCGAGGGCCGCGAAGCCGGCAACTGTGGCGATACCGAACGCAACACGATAGCCTGTAAAGGAGTACACGGGCGTGCCGTCGACGATCTTCCCGGTCCAGAAGACATCGAGCACCATACCCATTACTGCGGGCACGACGGCAGCCCCGAAGTAGCCGACGCTGTTTATTGTCCCGCTCACCGTTCCGCTCACCTCGTCGGGGTGTCGCTGACGCCCGACGGTGAACGCGAGTGACACACCGCCATTGACGAACATGGCCGTGAAGAAGTGGAGTTGCGAATGCCGGTCAAAACGTTCACGGGATCGACTCTATTCGGACCAGTACCCGATAGAAATAGCCGCGATTACGCTCTAATAGCTATCATACAGACAGAATTATTATAGTAAACACACTTATCGGTAGAAATCTATCTCAGCAAAGAGTGATGCCTCTCGCGAAGGGCTAGCCCAGATCGAGCTCTAAATGAGTGTGATCAGCTCTTTGTCCAGCCAATCAAGGAACCGACTGAGTGTGATTCTGGGCTTCTTCCGGGTTTCAATGACCCCAATGCGCTCTTGTGTGAGGAAATCGACTAACAGCCACATATTGTAGACCACACACCCGAAGGCGAAATGAAACCACCGTACTCCAAACTCCTTCGAGGTAGTCCACGCTGCTGCGTTCTTGATCGACGAGTACGAGTTCTCGATCGCTCCGCGGTCACTGTACTGTTCGATCTGCTGTTTCGCCCAGCGCCGATCGAGTGCGACCTCATCACTCACATCGAGACTGGTGATAAACGGCTGTGGCGATCCCTCTTCATGGACATCATCATCTTCCGCTGGGGGTAACACGGCAACGGTCGTATGTACCGTGTGGTTTGAGACGCCATCCTTCACTACACCGTGCATGACGAAATCCTCCTCGACATACAGCGGGGTGTCATTCGGTTCGTGATACCCCTGCTTCACTTGGTCAAACCGGTCACACATCGGTCCAATCCGATGTTGATCTTTCTTGGCAGGGATTACGTAATCCAACCGCTTGTTAATAAGCGTCTGAAGGACATCTACAGCGTGAAATTCACGATCGGCATACACCATCCTGATGTCGACATAGTCTTCGGCGATCGAGAGAAGTTGTCGTGCAACATCCCCAACGTAGTAGGAACTATCCTTGCCGGGATAGGCGTCCGTCGCAGCGTAATCCGTACTCCCGAGCGGACACACCCCAACGACGTAGTGGGTGTTCTCGCCGACGATCACGACCGTCGCAAACTTGTGACACCAACTGTACTCTTTTCCTTCAGGTGCGCCCTGTACCCATTCCATCTCGTCGCGATCGCCATAGTAGGCAACGTACGTCATATCCAGAGCGACTTTCGCACGAGTCCCAAACCGTGAGCCGTTCCCGTGTTCGAGCTCCCTGATTCGGGGTTTCGCGCGTGTGTAGGTTTTCCGGAGAGCGAAATTCAGTACAGTCGCAATCTCCTCGATAGACATCTGCTTGAGGGCTTCCAACAGCGTCTCACCAGATGGGCCGTCCTCGTAGAACGGGTCATCAATATCTGGGTCTGGATTTTTCATGTCACCCAGCTTCTGGCCCGAATCGTGTGCTGCCTTCTGTTTGATCGACGCGATTGCTTCTAAGACGAGTAACTCATCGTCGTCGTAGATCGCGTCATCCGGGCGAGAGAGTGAGATTGAAGGGATGGCTACCGACTTCAACTCATCAAGCACCTGATGCCCCTTCTTCCGTAGCAAGCGTTGGACGGTTCGATTTGACAGCGACTGTTTGTCTTCGTCGTCCGCTGTTTTGAGAAGATCATTCCCGATTGGTGCGCCTCGTTCAGCCGCGAGCAGGCGGATCTCTTCAGCACCTGATTCGACGACCGTCTGTAACTTTCTGAATCGGCTTTCAAGCCGGACTGGTTTACAGCTACTTTCTGAGGGGAGATCATCCATCTCAAACCCAAATGCACGGGCGAGTTCCGGTCGGTCAGAGAGGCGTTCTGGGATTCCTGACAGAGATTCACGCTCGACAGTTGCCCACAGATACGCCAGAAACATTGGCCGAAACGGAAGCGACGAACTCCACTCTGGGTGTGCGTCCCGTAGCGTATAGCGGCTCACGTCCAGTTCGTTCGCAAGTGTGATCCAGTCAGTATCTGCAGTAAGGACATCATCAACTTGCTTTGTCAGCCCACTTTGAACCCGACTGCTCTCATTGCTCATCGGCTCTCACCGTCGATCGACAAAGATGAGCTGTCAACAGCCCAGTTGAGTGAGGACATTAGTATCGATAGTAGATTCATTTTGAACTTAACTGCTAGCGTGTCGTTTCCGAAGTTTTCGAAATAACCTTTGATACGGAGAGTTAAATACAAAATTTGAATACTACCGTTCGTCCCAAACAGAGATACATAGAATATTTGAGTATGCTTTGAATGCCAGTATAATTTGAACTAATGTACAAGGTGAATAGCGCTGCATCACAGAGCAGTATGTAATGCCAGATGATATCCCCGATACAGCGCCTAATTTAGAGGATGTGAATTACGATGAACTGTCGGAATTTTTTGAGAAGAAGGGCGCAGTTGAGTTGATCTCTCTTCTTGATGGTGAAGGGTATCGATTCGACGAAATCGACGATTTACTCGATGTCAGCCGTGGGTATCTGAATGATCGCCGTGACGAAGCCGTCCATCTCAGGCTGATTGTTCCTGACCAAGCATACCGAGATGACTCCGTCCGCCGTGTGTGGACTCTTACAACGTTGGGCCACTACCTCCGACAGCGGATGCGCCATCTCGGAGTGACAGAGAGCCACGAGCGACTCATCACCGCTAGACGTGAATACGAAGACCGGAAGGGTGATTTCTTGGACTGGGTTGATGATCCAGAGTCAATTGAAGCGTATGCTGAAGATATGCGAGCTGGCAATCGGGTACATCCAACAGAGTTTCCGGCCAAGATACAAGATCTTTTCCGCCGAATTGATCACGACCGTTTCTAATCCTGCTTGAACTGTTAGTGGACCTTTGGGGTAGTGGATTTGTTGAAATATTCAGCAGGTGACACGACTTGAGGTGGCTTCGGTCAATACAGGGGACTCACGAATCGCTCAGACTGCGTGAGGTGTCTCCCAGTCGGGAGTATCTGTCAAAGCAAATATCCCCCGTCTGAATACAGTTATAGACATGGATCTTGAACAGTTTCGCTACTACACTGCGTGGCACCAACACGCAAATCAGCGTTCTTACGAGGCTCCGGCCTCCCCGTGGAGGCTTCTCTCGGTGAGTCCAGCAGTAGTGGACTGGTACCATCCGAATCTTCAACTAAACTGGGGACTCGGTCGGGTGGAAGGTGGAGAGTGGGACGACACGAGCAACTGCTCACACATCCGAGACACCGTTATTTATCAAGGGCTCAGAGAGTGCTGTGTTGAATAGGTGCTGAGTCACGGTTACAGCGGTTCACACAGTGGTTCTATGTTGGTGATGGCGAACATCAAGACGATTTCACGGAACTGTCGATACCAGCCCAGCGCTCGCACGGCGTCGCCGAGCGAGCGCTTCGTTGTCGAATACGATGTTTCGGCCATCCACCGCTGAGAGTAACCTTTTGCCCGGTTGAGAGCGTTTTTCGCGGCTGCGTTCGCTGACGAGCCGCGATAATGAACGAGGTAATCGATGTCGTGTGCGGCGATCTCGTACTCGGTGTGCCAGTCTTGGAAGCCGTTGTCGGCGGCAACCGACTGCAGGTCGTCCGCGTTTCGGCGGACGACCTGCGGTCCCGTCTTCGTGTCGTGCTTCCACCGAGCTGCAATGTGCACGTCAAGAACAGCCAGCGATTCCACATCAGTCAATGTCGTCACTTTTAGCGTCTGTATCGTTCGTCCTGCCCGCTGACGAAAGTACGATGACGCACGTCGCCGGTCGAAGAACGTGCTGTCGAGCGCAGCGTGTTCGGACTGCGGGTGCTGCTGCGCGGAAACGCGCAGCAGCGCCCGCCATACCCACATTTTCAGCCGATCAAACGACTTGTAGATCGTGCTGTAGTCTGGGAGATCGTCTGGATCTAAGCCGAGTGCGTCACGAATCTCGGCCATATACTTCAGCCGATTCGGCGTTTCTCGGTAGCTGTGGCCGTCTTCGAGCCGAAGACAGTGTAGCACAACGTGTTTCCAGCGGGCGAACCCGCCGCTGGCGGGCTCGCCCGCGTGCTTTCCCAACGCTTGTTTGACTAGGCGACGACACTGCTCAACGAAGTCGAGGAGATCGACTTCCATGGACAGAATCGATTTCCTCGGCTTCGTCCTTCTGCCCCGTGATAACAGCTGATTAGATCGCTATTCAACACAGCATCAGAGAGAGGTTTCAAGAAAGCTACGCATGGGAAGATACAACTCTCTTTCAGTACGTAGCGGAGCAATTTGAGCAGCGTGAGACGGTGCGAGGGTATGAAAGCCCATCAGAGTATGTGAGGGTCCGGTGTGCGTATCTGGATAATCTCTTCAAATCGATACGTGATGACGGTTACCGCTCGAACGCAGCCGCTTACCACGAAATGGCGACCGAGGATAACAAATTCGAAGATGCGTATGCGAATCATTTAGATCCACTTGTTGCTATCTCTCGAACCGGTGAGATATACTGGCTAGAGGGATACCATCGATTCGCAATTGCGTCAATTCTCGAACTAGAGGAGATTCCTGTGTACGTCTTGTGCCGTCATGAAGAGTGGCAACGTGTGCGGGACGCACTCTCCACTGAACCGTCCTCCTCACTCTCCTCTGAGTTGGAGGAGTATGTTAATCATCCAGACACACAGGACATCGATGTGTAGAGTAGTCGGTACCCGATTTGCGCCCTGTATCTCGCACGGTTATCGAAACATCCCTCTGAGCTGGTAGAATTCTGAATGGTCAATACGCAGGTCTCATCGACCAGCCGTTTCAGGCAAGTATATGTCTGAGAAAAAGTATTTCAACAGAGCCGAGCGTTTGTATTTATTTCAACGAAGGCCGATGCGCCTGTAACGTGTGTATATGTACCAAATACCTGCGGGTACCGTCAGCAACTGGGCCGTTGGGACGCCAATCGAAACCAAATGTAAGAGCGCAACCCCACCGTAAACAATCCGATTAGGAGACCAGTTACAGTCTCTCCGTCGAACTGCCCTGATGTCAAGCCACAGGCTCACCGAGAACAACGGAACCAACAGTACCACCGCGATTATGAATGCGACTGTAACAGTCAACGAGGCAAGAAACGGACCTGTGAGTAGCTGATTCGCCGGGACCAGCGCAGATGGTGTGTCACGGACCTCGCTCACTAGGTGTAGCGTTGCCCACGCCATCCACGTCAGGCCCAAGGTCACTATTGGGACAGCGACACTGTACCACCACCGAGATATTCGGGATTGACGATCATCCGGCATGGGTCTGTTTCCGGTAAACAAAAATATAAGTAATCGCAATGACAGTCCCCATAAGGCTAAACGAAACGACACTACGCCTGAATCCGCCGGTCACATAACTGGCTGCTGCCGTTCCAAACACCGTGACAGATAGGGCCCCAAGCAAATGATACTGTGGGAACGGCAGATCAACCGCGGTCAAAGCACCGACGGCACCGAGTGCTAGTAGCGCCACCCGCATCGGCCACGACTCCGTACCAAGTAACAAAACCACTAATATGACTGCTGCGATGGCAAGGCCCCCGAGCTTCAATGGATGTGGCGTTTTAATCATATTGACATGCTATAGATTGAGGCCGAAGTGATATAGTTGATGTGATTAGGCCGGGAATGGGAAACCGTCGAAGACGATGATAAGGCCAATGATGACGAGCAAGAAGGCGTAGAGTACCTGCCCAGTCCCTCTGTTAGGATCTTGACCTAGATCTCTGACCACATCTTTAGCGGTGTCATCTACTGTGTTGATAACAGTGTCGACTGCGGCAGTCGGATCCACGTCAGGGAGGCCAAACCGTGCGCAACCCTCAGCCGTCTCCTCACCGACCCAGACTCAGTACCTCACAAAGCATCCTCGGCTAGCTGTTTCTGCGGCCTGAGTTCTGTGTCGAAGCGGTTGTACTGACGGTCTCGACGAGAGAATTACGGACGGATCGACGGAGAGCTGTCGCTGTCGGCGGCGGTCAGCCGCCGACGCGACAGCGTCGCCACTCACTCCGCTGGCTTGCTCGGTCGGTGGTTAGCGGTGGAATCGGTCGTCAGGTGGCCGATTCGCGGGGACGGCCCGACGCACCGCGAGGGCCGTCCACGCAGCTCGTCGAATCATATTGACGAACTCCTTGTACGGCCACCACCAGAGGCGACGCCCGCCTCGGCGGGGCGTCGCCACATACTCGTAGTGAAGGTACCGCCAGACGTTCTGTAAGAGGAGACTCACCACCACGTACAGCAGCCGTACCGTTGGATCTCGTGTTGTCGTTGTCGCTATCGCTTGCTCAAACAAGCGATAGCTTGACTCGATACCGAAGCGTTTCGAGTAGTGGTATCGAGCGTCCCGTGGTGAGTCGATGAACGGCGCGTCAGCGGCGTAGCCGTGACGCGCCACACCGTTCTCGTCATACTTCCCATTTAGGTACGTACAGTCGATGTAGACGGGAAAATCGACGGTCCAGCTGTGACCGTCGAGTTTCCCCGTCAGATCATGCTGAATGACGCGACTCCATCCTTCCGAGAGCTCTTGCTGAATCGCCTCACCCCACCGGATGATCGGGATCACGTACGCGTAATTGTGCGCCTGAAGCAGCGTGAGACACTTACTGTCGTAGAATCCGCGATCAAGGTAGACGGCCTTGACCCCGGCGTCAAGGCCGTCGAGGACACCGAAGAACTCAGCGAGGACACTACTTGCGGTATCGCCGTCTTTGAGACGGCGTACCGCCAGCGTGTAGCGTTTGTTCTTCACACGCGCGTAGAGTGTGGCATAGGCGTGGAACGCAGTGGTTCCACGCTTCGCTACCGAGTGATAGAGGCCGTCTGTGTCGTCTTCGTCACCGTAGTAGGGCCGCAGGTGGAGGTCTGCGCAGACCTCCACCTGTTCGGGGAGCAATTCATCGAGATCCTTTCGCAGGAGCGTGTTAGCGACTCGTTCGAGCCGTTCCGGCTCGAACTTCGTCCGAAGATGGTAGAGGACCGTGTTCCCAGCGGGTGAGTTCTGGCTCGACGCACAGAGCGTAGAGACAGAGGTCCCGTCGGCGCAAGCGCCGACGAGGACCTCATAGATGTCTTCAGCAGTGATTTCAGCGTTATTGGCTAACGAGAGCGAAACTTCCTCGTCAAGGCGGTTGACGAGAAAGTTAAGAAGCTGGTCCTCGTGGATCTCACCGTCTGCTTGTTTGGTTTTAGACACACCTTCAGCAAGCAGACGTTCTAACTAAGCGGCTTTGTGAAGTACTGAGACTGCGTCCAGATCTTCGGTCGTGTTGCAAAGCGGTCTAGACTTTGCCGCTGGTACTCTCAATTGAGAGGTCACAGTTGATTGCTGTTTTGGTCGAACGTTGGAGCAGTTCGTCGAGGAACGCTTGGTAGTACTCGGGGTCGGCGTACTTCACCAACCGAAGTTGGAGTATCGCTTCCAATCCCTCTGCTGTCCAGCGCATCCACTGGTTCTTGCACCGCTTGCTGACCTCGCCCATCAGTCGTTCGACGGGGTTCGAGGTCCACGGAACCTCGAACCCCTCGACAGCGTGCTCGGCGAACGTCACAATCGACGGCAGCCACCGCCGAAGATACCCTGCAGCCTTTGCTGACCCGAACTGCTCCAGTTGCCACGCTGTCTTCTCTAATCGCTCTCTCGTTCGCGCGATCCGCGAGCGGATCGCCGCGAACTCCTCCGCTGGACGATGCTTCGCCACAGAGTTCTTCAGATGGAACACCTCGTCGATCACCTCCGAAACGATCTCCTTCCGACGGTCCAAGGAGAAGACGCCATCGTCCCAGAGGGTGTAACCCAGCGTTCGGCCGACGTGGACGAGATCGAGCTGGTGGTCACGGTTTTCGTCGGTAAAGGCTGTGACGATGCCGCTATCAGCGTCACTGACGACCGTCGCGTCGTCAGTGACTGCGCCGATATCATCGAGTTCGGCGGCAGTTTCGTCCCAGTCAGCGTTGACCGACAGATCCAGCAGGGAGCGTGACTCTTCGGCGGTGTCTTCGCCGAGCGTTGCTTGGACGGAGTGGGACGAGCGGTCGTCGTCTTGGCTGTGGCACTTTGTCCCGTCAGGAATGACGGCGTCAGCGTCTGTGCCAGCGACACAGTCTGGAAGGAACTGTTTGAGCTTGTGGCCGTATTTCTTGGCACGGCGGTTGATGGTGGTCGGCGACGGCATCGAGACGAAGCTGTCGCCGTGATTGGCAGCGTCTCGATAGCTGAGCGAGGTAGCGAGATCGACGCTTTTGGCGGCGATGTCCTGCTGATAGCGGTTCTGCCCGTCGAAGTCGAGAACGTCTTCGACGGGCCGGAAGTAGCTGGATTCGTCTGGGGAAGCGGCTGTATCTTCGACGTAGTGGAGAGAGAACTCGTGTTCTCCGGCAGTTGTGACAGCTGTGCGGGTGTCGGTGCCGGCGCGTTGGAAGCGCTGGTCACCGTTGCCATGTGCGTGTTTCTCACCACAGAGCGCCTCGACGCTGGCGGCGTCGAGGCTCTCGACCAGCGATTCGAGAAGGACTGCTTCGAGGTTCTGGTCAGTGACGGCCTCGGCAAGCGTGGCGAGCGGTAGCGTTTTGTCGTCGTCGATACTCAGTTCGAACCGCACGTCGATTGTGGCGTGCATGGGGTACCTCGGTTTGGACACCAGAGGCAACCCCGCCTTCACGGGAGTCAGTTACTACTGAACTCTAGAGGACTTTGCGACACGACCAGATCTTCTTCAACGCCGATCCAGATACTTCTCTCAATGAGGACTTCTCCGTCATCAAGTACCTCAATTGACTCTTCTTGGTACGTTACATCAACTGATACGAGCGGCGGCGTTGACCCGTTCTGACAATCACGCGGTTCACCGATGTTTCCTTCGATACTACCTGTCTGGACGCAAAATCTTGTTCCCTCTGGTGTCGGCGCGCAAAGGTCGAACGGTAAGCTGCCTGGGATGGGGAAAGGTAGCGGGCTCATGTCGAATCACCTCCGTTCTCTTCGAGCACGTTTTCAGTAACGGTTTTGTGGTCGAGTTTTTTATACGACGGAGGTATCTTCAACTTATACCGTACGAAATCTTTTACATATTCAATACGGTTACCTTCTTTCCAGCGTGGCTCGAAAACTCCCCCATTAGCGTCATCGGTAATCCTGTAAATGGATTCCGGAACGTCATTAACCGTTTCGGCTCCATCAGCGATATATAGCTGTATTCCATCACCAAACGCAGCAGTTACGACTGCAATCCGATTCTGGTTCGGATGGGGCTGCGCGCCGGCAGCAAAGACTTCGACTGGGTGATCCTCATACATCCCAAGATCACTCACCTTAGGATATGTATCCTTCTTTGCACTTCCAACTCCAGGTACTACGCCAGCCAGTACACCTGAACCAACCAACTGTAACAACCGTCTTCGGCCTGGTTTTGTCATGATTGCGTCACCACGTATTGATGTTGACTGTTCTAGTATTCATTCTGTTTGTTCGGAAAATCACGAATTACTCGGCTTTTAACGAGAAGTAACTATCCCCTACCATACTCTCACGTTTTATTCAAATTTTTGTCTCGGCTCAAAGTGGCTGTAATCAAGAATAGAGCGATCCGCCTCAGCAAATCTTACGTCCCTAGTAGTTTATAGGAAAGTCTTAAGTTAAATAATACTTATTTGTAAATGAAGTCATGTCGAGCCCCGCTAACGATGAACTCGCTACTGTCCTCCTCAAGCGCTATGAGTGTCTCAACGCGCTCATCAACCATCCTCAAGCCAAACCCGAGCTCGTTGACACACTCGATATGCCTCGTTCAACTCTTGATGATGTCGTTCGTGAGCTCGAACAAGCAGATCTCGTCGAGTACAGAGATGGAGACTGGTATTCAACACAGTCAGGCCGGTTAGCCTGTCGTGCACACCGCAACTACCTTGACCAACTCGACAACCTTGGGGATGTTTCGTCAGTGCTGGATTTCATGGACACTGATGAAGAGGTTAGTTGGGCGTTCATCGAAGGTGCGGACACCTACGAGACCCATTCGAGTATTCAGGACGCCGTGATGACTACGCTTCTGGACTTTGTTGAAGTAGCGACCGATGTTCGTGTTGTGACGCCAAACGTCGTTGCCGGGTATGCTGACCGGTTCTACGAAATGGGGATTTCAGGACGAAATGCCACGTTCGAGATGATCATCCCTCCGGAGGTCCATGCGTGGTTTCATTCAACGTACCCGTCGATATCGACAGACGTACTGAACGACCCGGATGTCGATGTCTTGCGTGCGTCCATCCCGTTTTCGTACGGGCTCTCGATTTTCGATCACGACCGCGCAGGGATCACCATCTTCACAGAGCAAGGCATCGCTGGCCTGATCGTCAATGACACCGACGACGCACTCTCATGGGCTGAAAAGCAGTATGAACGCGTGAAACAGAACGCAGACCCGATCCTGCTGCGCGGAGGGTCTATCAAACATCGAATAAATAGTTCAGCGGATCGTTTCTGATCCGAGTTTTAGTTGAGGTACACGTTCTACTCATATCCCAACCGATCCGGGCAAGCGGATACACCGTACAAGGATTGCGGATCTGACACTAGTTTATCAACTTGAGAGAATTTTAACAGACATGGTTACTTCGCCGAACATCCGTCTTCAGTTAAGCAAGAAACCGCGTGACAGCGGCGGCTTATCGAGACATCTTTCGGAAGGAATGAGGAAGCCGAGTTTGTGCCCAACGGCTCCTCATCTCGAATTATGCGTCGGCTCACTACACTGTTTCCCTCCGAGTTCCTCGAAGAGCACGCCGAGGAACTCGGCGTGGTCGAACGTGACCGCAAGCTCCAGATCCCTGCCTTCGTTTGGGCGTTCGTGTTCGGCTTCGCCGCAGGTGAAAGCCGAACACTCGCCGGGTTCAGGCGATCTTACAACTCAACTGCCGATGAGACAATCTCGCCCAGTGGGTTCTATCAGTGGTTGACGCCGACGCTTGCGGAGTACTTCCGCGACCTCGTCGAGCGCGGTCTCGACGAGGTCGCTGTCTCTGATGCTGTTGACGCTGATACCGATCGATTTAGAGACGTGATGGTCGCCGATGGAACGGTGTTGCGGTTACATGAGTTTCTTTCAGATCAGTTCGAAGCCCGCCATGAGGAGCAGGCTGGAGCGAAGCTCCACCTGCTCCACAATGCCACAGAGCAGACGATCGAACGAATCGATACTGCTGACGAGAAAACACACGACAGCACCCTGTTCAAAACAGGGCCATGGCTTGAGAACCGCCTCATGCTGTTCGATCTCGCCTACTTCAAGTACCGCCGGTTTGCGCTGATCGACGAGAACGGCGGCTACTTCGTGAGCCGGCTGAAACAGAACGCGAACCCGGTGATTACGGCAGAATTACGGGAATGGCGCGGCCGCGCCATTCCCTTAGAAGGCAAGCAGCTCCGAACTGTTCTCGACGATCTCGATCGGAAGTACATCGATGTGGAGGTCGAAGTCGAGTTCAAGCGGGGGCCGTACAATGGGACACAGTCGCTGGATACGAAGCGATTTCGCGTCGTCGGCGTCCGCGACGAGGACGCCGACGACTACCACCTGTACATGACGAATTTAGCGAGGAAGGAGTTCTTTCCGGCGGATTTAGCGGAGATCTACCGCTGTCGGTGGGAAGTTGAGTTGCTGTTCCGGGAGCTGAAGACACAGTACGAATTGGACGAGTTCGACACGAGTGACGAACACGTGGTGAGGATCTTATTGTACGCAGCGCTGCTGTCGCTGCTTGTAAGCCGCGATCTGTTAGATCTAGTCACTGAGCAGGCGGATGATGAGCTTGTGTTTCCGACAGAGCGCTGGGCGGCGACCTTTCGGTCGCACGCCCAGCTTATTCTCCACGAACTCGGTGAGTTCCTCGGCTACTCACCACCGCCGCTGCTCGACCGGCTGATCGAAGACGCTCAAAAGATCCACAAGCGACGACCAATCTTACAAGAGACGCTCGCTACCGCTACACAACCGAGATGTGAGGCTTAACTAAAGACGGATGGCCGTACTCAATTGAGCCAGAGTACAGCTTGGGCGAGTTCTACTGCTTTACCGGAATTATATCTGGGTATCTTTCCGATGATCGCGAACTCAACCCGCTGAATGGGAAGTCACTGAGCGATGAGGATTTCCGTCGCATCAGGATGTCCTCCCATGATGTGAAGCGGAAGAAGCCATTTCTCGGGGTGCGGCAATACGTCGATGAAGACGATTATGAGGAGCGGGCTGACCGGTTCATCGAGTACCACGAAGAAATCGTCGACGAGGATCAGTCAGAATAGGATGGTGTTCACTTAGAAACGCCCCTCACGTCGACGTAAGGTAGATTCGCAAGGGGCCACTCGACATTGTGGCGGCTCAAACGCGTTCGTAGTAAGGGGGAGGTCCACCGTTCCAGCACTCACCGTTGTATGCGATGAGTTTCACCTCGCAAGATCGGAGCTTCGCCTCGGTGAATTCTACGATGTCCTCTAGCAGTTCTCCTCGGTTCCGTGGGCAGAAAACGAAACAGGCCGCGTTACCTCATCATCGAGTTTCTGTTCGAGACCAGTTGGGCTCGCCTACCCGTGTTGAGGAAGACACATGACCCGCTCTCGAAATCGAATCCGATCACGGTCAGCCAGTCGTCTCGTTATCGAACGCAACGGCTCCGAAATCACTCATTATCCTCGCCACCAGCGTTCGTCGTGTCTCCGTCGCGGTTGGACAGCTGGTCGACCCTCGTTTCAAGCTCCGCTATGCGTTGCTCGTGTTCGTCAAGACACGTTTCTTGTTCGAGGTCGATGCTGAGCAGCGCCAGCAGGAGTGGATTCTGGTGGTTCAACAGGCCGCTCGCGTCAGCGTGCTCGCGGGCGTACTCGAACAGCCGGTCGAATCGCGGCTGGTCGTGACGCCGCAGTGCCCGGCGAAACTCCGCCCAGCGCTCTTCGATGGCTCGCAGCGCATCCCGGTATGTCGGATTCGTTCGCCCCATCGCTATCGGCCTCCTGTCCCAGTCGCGGTCCACGCATCAAGCAAGGGATCCGCGGTGGCTGCGACCGTCTCACCGTCAGCTGTGACACCCGTCCCGACGCCTTCCGGAGTCGGCGTCGACGGCGCCGGCGTCGTCGGTTCCACGCCGACCTGCGTGGCGCGCGCTGCGAGCAGCTGCCGCCAGTACGCGAACGTCGTCTGGTAGTACGCACCGTCGTCGACGGGATAGACGAGCGTCTCGAAGCCGTCGCCGACGACCCGCGGCCCCATTCGGGTTTGCTCGCACTCCAGGTGGTGGTCGGCTGCCGTCACGCCCGACGCTGTGAAGTCGTTGCGCTTGGTCCGGGTGACTAGCACGGGGATGTCGTACCCGTCGGCGTAGGTCGCCAACCGGGCGAGCGTTCGGGTCTGAAGCGTTTCCGCGTGTGTTTCCCCGAGGGTATCGTCGGCCCGATACTGGATGTCGACGGCCGGCGCGACGATGAGCGAGGGGGTGTGTGGCGATTCATCGTCATTCTCCGTAGGTTGTCGATTTCGAAGACTATCGTCGGACGTCGATTCTTGAATGGACTGATTCACCGCCGTCGGGAGATCAGAGACGGCGCCGTAGTGCTGGTAGGCGGTAAAGCCGCGTGCGACGTGGATCCGGTCAAGTAGCCGCCGGCTGGGAGCAATTTGGGAGAGCGTTGTTGTTGTCGCGTGTCCGTTTGCGTCGACCCAGAAGGCGGGCCCGGCGTGCAGGAGGAGATGATCGAGCACGAGCGACTGCAGAATCGGGACGCCGCGACCGCCCTCCACATCGAGGAGGGTGACGCCGTCCTTGAGGGAAGGAAGTAGCATATCGTCCGTAGCTGGATCGGCTTGGTCAGCAAGGGATCGATTGCGGTCAGCGCCCCGTGTCGGCTGCTCCACTGCCAATCGGTTCGACATCGAGTGTTCTCCCATACTTGACTAGAGGTCCACAATCCCGATAAGCCGCGGCGTGGCGCTTCCGCGTTTCAGGGAAGGCACGAGATAGATGGTGGCCCATCCTCAGTCGTTGTGTTTTGTGGACGATTGACTGTTTCCGAGAACGTTTCCAGAATGACCTTGTTAATTACCCAAGTAGTAATGGGTCTTCGCTGTCACGGTGAACCCGCGCGATGAACTGATCTCCAGCCACTAAGCAACAGCAGGAGCGCAGCCAATAATATCCTGCGAAACAGTTATATCTAACTACCGACAAAACATCCCTATATGAGTGATGACGAGCAGGAGCAGGAAGTCGACAATCGAACAATCCGAGGTAATTCTAAAAAACGGACGACAGACGGCGAGTTTTCCAAGTCCCGCTCTCGCGACCTCGACGAAGCCCTCGGAGGTGAGCGAGAGGTCCCCGAGGACGCGGAGCACGTCACAATGGCCCCCGAACACGTCCCGATGCAGATGCGAACAGACGACGAGTCGAATTCCGAAGACGAGTAGAGAACCGATCGGATGCCAGCGCTCTCTCCAGAGAACGTCCTTCTATCGCTAATCGTCGTTGCACCCGGCTTCATTGCAGTCTACACCGCTATTATCATCGGAGGCCTCGAAGAATCACTCTCGGACGGACGACTACTCGGCGCGAGTATCGCAGCGGCGTTCATTATCGATCCGCTATTCTTCTGGGGCTACACGCTGTTCGGTGGGGAGATCACTGACCCAACAGCAGCGGTTAGATTGTTTTTCGAAGGAGGATTCAGGCCAGAGCGAGTTCTCATACTCGCACTTCTCTCTGTAGCAGTCGGAGTCGTCGGTGCCGTGGCCGTCAGTGGCGATTTCGCGTATGCCGCTCGCGAAAGACTTCAACGACGGTTTGACGTGAATAGTCATCCACACCAGCCCTGGGTGGGATCGCTAAAAACGGCGAACATCGTTCGAGTGTTGACCACTGAGTCGTGGTTCCAGGGATACATCGCTGAGTGGAGTGAGTCGGGGAATGAACGGCAAATCGCTCTAGGTTACCCTGCAGAGTGGGATGGAGACGGTTGGTCAAAGATGGGTTTAACAAAAATACTTCTCTTTGAAGAGGACATCGAACAGATTCAAGTCGTGAATGAGGTTGATTCAGAAGGAAGGAGAACACACCCCGCTGGCGACAGCGAGGACAATGAAGCCGATGATGATCCTGACTCCGAGTGACACCAGAAGTGATTCCTTGGCGTGGCTGTCCGTTTCTTCGAAGCCCCGGTGCTCGATGAACTCGACGAAGTCAGCCTTGGAGTCCGGCGCGACGACGATATCGAGGTCCGTAGAGAAGCGAGCATTGGACGCTGAGACAGCGTATCCCCCCACAAGGACGTACTCGTGCCCCGCTTGCGTGAGCTCCTCGAACAGTTCGATGAGCGCGTCACTTCGGTTATGGAAGCTATGTCTGTGCCCGTTCTGTCTCCCGATACGTGACGCCGAGGTCGAGGTCCTCGTACATCCGGTCGAGCATCGCCAGCCCCGACTGGAATTGGGCGTAGTTCTCACGCATATACTCGATCGTCTCGTCTCTCGGGATCACCGGGTAGCCTTCAACGTGCTCGATGTCGAGTGAGGGGCGTGGCTCGAGAACGATCTGCAGGCGACCATCGATCTCGTCGCTGGGCTGGCGCTCGAAGGCGGTTGGTAGCCCGAAGGGTGCGAAGAACGTCTCCCAGGCGTCGATGTCCTGCTCGCGAACAGCGATGAATATCGGGTAATCGTCGGGATCGCGGCTGACTTGGTAGCCGCCTTGGGTCCACACGTAGACGGCGTCGACCCGCGTAAACGCGAATGGCCACTCACCGAACTGTGGGATGACGTAGGCCTCCTCGATGGAGGGTGGACTGACGCCGGCGCTGGCAGCGACGAGCTCGCGGGCAGCGTCGCGGACGTGCTCGTCGACGACTGAGAGCCCTTCGTCATAGGTGACGTAGCCTGCGTCTTCGAGTCGGTTGACGGCCTGTCTCACCGTCTCGTACGGTGTGTGGAGATGCTGCGCGACACAACGGATGGAGTCACCACTCTCGATGGCGAGGAGGACCTGGGCCGCCGTGTGGTCGAGCATTTCGTGCTTCTGGTAGTTACCAATAAACCGGTAACAGTTAAAATCCTTACTTGATCCACTATTTTTCAAGCCTGCTCTTCACTCTGTGACATCCCTGTCGCGTATTGCTCAACTAAATCGACTACATCGTAGACGTGAATTCCCGTTTTGAACCACAGCACTCGATCGGCGGCGCTCCCGAACTCCTCGCTCGCACAATCCAGTTGCTCCGAGACAGCCAGCACGAAATTGTCGGCCTCCACCTTTCGAATCTTCTCCAGTTTCGCGTCCAGATATTCGGGCGTCCAGAAGCCGACAATCTCGAGGATCGCACGCCTGCCATCGGGATGTTCGATCGCGAAGTCGGGAATCATCACCTCAGCACCTAGGTCGAAGACATCGTCTTCCCGCACCAACTTCCAGTCCGTATTCGCTCGCTCCCATTTATCGGCGAGCGTCCGCTCGACGTCGCTATCGAACTGGTCGCCCGCGCTGTAGTGTGAATCGAGATCCTCCGTGGGGTCGAGCGCGAACTGTCGGGTCTCGCCGGTCGTCTCGTCGACGAGGATCTCACCAACCATCTCCCAGCGGTCACAGAGGGGCAATGCCGGCAGGAAGTTCGCCATGCGAATCCCGTACTTCTGCGACTTTGAGAATAGCGATGCCGGGCCGTCCAGTACGGCCTCGTAGCCGGCGGCTTGGTCCGTGTTCGCGACGCGTTCACCGTCGCTGTCGATCGGATAGATGCGATGCATCAACCCGAACAGCTTCACGTAACTGAACACCGTCCCGAAGTGGTCCCACACCCGAATCCGCATTTCTGTGGCGTCGTAGAGCACCGCCTGGGCGAGCGCGAGGTTGTACCGGGTCACCAACCAGTCCACGGTGAGACCCGTGTGTTCATACTCCGCGTCGCTGCTGCCGGTCAGGTTGGTCGTCGACGTCGACGTATCGTCATCACTGGCGTACTGGTCGGCCGTCCGCGTTCCGATTCGGACGAGTCGTTTGTTGTCTTCGAGATCGGCGTACATCCCGCGATAGCACTCTTCCAACGACACCCCGAGGTCGTCGGCGACCGCGCTGTACACCTCCAGCTTCTGTGTGTCCTCGCCCAGCGTCGGCTGGCGGACGATCGGATAGCGCTCGTTGGCTTTCTCGAAGAGTCGCCGGCGGATCTCACGCGGTTCGACGGAGGCGACGACCTCGAACTCACACTCGTCTTTCAGGAGTTTCGCCAGCCCTTGGACGATCTTGTAGTCGGTATCCGCGATGGTCAGCTCGTCAATCGCGTCCTCGAGGTCGCCTTTCGGCTCACCGAGATGGGCCTCGAACAGCTGGATGAGTTCTCGAGCAGTCTGTTGGTAGCGCTCCTCGTCGGGATCGATGAACAGCGGTTTGACTTCTTCGTCGGTCGTGCGTGACCGGGCGAGGTTCGCGGTCAGCACTACGCACTCACCCCCTCACGGCGGCGTTGGGAGACGTACGTCTCCATCGTATCCTCGGTGATGATCTCGTAGAGCCGCGCGGGCTGGCGGTCGTCCGTGGGTCGCAGGATGCGGCCAAGCCGTTGCGCGTACTGGCGTTTCGAGGCGCTCCCCGAGAGGATGATCCCGACGTTTGCCGCCGGGACGTCGATGCCCTCGTCGAGCACCTGTGACGTGACGAGCATCGAGTACTCCCCGCTCCGGAAGCGGTCGAGGATTTCGGTGCGTTCGTCAGTCTTGGTCTGGTGAGTGATACAGGGGACGATGAACTCCCGGGAGATGTCGTAGGCGAAGTCGTTGTTGGCGGTGAAAATAATTGTTCGATCATCGTGATGACGTTTCAATAGGTTGTCGAGCGTGTCGAGTTTCTTTTCGGCGGTTCGGGCGATTCGCTCGGCACGTTGCTTGGCGATGAGCGCCCGCCGCCCTTGCGGGTCGTAGGACGTGCGTTTGAGGAACTCTGCGTAGCCGTCCTCTTTCCAGAGGTCAAACTCGTGGCTGTCGACGTAGTCGCGATAGATCTGGTACTCCTCGTCGTACTCCTCACGTTCGTCAGCCGTGAGGTCGACCGACATGTGGATCGTTTCGTACTCGCTGAGGTATTCGCCGGCGAGTTCGTCGACGTCCTTCCGGTAGACGACCGGGCCGAGGAGGTCCTCAAGAAGTTCGTGCTTACCATCGGGCCGCTCGTAGGTGGCGGTCAGCCCGAGGCGATACGGGGCGATAATCATCTCGGGGATCTGCCGGTAGGTCGGGGCTGGCAGGTGGTGTTCCTCGTCGACGACGAGCAAGCCGAACTGATCGCCGTACTCGTTGACGTAGCGGTAGGCGCTGTCGTAGGTGGTGACGGTGATCGCGGTGACGTCGTGGCTGCCGCCGCCGAGGACGCCGACCGGTTCCGTGAGTTGGTCGCCGAAGGCGTTGGTGAGCGTGGCGTGCCACTGGTTCATGAGGTCAATCGTCGGCGTCACGACGAGAGTACTGACGCCAGCGTCGGCGATGGCCTGCAGCCCGAGGAACGTCTTCCCGCTGCCCGTGGGGAGTACGACACTCCCTCGCCGATCGTGGTCGATCCAGGCGTCGAGCGCCGCTTGCTGGTAGTCACGCGGTTCGATGTGGAGCGCTTGCGTGAGATCGAGATCGGGGTAGGCCCGCGCGGTGTCTTCGAGAGTGTGAGCGAAGCCTTCTTGCAACGTTGCCTGCTCGTTTCCGTCCGTCCACTTACCGGCCCACTCGAGCAGGGCTCGATATCGATATGCTCGCGTTCGGTACTCGTCGACGCGGTCGTCCCACTCCCCATAGGGAACATCGTCAGGAGCATTACGGAGCAGGAGCGTCCCGTCGTCGAATTCGACTTGCATTCGATGTTGGTACAGAGACCCCCGACCGGATTCAATATGTGGGTTCCTCGGGTTCCATGGAGGCGTACGTCTGTCCTTCTGCGGATGCGAGTGGTTCTATTGTTTCGGAGTTACGGTTGTCAGCGATCGAGCCAGTACTGCCAGTCTGCGATCGCTTGGTCCGTCTTACTACTGGCTTCGATCGGCTCCAGTTGCTCCAGTGGCACGCCAAGTGTTCTGTCCATCCACTCTATCGTCACGAACATTTGGCTGAGAGTCGGATCTGTCGGAGACATCCCCACTACGCGTACTGTTTCGCCTTCCTCCAGCGGTGACTCCTCTTGCTCGGTGACACAGCGTGCTTCGAACGGGAAGTCCATCGTGTCGTCCAGATACTCGCACCATCCCCACGCTTGCTCTTCAGGGCTGTAGGTATCGACGATGATCCGCATCTCGATGCGCTCTTCTCGCTCCTCGTCCTTCTCGGCCCGCGTCATGCTGACCAATACTCATCCCGACTTCAAGATGCTCGGGGTGGCCGAAACCACTCCTTGACCGAAGCAGGACGCGCTGAATCCTGGCCGTGGAAGGGCTCCGAGTCGCTGGACGAAGTTAACCAACGAATGCCCGATAGATCTGTATACTGTTGGTTAAGATGGAGGATGGGATTGTCTGATGACGAATGTCGACGGCTCACGGTGTGCATCAGTTGACAGAGGCCACCTATTCCTCTTGCATCTCGGACGTGTCCATGTTAGCCAATCGGCGTTCGAGTTCGTCGATCCGCTCAGAGACAGTTGATGGTTGTTCGAGAGAACCTTCGGCGTTTAGGGCCTGTTCGTACAATTTCACGGCGCGTTCCAGATCCTCGGCTGTTGGCTCGTCAGCTCCCTCCCGCCAGTAGCTATCTGCGAGTTTCTTGTACGCCCAGGAATCTTCGGGATAGTCTCGAATGAGCGTCTCGAACTCGTTTCTGCTTTCGTCCAGTCGTCCTAGCTCTGTCAGCAAGTCAGCGATGAAGTGGCGGAAATCAAGGAGTAGCTCGTCAGGTGCATCCGGAAACTGGGTACAGACCCCCCGACAGAATTCGAGGCGTCGCTCGTGATAGGTTGGATCGTCCGCTGCCAGGGCGGCAAGGTCGTTGTCGACCGACCGCAGGAATGGTTCGAGTGAGAGCACATTCGGGAGGTGATCATCAGCCGCCTCGATTGTCGTGATGTCTTCCGGCGTGACGGCGATAATGGTCTCCCAGGCAGTCAGCCATTGCTGGCAAGCCTCGG
Source organism: Halorubrum lacusprofundi ATCC 49239 (assembly GCF_000022205.1). Lineage (NCBI taxonomy): Archaea > Methanobacteriati > Methanobacteriota > Halobacteria > Halobacteriales > Haloferacaceae > Halorubrum > Halorubrum lacusprofundi. Next base: position 340,882 of record NC_012028.1, read on the forward strand.
CGTCGTTGCCCTGCTCACGGAGTTCTCGGCCTTCCTGTACCAGGTCGTAGATCCGTTCCCGATAGGGGAGATCGGATGCCCACCGGCTCCAGAACACTTCAGCCGCCATCCAGATGAAATCCTGATCGTACCCCGACGCGTCGACATCGTGATCGTCTTCCCACTGGTCAGCAAGTGCCATCGCGGAGTCAACCTCGGCCGCACGGTCACGGAACGACGCTTCGGTCGTGTCGATACCGTGCTCGGCAAGCTTGTCCCGAATTTCCTCCGTCGACAGGGCCTGCACGTCATGTAACTCCCACCGCTCATCCGACTGGCGGTCGGTCGCCGGGGTCATGCCTACCGTTTCCTCTGTGTCTTGCTGCGCACGAGTGGCATCGTCGCTTTCTTCGAGGTCGTGATCGTCGATGTACTGCTCAACCCGCTTGGTGTCGATCCGACCGAGTTCGTCGGACTCGTGGTCTTCGTAGAGATGCTTGCGGATCTCGGATTCGTCCGCGAAGGATCGCTCACAGTACGGACAGTCGGGCATTGATTACGCGTTTGAGGAGTCGGGTGAAAAAGAGCGGGACAACTGACCGCTCGTGGCCATTACTAGGGTCGTTTCTCGTCGATGATCGCGGCTGTCTCGGTCGTAGCGATCGGCTCACGTTCCTTGAGAAAATTCTCAATCTCGTCTCCACTGTACACCTCCTTGACGATGCAGTAGTAGTGTGAGGGAGTCCCGAAATCATAGATCATGCTGAGTCTGTCTCCCTCCCAGAGCGTCGCACGTTCGGCAATGGCAGAAACCGTCACCACGCTTGCGGTCGTGTATGATGGATCGTTGACCTCGGTAAACTGGTGATCTGGGATAACGTTGAGTGTCGAATCTATATACTCGTCTTCGAGGCCGTACATACGAAGATGGCTCTGTTGAAATCCTCAGAGATGTACATGTTCGCCGTGTAATTCTATGGGATGAAGTCCCTCCCAAAGTCGCAGATTCTCCGGTTTACTGAGAAGGCGATCCATCTGGCACGCCGGGCGGTCTCTCGGTACTCCTCGAAATTCTCTAAACACCGCTATACACTTCCGCAGCACGTTGTTCTGCTCTGTCTCAAAGTTCGGAAGAACACGACCTACCGTGGTCTGCTTGACGAACTGATCGAGATGCCACGCATCCGTCGTGTTCTCGGGCTAGCCGAACTTCCTACTGCTTCAACGCTTTGTAAGTCGTTCAGCCGGCTTGATATGGCTGTATGGCGTGTCATATTGACTCTCTCAGCGACACTACTTCCGACAAGCGGCGTTGTTGGTGTTGATGCGTCAGGGTTCGACCGCAGTCACGCTTCGAAACACTACACGAAACGCGCTGAACTCACGATTCAGCAGCTCAAGGTGACGTTACTGGTCGATGCGAAGGTAAACGCGATACTCGATCTACACGTAACTACGACGCGGAAACACGATAGCCAGATCGCTCCGTCGTTGATCAAGCGCAATCCCGACGATATTGACGTTTTGCTCGGTGACAAAGGGTACGACGATCAGAAGATCAGGCGGCTCGCCCGGCAACACGAAGTTCGACCACTGATCAAGCATCGTGAGTTCACGTCACTCCATAAGGCATGGAACGTACGCTTAGACACTGATCTCTACGGTCAGCGGAGTCAATCCGAGACTGTCAACTCAACACTCAAGCGGAAGTACGGGGCGTTTGTCCGGTCACGGCGCTGGTGGAAGCAGTTCCGTGAACTCACCATCGCCTGTCTCATTCATAACGTAGATCGATCACTCTGAGCGGTCAATACAGGAAACTCACGAATCGCTCAGTGCAGGAGACGCAGAGATCGCTCAGAGTGTTCTGTTTCGACCCACAAGACATACTCTTTGTCAGCAAAGCCGAATACGTATGTCCCCGACGAAACGTCTAATTGGCACCACTTTACGCGAAAAAATTACTGTGATCCTCTTGGCAGCGTCAATGCTAATCTCCGTGGTCGCAGTTGGCTTTGTTTCCGACCCCGTCGCAGCCACGGCCGGTCATTCCCCAAGTTTTGGCGAAAGTGTTACTGATACAATCGCTGATACCAATGTACCAAATACAGCCAACGAGACCAACAAAAGTGAGGTCTACTTTGAGATCGCTAACCTCACGCCTCAGGCTCGGGACACTACCGTGGCTCTTGACGACACATTAGCATTCACCGTTACGATCGAAAATACTGGTGATGCCAAAGGCGTTCAGACCGTTGAGTTTCGCATCGGCGACAACGCGGTCGCCAGCCGAAAAGTGACGCTTGATGTAAACAACAGCACCACTATTGAATTTGATGAGATCAACGTGTCACACTTTGACACGGGTGAGTACGAGTACGGCTTCCTTACGAATGACGACAACCGGACTGTAACCATCACATTCCAGCCTGCTGGTGACGACCGCGTTGTTGTCGATAGAGACAATGATACCGATAGTGAGAACGACTCAAACGGAAGTGACGGTAACGATGAACGGGACGGGGCTACCAGTAATGACACGCCCGGCTTCGGTGCGTCTGTGGCTCTCGTTGCTCTCGTCGTAGCTACGCTGTTCATGACCCGTCCCAGCGAGTAGGATCTTTGAATTCCGGCTGAGTAGAGCGTACAAGGATGTTTTGAGCGATTCGCAGCTCTCACCAACTGGCTATTTCATCTGTGTATATGTCTGATGAATAGGATTTCAACAGAGCCGGACTACCTTATTCAGTACCGTGGATCGACCCCGAAAGCAGCAGCAAACAACGCGCTGATCCGGTCAAAAGGCTATACACAGCGGTGGATGTCGGAAACATCCTACTCGACGGTCAAGCGAACGCAGGACTCCGCCCTGCGTTCGCAGTTCTGATGCCGACAGTTCCGTGAGATCATCCTCTCATTCGCCCTCAAAAAGCTCACCAAAACACTGTGATCCCGCTCCCGTACCGCATTTTCAATAGAGCATCCTGTGTAAGTATGTATAGAATCGTGCTACAGTCCAGCTTTTCGGACTGGATACCACAGTACGATGTAACCAATAACACAAGTAATCATAACTAGGAAGAGAACATCGACTTCTGAGAGTTCAAAGGCGCTTCGAGCAATACCTACAACTACGATTAGCACAACCAACAGGCTGAAATTAAGCAGTAGCGGCCCCTTATACCGGGTATGAAACTTCCAGCCCGACTGTTGGTACTCCTTTTTATAATCCTCTATCAGTTCCCAAATCATTAATTCAAAATAAAGAGCGGCTGTTTATAATTTCTTTGGCTCTTCTCCTCTATAGGTCCCAGATGGTTTCGTTACCAACATCCACACCAACCGGAGTATCTTCTATGTGAATGAGGGGAGGCTCTGTCGTGTAAGTAAGCATGTCGGTGTCCTCGTCCATCCAGATACCGCTTACCAGAGGTTGAATCGCCGCATCGGTCTGCCCGAGCGCAGATTTGTCAATATCACGGTAAGCTACCGTGATAACGGAGGTATCTTTGAGCTGGTTAATCCCGAATCCAATTACTGCTCCAGCAAGCGTACCTGCGAGTCCACCGCCGGGCGAAGCGGTGAACACCGAGCTGATAATACCCGCTACAATTGGGGTGATGAGCTGGACTGAGAGTTTACCAATATCTTCGTCGTAGTCAACAGAGACGCCCAGCTGACGGTGGGGGTGTTGATCAGTTATTTCTGCGTCACAGTCTGTTCCATCGGGACTATCGATGAAGTAGAACCCAACTCTCTTGACAGAGTCCTTCGTACCAGCCGCGATCTCTTCAAGAACGTCCTGTATGATGGATTTTTGTTGAGTAGAAATGCCCGAAGATTGCGTCTTCTCACGGATGGGCCCCCAGATATCGGTCTGTTCACCCCCACTCGATTTTTGTAGTCCCCCCTCCGTGCTGGCTTTTTGTTCGTCTTGGTTGTCGAAGACCGTCGATTCGACGTCATCAACCACATCGTCAGAAACATCGAGAAGTTCCATCTCAGACTGCTCAGAATTCAGTTCTTCTGAGCCGGTAGATCCCGTAGGTCGGACGAAGATAGCAGAATTGATCTCGTCCGTATCTTTGTTACGGGCTAATGCGATGGTGTATACTTTGCCATCCTCAACAACACGGTCATACCGCACCTCAACGTTACTCTGTGGTTCGGCCTGATCTTCTTTTCCGTCAGTCGCACTACTAATACCGGACACGCCTGCGATTCCGGCGGTAGTTCCAACGACGCGACCAAACTTTCGACGGGTTACTGGTTTAACCACAACCGAGTATAGTATAGAATAATAACATAAATCTTGTTAATTTACTCAGCACTAATAGGGTAGGATTATTTTTAATAGAGAAAGATCTTCTATAAATAATCTTGGTGGAGTTTTAAATTGAGTAATTTGATGTTAATTAGAGTGTGTTATTACATGTTAAAAGCTGCTGGCACCCTCCGGTTGGCTCCATCTTGAAGTGTTTGGCTCTGTTGAAATCCTGTTCTTCAGACGTGTTATCGGCTGAAACGCCCGGTCTGGATTGACCATATAATAGAGCAGTTCGTAGTTTCCGACTCCAAGATCCTTGGGACTTTCCAGAACATCGTCCATGACCTCTTTCTGTTCCTGATCGATATCATGCGTTGATTCACTGAACGACTCGTAAACTTCGCGTAGGTCTTCAGCTTCCATGAAATAGACGAGGTACACGCCGTCGTCCCCCTGTTCAAGAAATGCCGCCTCGGTTAACATTCCTTCCGACTGGAACGTTTCGATAACTTCGCTCTCCCGTTCCCGGACTTCGTCCATCCACTCCTTGAGCCGGTCGACCTTGTCAGGCTCAATCTTTTGTTTCGTTAGGACAGCTTCGGTCACGTAACATAGGTTGGATGCCATTCACATTTGTGTACGGCCTATATTGACCGGAACCGGAATGAGATGTGTCACTTTCTGAGGATTTCAACAGAGCCAGTATTCGTTGTTCACGATCGGCACGGCATCCGAGGCGGAACTGTCCAACCCGAAGCTTCTGATGTGGCGCTCCCGCGAGCGGTTCGAGGTAATCTGTCGGCTCTCGCCACTGATCGGTGACAACTTCCTCAAGCTTGGAGATGATCCGATCGCGAGCGTATTCGTCGAGTGCCTCGAACTGTCGCTTCGATCGGTCAGTGAGCTTCCAGTCCCAGTCCTCGCTCATTGCTCGCTGGCATCGTCACGTCCGTACTCCGCTTTGATCTCCTCGCTGGAGTGGGTTCGACCTTCCTGAATGTCGACCTCGCTCGCAGCAATCGCCTTGAGATCTGCACGGTTGAACTCCGGATGTTTCACCGCGTCACGGAGTACGTCGCGAACGAACTCGCTACGGCTGTTGTACCCCAAATCTTCCCATGTTGCGTCGACGTCGGAGAGAAACGTCTCCGTTATTCGGATGTTGACTGTCGTTTTCTCGGGCGACGAACTGGCTTCGGACATGCTACTGTGTTGAAATTGTGTAGCAATAACAGTTACGCCAAATCAGATGTGTCGAGGAACTTTTGCTACTGCTCCATCTTTTCACGCTGATTGCGGCGGTCGTAGTGTTCGTCAAGCAGGTCTCATCGACCAGCCGTTTCAGGCAAGTATATGTCTGAGAAAAAGTATTTCAACAGAGCCGAGCGTTTGTATTTATTTCAACGAAGGCCGATGCGCCTGTAACGTGTGTATATGTACCAAATACTTGCGGGTACCGTCAGCAACTGGGCCGTTGGGACGCCCATCGAAACCAGATGTAAGAGCGCAACGCCACCGTAAACAATCCGATTAGGAGACCAGTTACAGTCTCTCCGTCAAACTGCCCTGATGTCAAGCCACAGGCTCACCGAGAACAACGGAACCAACAGTACCACCGCGATTTTGAATCAGTCAACTCGCAGTCTTCAGCGACCGGCTGTTTCAGGTGAGAATCTATCTGAAGAATGGGATTTCAACAGAGCCTTATAATCATGAAGGTGGAAGGAGATCCGAGTCAATGACGTCTGAGCAGTCGACTGGAATCCCCTCCCACGCAGCATCGACGGCGTGATAGCCTGTCCACCCTTCGCTTTTGAGAAGTTCAACACACGTTTCACAAAACGCTGTTCGCGAGATGAGATCGTTATCGTAGAGAATGTAGAAGAGAAAAGTCGGTGGCACTACACGCGCCTCGAGGTCGCGGTTCTGAATCTCTCGACGGATCGAACGGCGGCCGTGAGCGTCCATCAACACCACGTAATCGACCGCCTTTGGATGCTGCACGAGATGCTGTTCCAGCGATTGTTCACCGGCATCAGCCCCATGCGGTCGAGGGACACTCACGACACGTGTCAACGGTGTCTCTGTATCCTCAAGCGCATCAAGAACACGCGTACTACCGTGGTGAAGGCGATACGAGCGACTTCCTTCTGGAGCGTGAGAGCGGTTCTGCTCGTAATGGCGCTTTAGCTCCTGCTGGCAGACGTTCGTGGTCGTGAGTCCGATGTTCTCAGTAATACAATCCCATAGTGAGCTGTTCCCGACAGCGATCAGGGCGTCAGTATCGACGAGAATCGGATATTGCGATTCCTCAGTCGCCATTCAAACAAGATATTGGCTGGTATCGTCCTCGGCTGCCGCGGCAAACTCTTCGATATCTTCCTGGAGGAGGTCGAACTCCTCGCCAAGCAGCAGGCGAGTAGCCTCCTCGGAGATCTCACCTGCCTTGTAGCGTTCATAGAGGGTGATTTTGTCCTCGTCAGTCATGCTCCGACGGAGCATATCTGCAAGCCCCGCTCGGGCGAGTTCGCTGATATTGATCCCGCCGAGATGGATCGCATCGAGCTCGCCAGCCGCCTCTTTCAGCGCGCCCGCGCGGAATTTGATGGTATCGTCGTACGAGCCCTGACTCATATCTCTATGTACGGGCTGCTGCCAGTATAAATGTTCCCCCAGTCGGGAACACGTGGGTACAAACGATTTGCTTGCGAGAGGATGTTTCTGGCCGCCTTGGTTGTTAGATAACTTATATTCTGAACAAAAATAATTATTTGTAGCCGATCCGGTATTGGATAGGCTACGGCTTATTTCTCGTAATGGAACCGATATCGAATCGGATACAAGAGCGGGTTTCTCTGTAACTGGCTGGAATTTGTCATATCTCCTCTTGTTTTGTTAGATATCCGTTGTGAGAAAAAGAAGTCGTGAACGTTTCGTGTCGTTCGTAACTTAACGGCAACCGACGGTTGACTCAGCTTCGTGAGTAATCGCAAGACTGCAACCCAATCGCATTCACATAATCTACATAATGTGCAATATGTGCAAAACCTAAATAGTAGAGAAAATCGGGCAAATGCAGGGTTAGTCGTTCGAGACCTGCTCGCTAAGCATCTCCACAACTTCCTGGACACGTTCCTCATCAGCTTCGATGCCACGCTCTCGGAGTATCTGTAGGGCAACCTCGTCACCGTGGTCCGCAATTACCCGGAGACACGCATCTTGGAACTCTCTTCCCTCGTACTCGGGAACATCAAACATTGAGCAAGCGGCAGCCACTGATGATCGCATCCGGGTGACGCCATCCCACGTGTCCTCCCGGACATAGAAGCCGTGCATATCGGTCTCATCAAAGGAGAACGCCGGTCCACCGGTGGATTCGTCCACATCCTCCTCATCCTGCTCAGGAATGGACTCAGTCTCCGACTCTGTGTCCTCAGTAGTTATCTCTTCATCCGGTTGCGGTTCATCATGGGTGTCAGTACGTTCGTCGTCATCCGATTCGGCACCTTCCTCCGTTTGTTTGAGTTGTTCAGCGACGTCCCCGAAACGGTCGTCCTCATTAGGCATGGCTGTGTTCCTCCACGAGGTCCGCTAAGTGGTCGAAATTCGGGATCTGGTCGCAATCTTCGTCGAACTCCGAGACGGGCATCCCTTGCTTGAAGGCGCGGGAAATTGCGGTCCGTTCGCGAATCCCCGGCTTCGGGATATTATCGATGGTGCGTCCCAAATCATCGAGGGCATCAAAGATCTCCGGGTCCACACGAGCGTACTCAGGGACGAACGAACCGAACTCTCGGTTGAGATTTTCAACGAGAGTTCGGTGCTCGTTGTGTTGACCCATTGTTTCACGAATCATATTCGGGGTAACTGCGAGGATATCTAACCCGATATTCTGTCGGATTGGGGAGATCTGGCGTTCAATCATTTTGTTGAGACCGTTGATCGAGCCAGCACGCGGAATCAGCGGGATAATGACGCGCTGGACGGCGATAAGGGCATTATCAGAGAGTTTCCCACGGCCGCCTGCGGCATCAATTATCACGTAGTCGTATCCGTTTTGAATGAGCGGGTCGACGACGTTCCGTCGAAGCTTCACGTCTGCGAACCGTTCGTCCTTCAGCCTCGTCTCGACGTTCTCGAGCTCGTTACTCGACGGGAGTAGGTGAACGCCGAAGTCCGTCTCGATAAGCAGGTCTTCGGGGTCCTCACCATCGATAAGGGCGTCACCGAGGTTCGCATCTCGGTCGTACGCATCGTCGTATCCCAACTGGGTCGTCATGTGCCCATCCTTATCCAGATCCAATAGTACCGTCTCATGGCCACGAGCAGCGAGTCGATCAGCGATGTTGAGCGCGATCGTGGATTTCCCTACCCCTCCCTTGAGCAACGAGACAGCTGCTCCGGGGAGTCCTTCAAACTCGTCAGCACTCATAGCTCAGCACCCCCGTAAGAAGCGGATTTTGAACATTTTGTAGATAATGTACATTGGATAGATGTTGAAGGTTGCGCGAGTTTTGTCGATAATGTAAGTTTCGCTCTGGTCATACGCGGTTAATGAAGCTCGTCCACCTTAATTCTGTGTCAGACAGATTGCGTACGCTATCTACACAACTTACATTTTGTACATTCCGTGGATTGTTGGCGCAATTGAGATTGTCCTAATCACCGTCGACTTTACGCAATCTACATAATTTAGATTATCAGCATTACATACATATTCGTCACAATCTTTGCCACCCACACGAACCAATTGAAGATACCCAATTTGCATTATCAACATTATCCACATTATGCAAATTGTCTATGAGATCTGCATTTTCCAGTCATTCAATTGAATAGTCCTGAGTGATAGAACTCAGCCAGAGCCGTTCTACCCTGTCCTCTAGTAAGACTTTTAACTGTTACCGGGTTATTGGTAACTACCAGATGTACGAGGTTCTCGACGACACGGCGGCACAGACTATCCTCGCCATCGAGAGTGGTGACTCCATCCGCCGGGTCGCCCAACACCTCCACACGCCCTACGAGACAGTGAGACAGGCCGTCAATCGGCTGGAAGACGCAGGCTACGTCACCTATGACGACGGCCTCACTGTCGTCGACGAGCGCGTACGCGACGCAGCCCGCGAGCTCGTCGCTGCCAGCGCCGGCGTCAGTCCACCCTCCATCGAGGAAACGTACGCCATCCCACAGTTCAGTGACTGGCCGTTCGCGTTCACGCGGATCGACGCCGTCTACGTGTGGACTCAGGGCGGCTACCAGGTCGGTCGCGAGCCCGACGACTATCCATTGTTCCTCGCTGTTCGTGAGCAGGACGTCGACGCCTGGGAGACATTTTTCGAGTCGTTCGACCTCCCCACCGCATTCGAACGACAGCCCCAAGACGAGTTGGACGGACCGCTGCAGATCGTCCTCGAGCCACGCGCGTCACTCGACATCGAGCACGTCGAAGGGTACCCGGTGATCCCGAGAGCAGAGACAATCGAGTATATGCGCGAGAACTACGCCCAATTCCAGTCGGGGCTGGCGATGCTCGACCGGATGTACGAGGACCTCGACCTCGGCGTCACGTATCGAGAGACCGAACGGGCACAGCCATGAGCTTCAACAATCGAAGTGACGCGCTCATCGAACTGCTCGAAGAGCTCACCCAACAGGGTCACGAGTACGTTCTTGTTGGCGGCTACGCTGTCTCAGCGTTCAATGCTCGCTTCTCCACGGATCTCGATATCGTCGTCGCGCCAGACTCCAAGGCTGACTTCGTCGAGTTCCTCGAACAGCGGGGCTTCGAAGAAACGGACAGCCACGCCAAGGAGTGGTTCTACGATACCGAGGTAATCGAGTACGAGAAGCGGCTCACGCCGCAGCAGCCGATCGGCTTCGATCTCCTGGTAAACGGACTCGGGTGTCGCCAGACGGAGGCACAGTGGTCGTTCGACTACCTGTACGACCACAGCCACCAACAGGAGGTGAGCGGAGGCACAGTGACGACGACGGCCAGAGTCATCGATGGGGCAGTCCTCGTCGCGGCAAAGCTCCATAGCGGCCGTGAAACAGACCTTCGGGATGTCCTGGCAGTGGCAGAAGAAATCGATCTCGACGCTGTCACGCCACACCTGCGACGAGGGGACGACGATGCGCTGCGGGAGCAGCTTAAGCGTGGACTGGAAATCTTGGAGAGCGACGAACTCAAGCACGGATATCGGAGTGACTTCGGGGCCTCAGCTGTCTCAGAAGAAACGGTCACCGCTCTCCAAGAGTATCTGTCTGCTCAGATTGACCACCTGAGCTGAAGCGGTCGGGACCACCTTAATTGGAAGTCAAGATAGGGGCCTTCAGCGGTGCTTGCAGTCAGTCAAAAAATTGGAGGGTCGATATCAGTCGACCGTCGCTAACACACGGACATCCGTAGCGGAGTGTCGTTCCCGTTCAGTACAAGCACCGTGCTCGCGGAGGAATTCATCAATACGGTCGGCAAGGGACTCCGCATCCTCCCTATCAACGTGGACGATCAGCGTCGGACGCTCCTTGTCGCTGTTCTCAATCACGAGCGAGACATCCTTGAATTCGTTTGGCTGTCTATACGCCCGAACTCATCGGCGACCTGGTCGGCCAGGTCGTCGAGTACCTCAATCGGTTCCTTTGTCATAGATTGAATTTCGGCCTTGGAAGGTTGTGCCATCGCGAACGCGTGAAGAAAACGTGACGTGGCTTTCAGAATCACCTCCATCAGACAAACGCGAACGGAGCCTTCTCACACCGATGGTTTACCGAGAAGAAGACCTATCCACAGAAGGGACAATGGGTTAGAGTGCTCGCGGATCGCTATCGGCGATGCTCGCAAACGCGACGTTCTCCTGAACTTGTTCGATTTCGACTGTTGGTTCGTCGCCGGGGTGAGCGCCAGGAACGATCACGACGTACCCACGTTCGACTTTCGCAATACCGTCGCCCTGATCACCGACGGTTTCGATTGTCACGTCGCGCACTTCTCCCTCATCAACAGGAGGACCAGATGAATCGTGGCTCGTGCTCCCCTGAGAGGCGGGATGCCGTGGGGCCTGTGGAGATGTTGATTCAGCTTCGGAGGATGAATCAAGAAGAGCGATGCGGTACATCTCATCACCAGTCAGCGCCCCGTGCTTGATCTCACTCGAAGGAATCTCGATGACGAATGTGCCATCCTCCTCCTTAATTTTCGCAGTGAACAGCGAACACAGGGAGTCTGAGATTTCTACCATAACTGGGTTTGATACTGGATACAATTAATCGGTCTCTTTGAGAAGGAGCGAACTGGATCAGCTGTCCTCATCTGGTTCTTCCCAAGGAATGTCTCGCTTGTGGACTACAGCGAGCTTCGAGTCGTCATCATCTTCCATTGCACTAAGACCCCGCTGGACGAGAGTGTGAACCTGTCCAGCGGACTCCGGGAACGAAAATTGGTCATCCCCCGCGTCAGCACGGAGTTCCAGATAATGGAGGTACAGCCTGAACGTCGTATCTGCTCCGATAGGCCACCAAATCGTCCCTATCTGCTCATCTACCTGATTGTCCCAATGCTCTATGAGTTCGCGGATATCGTCGACGAGCTCCTCCCCGGAGGTGCGAAGGCGGAGGGAGTATTCCCGATCCCGCTCCATATCTTCGATTATATCCTGAAAGAAGGGCTCAGCCTCCAAGGCAGTAGGTGAGGTCTGATCCGCTTCTAGAAGGTGTTCTAACGCCCTAATTTCTTCATGCCGAGCGGCTACAGCGTATGCGACATTGTACTTGTCCTCGGGGAAGATTTCGTGCTGACTCGGTTGCTGTGCCTGAGGGACAGTATCCCCGGTGGATGAGCTAAATAAGGTCTCAAAGAGTCCCATACACGTCGTCCGGAGGGCACCCATAAGTACTTCCTGTCATAGTGGACCTCAGCTCTGGCGACAGTGTACCTTCTATACAGTCGTTGCGTAATCAGAAGACCTCACGTGAACCCTGACCGGCTTGGGAGTGACTATGAAACTCATCTAAAATATACAGGATTGAAACATCAAATAATGACGCCAGTTGTTGCTGATATCGGACGATGTCTTTCTTATCTCCGGTCACAACACGCTGAAGCATATCGCGTTCTGCAAGCCCTATTGCGTCAAGAAGCCACTGCGAGTCTACTGGAGGAATTCGGGACTCTCGAATTCCGATGTGCTCCTGGACTAGACCGCGAGCGCGCTCCTGATCGTCATAAGTTGAAGACATGATGTGGACAGCATCCATTAGAGCGTCTTTCCGCTCCTTTGCGTCGTGGAGAACGCGATCTCGAAGATCTTCGACACACCGTTTCGCATTTCGCGGGGTGATTTCCCGCGAGGAGAAGTAGTTCTGGAAGTGCCGAACAAAGTGTGGCTTGGCCTGACTTCGAACCTCAATATTATCGAAGAAAATCTCTAAGATCCTCTCAAACGAAAGCCCATCGTAGCGCTGTAAATCGATTTCCCGATTGTACATTGGGATATTATCCTCGACATTCTCTTGAAAGTCTTCAAGAACGGTTCCGAACACGCCACCTGTACCGTCAGGATCAACCTGTAGCTGATCGGGGTCGGAAACAACTCGAGGCGCTCCTTGCGGACGGCTACAATACTCATAGATTACAAAATCACTCGTGAAGAGCGTGTTATGACCGTCTAGGATACGCTCTGCTTCTACGGCCCACCGGTCGTGAGAAAACGTGAGTCCAATGAGGACGTTAGTGTCTACGAAGTATCTAGTCATTGGCCCGGATGAAAATCTTCGTGCGGAATCCCCCGGCGTTCAAGAATCGGAGCAACAAGTTCGTCAGCTGCGCTCCGCTCAGATTCGAGTTCGGTCGCTAATCCAGAAAATTTCGCATCAAGGTCTTCCTCTTCAAATTCGTCAAGTTTCTGGATCGCAGAACTACGAGCCTGCTCAAATGAAGTTATACCGAGGTTCCCACAGACCTCTTCCTGAGTCATTCCCTGGGCATGCCGTTGAGCAAGTTCGAGAGCAAATATACGCCAGAACGTTACATTCACAGTCATCAATCTGGAGGGATCAGGAGAATGCGAATGGAGTTCTCGAGCGACCGCATTATACCACTTGATTATTGGTCGATCGTACTCCGGAAATCGGTCGTTTGGAAATGATTCAAAAGTTTCGTGAACCGAGCTGAGTACCGATTCTCTGCTTGGGTCAACCTCAAAGAAATCGTGATACTCCGTATGTAACGTTCGTATTTTCTTATCTAACTCCCGAAAATCCCGCTGAACCTGATACGGCGCATCATCATACATTCTGTCTGTGAGCCATTCTAACCCATGTTCGTAATATTCAGAGAGAGCCTCTGAGACAACAGTACGCAGGCAATCTTCAACTCCGGGCTCATTAATACTGGCTGAGGGGACAGTCGAGGGCGTAGCTGGAGAGACAGTACCAAAGAGATACCAGTAATACGGAATCTCGATGTCCAAATCTTGTTCGGCAGATTTGACGTCAATACGATAGAGGAGCTTGTGAAGCGACTTTTTCGGTAACGTATCTGCGGCCCCACGCTCGCGATTGAGGAGACGCAGAGTCGTTCCCAGGGCCTCGCGGTTCATTATATCCAATATCTACCGCTCGTTTTATAGAAGTACCGTCGGATCCCAGTAGACTATCCAACGACTGAGGGAAAAGTAATTCACACGAGACTTCCTTGTAACGAGATACAACGTGCCCATCTACAATCTATATAAAGAGCGGGAAGGGACGGCGCGACGCGGGGAGGACTATAAGGAAGTCGTCATCGAGTACATGGAAGGGCTAAATTACATGGTTGAGCTGGATTCAGCCTTCCACTCCACGCTTGACGATATTCAGTTTGTGAACAAAGCTACGGGCGATAAAGTGGTAGCCGAAGCGAAAGCGTATTCCACAGGCCTCAGCCCGAACGATTTTAGAGACGAACTCGCCCGGTATTTCCTCGAATACATCAAACAGCCCCAACCCCACCGTTTTGATTTCTATATTTTTACGGAGACACTCTCTAATGACCAGCTCTGGAAAGCCCTATTCGATCGAGATGTCACCGATAATCAGAAACTGGTCGACTTCTACGAAAAACTCAAAGACAGCGTCAACGATGAGGTCGTAGATCGGCTAGAGGATACTGAGGTAGATGAGTTCCGAGATTTTGCTATCGATACCCATGTTTTCGTAGGTACATATGATGATCTCCGTCAACAAGCTCATCAACTCGAGAAAACAGAACGGTTCCAGTACGAACCATATCTTCACTCGTACGAACCAGTTACGGAGGAAACAGAATATGCGACAAATCTGTTTCAGGTAACCCACTACCCTGAGACACTGTACATCATAGAGACGACGGAGGAAGCCGAGTCGGCTCGCGTCTATAATTACAACAACGAGGCGTTTCCCATCAAGCTTCACGAGCGGAAGTTATATTCTCTGGTTCATCCGGACCATCTTCCGGGGTCTACTCGTCATTACCTCCACGAGGACCGTTTCGAAACCCGAGATTTCGAGGAGTTCCTTCGAACGGGTGCTCAAGAGGAAGAGCGCGAAAACATCGTAAGATCGCTTCTCAGAGGAATATTCACCCTCGTTGCTAGAGATAACGATTGTCTCATCGACCGTGAGAAAGGAACAACGGTATACCCAGAACTCGACCGCAAACAGCACGGTACCGAGCGAAAACTAGGTCGATCTTGGGTTGCAAAGGAGTTAGACTCCTACCCCGATGTCATCCATCGTGGTGTCAAAGTACGAGTGCGGCGCTATGCAGGAGAGTACTACTACGTTCTGCTACCCACACAGGTCTTTACTTCTGACGGTCGTCGGCCTGTAAAAGGCGAGCGTAAATCGCGGCTCCAAAACGACTTCTCACCAAATCGCTTCCACGCCCAGAATCAGTACCTCACAAAGCATCCTCGGCTAGCTGTTTCTGCGGCCTGAGTTCTGTGTCGAAGCGGTTGTACTGACGGTCTCGACGAGAGAATTACGGACGGATCGACGGAGAGCTGTCGCTGTCGGCGGCGGTCAGCCGCCGACGCGACAGCGTCGCCACTCACTCCGCTGGCTTGCTCGGTCGGTGGTTAGCGGTGGAATCGGTCGTCAGGTGGCCGATTCGCGGGGACGGCCCGACGCACCGCGAGGGCCGTCCACGCAGCTCGTCGAATCATATTGACGAACTCCTTGTACGGCCACCACCAGAGGCGACGCCCGCCTCGGCGGGGCGTCGCCACATACTCGTAGTGAAGGTACCGCCAGACGTTCTGTAAGAGGAGACTCACCACCACGTACAGCAGCCGTACCGTTGGATCTCGTGTTGTCGTTGTCGCTATCGCTTGCTCAAACAAGCGATAGCTTGACTCGATACCGAAGCGTTTCGAGTAGTGGTATCGAGCGTCCCGTGGTGAGTCGATGAACGGCGCGTCAGCGGCGTAGCCGTGACGCGCCACACCGTTCTCGTCATACTTCCCATTTAGGTACGTACAGTCGATGTAGACGGGAAAATCGACGGTCCAGCTGTGACCGTCGAGTTTCCCCGTCAGATCATGCTGAATGACGCGACTCCATCCTTCCGAGAGCTCTTGCTGAATCGCCTCACCCCACCGGATGATCGGGATCACGTACGCGTAATTGTGCGCCTGAAGCAGCGTGAGACACTTACTGTCGTAGAATCCGCGATCAAGGTAGACGGCCTTGACCCCGGCGTCAAGGCCGTCGAGGACACCGAAGAACTCAGCGAGGACACTACTTGCGGTATCGCCGTCTTTGAGACGGCGTACCGCCAGCGTGTAGCGTTTGTTCTTCACACGCGCGTAGAGTGTGGCATAGGCGTGGAACGCAGTGGTTCCACGCTTCGCTACCGAGTGATAGAGGCCGTCTGTGTCGTCTTCGTCACCGTAGTAGGGCCGCAGGTGGAGGTCTGCGCAGACCTCCACCTGTTCGGGGAGCAATTCATCGAGATCCTTTCGCAGGAGCGTGTTAGCGACTCGTTCGAGCCGTTCCGGCTCGAACTTCGTCCGAAGATGGTAGAGGACCGTGTTCCCAGCGGGTGAGTTCTGGCTCGACGCACAGAGCGTAGAGACAGAGGTCCCGTCGGCGCAAGCGCCGACGAGGACCTCATAGATGTCTTCAGCAGTGATTTCAGCGTTATTGGCTAACGAGAGCGAAACTTCCTCGTCAAGGCGGTTGACGAGAAAGTTAAGAAGCTGGTCCTCGTGGATCTCACCGTCTGCTTGTTTGGTTTTAGACACACCTTCAGCAAGCAGACGTTCTAACTAAGCGGCTTTGTGAAGTACTGAGAATAGTAAATACGACCGCCAGCTGCGTGTCTGGGAAGAGCTGCTGATGTCCGATCAGACCCAGCTTGACCGATTTATTGGCGAAAAGATACCCGTGATAAAGGAACTCGAAGTAACCAGGGTTGACTCCCTTTCCCTCAATGTCCGCCCACCCAAAGACGGAGAGGAACGTGACGAGCTCATCGAGTCAGCTTCTGATCTCGAAAACACAGGTGGAATTGAACAATGACGCCTGAAGATACTCCGTTCACGCTTCGTCACATCGAGGAGCCAGAGATTCAGTTTGAAGGGGGTACTGAAACCTCTCCCAAACGAGGCCTCATCAGATATGGTCCACGGCTCTATGAGGAAGGACACCACACAATCAAACTCGGGATTATCGGCGATCGAGATTCGATCCGCCGGTTGACCGAACTACTTCACGATATGGAGGTCGGGATCCATCCAGGAACAAGTGATAATCCGTGGCAAGTTCCGTATCCCGGCCTAGGTAAGAGTTCCCCGCTCAATCTTTCTATTAATGCAAAAAAGGGCTGGAGACGCCAGATTCGTCGACGGGACATCCAATCTGTTACGAGTAAATCAACCCCAAGAGACCGGATGGAGCGATTCCTGAAGCTAGTGCGGAAAGACATCGAGATAATCGAACGGGATTCCGTTCAGCCGAATGCAATCATCGTCTGTATTCCGCAAGAAGTAATGGACGCGTGTACTCCAGAGAACCAGGACCATGCGCGAATCCAGTCGGAAGGTTCTGACCTACGAAATCGAATCAAACTGATCGGGATGGAGGCTCGAATCCCCACACAGCTGATTAAGCCGTCCACACTTGCGATCCGTACTGACCGACAGCGAGCATCTCGGGCCTGGAATCTCACAGTCGGACTTCTATACAAGTCTCAACGAGGCCATCCCTGGAAAACTCGGCAGATCGAAGATGGGCACTGCTACGCAGGGCTCTCGTTCTACAGGGAGCGAGACGAAGGAGATGATGTAATCCGAGCTGCTCTTGCTCACGTCTTTCACGGACGGGACCATATTATCCTTCAGAGCGATCCACTCCCGGATATCACCGAGGACGAAAATGGATCTCCCCACCTCTCATATGAGGCGGCTAGACAGGTAGGTGAGCAGATTCTGGAATACTACGAAGCTCAGAAAGGGACACGTCCCAGCCGGTTCGTCCTTCATAAGCCATCTGTCTTCTGGGAAGAAGAACGTGAAGGGCTACTTGATGCCACAGACGGTGTTCGCGATTTAGATCTAGTATCAGTCGATCACATCGAGAATTCTCTACCCCCTCCAGTAGAGGTTGAATTTGCGTCTTCGATGCGTGGTCAATTCTCGAAATGACACGGACGGTGAGTTTCGGCGGTGAGGGGTCGCTGTCGGCGGCGGACTGCCGCCGACGCGACAGTGTCGCCACTCACGATTGCTGTCCCGAGCGGTGGACAGCTACCGGAAGAACCGGTCGTCGAGTGGTTGGTTCGCTGGAACAGACCTGCGCACACCAAGCGCTGTCCAGGCTGCCCGCAGCACCATCTCACAGAACTCCGTGAACGACCATCTCCAGAGGCGGCGCCCCCCGCGGCGGGGCGCCGCCACGTACCTCCAGTGAAGATACCGCCAGCTGTTCTGAAGCAATAGGCTCACTACAAACATCACCAGCCGCAGTCCAGCATCCTGAGAACTGGTGAACGCGAGGCTCTGCTTGGCTAATCGGTAGCTCGACTCGATGCCGAAGCGTTTGCTGTAGTGGTTTCGGGCATCTCGTGGCGTGTCGATGAACGGCGCGTCAGCGGCGTAGCCGTGACGCGCCACCCCGTGTTCGTCGCACCGTCCTTGCTGGTAAACACAGTCGATGAACACAGGAAACGTCACCTCGCCGGCGAGATCGTGTTCAATCTCGCGGCTCCAGCCGCTGTTGAGTTCGTCCTGAATCGTTTCGCCCCACTTGACAATCGGCATCACGTAGGCGTAGTTGTGCGCGTACAGCAGTTTGAGACCGGTGCTGTTGTAGAATCCGCGATCGAGGTAGACGGCCTTGACGCCGAGGTCAAGGCCGTCAAGCAGTTCAAGAAACTCAGCGAGGACATCGCTGGTGGTCTCGCCAGCGACTAACTGGCGAACCGCCAGCGTGTACCGCTTGTTTCGTACCCGCGCATAGAGCGTCGCATACGCGTGAAACGCCGTGGTTCCGCGTTTAGCCTGCGAGGAGTACAGCGCCTCTGTCTCGTCCTCGTCACCGTAGTAAGGATCCAGGTGGAGGTCGGCGACGACCTCCACCGGCCGATCCGGCAGTGTCTCAAGAGTATCTCGTTGCAGGAGTGTGTCCCCAACCGCCTCAACGGAGTCCAGCTCAAACTGGTCGGTGAGATGTCCACGGACGGTATTGGCGTGGGGCGAGTCGTCAGTTGTTTCGCAGACGTGGTTGATTGAGGTCCCGCCGGCGCTGGCGCCGGCGAGGACCTCGTACAACGTCTCTGTCGTGACCTCGACATTCTCGCCGAGGTCTATCGCAAGTTCCTCGTCGAGGCTGTTGACGACACAATTAAGCAGGTGCTCTTCCTCTATCTCGCTGTCTGCCTGGGTAGGCTTCACACCGCACCCAAGCAGACACTTACTCTAACCCGATGTGATCGACTGAGAATGGTTCCGGACGTCAGAGATTCACGAGGTTTACCAAACAGTAGCACGGGACGTCGAAGTAGAGCCCAAGGGGTACAATCGTGCGCTTGAGCTTCTGAACAAGCACGTGACGACAGGAGTTCTCGAATCGAAAAAGAAGGAAGGCGGAGATCAGGGGAAGTTCAGGTCGTATTCGCTCCAAGGAGACGTGGAGAGTACACGAACTGGACTAATCAACTCAACGCCGGAACTCCAGACGTTGATGGGATGGTGACCCTCCCACCCCTCGGTGTGAATGGTCCCCCATAGGTCACGGCAGTAGTAAAGACGGAGCGGGACTTGACCCGTAGAAGCTGTGTCGTCCGTTTGAGGTCCCATTACCGGCACGGAGAGCGGCTTACACGTTCTTCCTCGGCAGCTGACCCGACCCGCTACTGCACCGCACCGTAGCTGTAGTTATCTTTATTATGGTACAGTCTAAACAGTCCTCCGAGTGGATGTATTCTGAAAGGCGAGGCCTTGTGCCGAAGCCAAAGGTCCGCCAATGAGGCGAGAACCCTCCCTACGGCGTGAGGACTTCTGCTGTTAAGGACTTCTTAATCGCGGTACCCTGGGTGGTGGACCATTCACACTGAGGGGTGTGGGGGTAAACGAGGCGTAATCTATCCCCGTGTTGCTCTGTCTTCTCTCGGCGTGAACTTTCGTTAGAGAGTGGCGGTTGGTAGCCCATTCACACCGAGGGGTGTGGGGTAAACCGATCCCATTCACACTCTGGGGGGTGTCATCTGCTATGCCACGAATCACGTTGAAACGAACATCTGGCTACAGTTCCATCTCGTCTACTCGTCGGGATTCACCGGCCCTTTGTACTTCGACGTCACCGAATCTCCTTCCCGCCACTGCCAGTAGTAGTACCGATTGTCGTTGATCTCCTTGATCGTGATCGTTGCTTTGGCTGGGACGTCGTCCGGGAGGTCATCAGGGCGCTCCTTGACGTCAGTGTCGTCCGCTTCCTCCTCGAGACGAGCTTCACGCTCCTTGTGTTCGGCCAACGCCTCGGCGTAGCTGGCAGCGTCCCGAAGATGCTCCGGTGTGGCTTCGTTGAGGGCGTCGACGATCTCCGTCGGGAGGTTTGCTGGTGGGGAGGGTTGTTCGTAGGACATCGACTCTCTTCGTGTTAACCAACAAAACTCGCCGATCCATAGTTCTGTTGGTTAAGCAGGTTCGTGGACTCGCTGACCTCGTCCTCTGTAACATCATGAGCAACTAATTTATAAACCGGTTTCGTAATATGTTACACCGTGCTCCGACGTATTGAACTTGAGGTCCTCTCCACAGTCGACCGTGGCGACACGATCTCCGAGCTCGCGATGAAGCTCGACCACAGCGAGAGCTACCTCTCTCGTGCCGTCGCCGACCTCGTCGAAAAGGGGGTCGTCTACACGGAACGCGACGGCCGGCGAAAACGAGTCGTTCCGTCGGATGCTCGCGCCGTCGAACGCTACCAGGACCTCGTCCGCCAGCACTCCCACATCGACTTCCCCGAACTGCTGACCGGGAAGGCGCTCGAGGTGCTGTACTACCTCGACCAGCCGCGAACTGTCTCCGAGATCGCTGACCGGAGCGACAACTACCGCAACACGGTCAACCGTGTCCTCAAGCGGTTTCGTGACCGTGGTCTCGTCGGGACGGCCGACGGCCACTACGAGTTCAACGCCGACTTCGACCGCCTCCACGAGTTTGCCCGTGAAATCGCACACCATCTGCACCGTCACCGCCTCGAAGCCGTTGCCCCGAAGGGCACGATTCTCTGGGAGGACTACGACGAATTCCTCGCCCAGGCCGAAACGGAGATCGATGCGGAGGCGTTCCACGAAACCGGCCTCGCTCGATTCGCGGCCTTCGACCTCCAGTTCCTGCTCACCGATCATCGCTACTACGTCTACTCCGAGGAACCCGACGCAGTCTCGCCGGCGGAGCTCTGCTGTCACACGCTGTTGATCGACGACGGCAGCCGTCACCGCTCGTACTGTCTCCTCCTGCTCAGCCACGTCGACATCGACGAAGAGGATCTCCGAGAGCAGGCGGTGAAGTATGGACTCGAAGACGTGATCGACGCGCTGCTCCAGTACCTCGAGACGCAGGGCGAGGTCGAGGACGACCGGCTTCTCGCGTGGTCGGAGTTCCAGAAGCTGGCGGGTGAGTACGAAATCGAACGGTGATCGAGTACTGAGACGAAGCTAGTTCTGTAAGGGTTACGCGTCGTCCGGGCGAGGGGAATTCTCGTACTTGACCATCTTCTCGGGCTTGTCAGAGATGGTCTCGTAGATCTGTTGGAGGGTTTCCTCCGCGGCGAGGAGATTGTGTTCGTCGAGGAAGGTCCGGCCCTCCTCTGTGAGGCCGTAGAACTTCCAGGGATACCCCTGCCGGCGCTGGTCATCGTCTAGAGCGACCTCCTTGACGATACCGGCGTCGATGAGCTTCTGAATGTGCTTGTAGACGGTGGCCTCGCTCACGCTGGGGTTGAGCTCCTCGAGCTCGTACATCGAGGGGAGCTGTTCGGGGTGCTGGAGGATGTTGTTGATCAGCGCGAACCGCGTCTGCTGAGTCACGAAGTGGACAAGTTCGCGGGATTCCATCTCCCCAGCAGTCCCCAGGTCGGTGCTCATACGACACAGTACACACCCTGGCGGCAAGTAGTTTACCCTTGAGTAAATCACTCTATAGTAATTCACACCGAATTAACCCGGTGATTTACTCCATAAATCATATCGCACGGCGCCGAGAGAGCCTGTATATGTCCGACGAAGAGCCGCCCGTCCCCGAGGAGGTCCTTACTAGTGCGAAGGACCAACTCAACGAGGAAGAGATCTCGCTGGCGGACAACGAGGAGATCCTCCACGCCCTGAGCGAACTGACTCCCGTCTACGAGAACGACCGCTCGTACTTCGTGCTGGGGAACTACGACCGGGAGCCGATCCGCCGGTTGAACCTCGTGATCGACCGACTCAACCGCCGGCAGGACGCCTACGCCTTCCGGATGGTCGACATCCGCGGCGAGTGGGACAATAGCATTCAGAAGTTCTGCCTGATCGGTGATATCGTGACCTACCTCGTCGGTGTCGCCGAGAAGGAACCGAGCGACTTCCTCGTCGAACAAGGGCTGCTCGTCGGCACGACCGAGTTCTTCGCGAAGAGCCACGTCCTCAAACGGGAGTACGAGGACGAGGAGCACCCCTTCGGCTGGATGCAGGACGGCGTCTTCGAGCTATTCGAGCGGGAGGGGCGGCTGTATCGCTGGCAGAACGAGGAGGAGCTCGCCGACGTGACGGAAGAACTCCCGTGACAGCGGTGGGATTGTGGCTATCTGCGTTAACCAACGCCAGCGATGAAACGGATGGTCTGTTGGTCAACCGAAATCAGTTCACGTCAGCCGGGAGTCGGCCATCTGGGCGGGGCACACGGCGTCGTTTGATCTCGTGGTCGACGCGACGTAGATGCTTGCAGCCACCCTCTGGTGAGCGCTGCTGCCAGTCGGGACAGGTACACGACTCGTCGACGACGTCGACTTCGTACCAATTACCGGACGCGGACTGGACCTCGTAGCGACCACCTTTCGAGAGGAGCGAGACGTCCATCGCTTCGTCGATGGCACGCTTCGTGCGTGGTTCGAGGTCATCCTGAGGCTGTGGATCATCGTCGACGACCAGCCGGTCGCGGACGTCGCCAGTCCGACCACCGTCTGGAGCGACGGCTTCCGCAGGGCTACTGAGCCGCTCGTGGAGCACTTCCTCCACCGGATGGCCTTCCGACCACAGGTAGTGGACCTCACGGCGCTCGCGATGGTCGTAGGAGCCGCACGCGGTTGCGCTCCCGGTCCACACTCGCCAGGTCCCGAGCGCGGCCATCACGTCGACGATGTCACGGGGAACCGTCTGGTGGTCGTCCGGGAAGAACACGCGGAAGCGGGTACACGCTTCCTGGGGCGGGACTGTTTCCCACCAGTCTTCGCTGGAGCCCCAACTGTCGAACATCGCCTCATCCTCCCCATACCCAACGGTTACGCCGTCGATCGGCGTCCAGTCCGACGGGAGGTGGTCCGCCTCTCTTTCGAGCACCCGGAGGACGGCGTATCGAAGGTATTCGTGGGCTTGGTTGTCCGCCGTTCGAGCGACCTGGTCGTGCTGCTCGGCGACGCGCTCGGCTTCCTTGAGAACCGTCGTGAGATAGCGGTCAGTCATGATTCGACGGAGGTCAGAATGCGCCTCCGCCCCTCGGCGGGCGCAGAAAAACTTAACCAACAGATTCATCGTATCACCTCTCTGCGTTGGTTAACTAGACTCGCCCTACTGCGGTCTTCTGGCAGTGACGAATTCGCTACGTTGTCTCTCCGCAGATACACTCGTGGCCCTGTCGAGACCGGCCAGTTACGTATGCGTGAAGTTCAGTGGCGAGTTCGTACATCGCGTCGGCACGCCCTGCGGAGGCAAGGCCGTCCTGATAGTAGGTCTTTGCGCGGTGGTCGCGCCAGAGATCCGCGAGGTCCGCGGCCATCGACTCCCCGAAGACACCGGCTGCTGCAGCCTCCCGATAGACACCAGGGTGGGTACCGGGGAGATCATCCGGCTGCATCGTGCCGCGCTCGAGGAGCCGAAATTCGACGGTGCGTTCAATTGCGACAAACGACGCCTCAATGACGAGCGTATAGTAGCTGGCATCCCGGAGGGCCTCGGCGCCGGCGAGCAAGCGACAGGCCTTCCGTAGCTGGAGCAGGGCGGCGTCCTCGACATCGAGCCCGGCTTCGATGTCCGTCGGACGGCGGTCGAATGCTGCTTGCACCTCGTCGATGAGGGCTTCGATGCGCGTACTACTCATCGGCGACGACCTCCTTGCGGATCTCGTCGAGGCGGTCGCTCCCGTATACTGTAATCCCCTCGGTGAAGATCTCGTGGAGCTTCGATCCGGCTCTCCCAGCGCTCTCTGCAGATTCGACGTACGGTTCGAACACGAATCGGTCACCGTCGAACCGCTCGGACTGGAGATCGGCGACGACGTCGGTTATCTGCCGGCGGGCTGTCGTCCGGTTGCCATCGACGACCACGAAGCAATCGATATCGCTCTGTCGGTCTGCCTCCCCCCGAGCGACGCTTCCAAAGATGACGATCCCAAGGAGGTCGTTGATGTCGTCGGCGTCGGCGGTCGTGGCTTGGACGCGGTCGACGAATGCTCGGATCGGCGCGTGGAATTCTGATTGAGAGATGCCAAGGATCGGGTCGTCCTTCTGGAGACGGTCTGGGTTGATCGCGATGTAGTTGCGTTGAGGCGTTTCTCGAATCTGGATGGCGTCGATACTGTCGAGGAGATCGACGGCCCGCCAGACCGTCGACCGAGTAACACCCGTGGCGTCGACGAGTTCAGGGATCGAGAACTCCGTGTCGTGGGCGTCGACGAGCAGGCGGAGGATGTCGTCCGCGGCGCCGATGCGAAAGACATCGGTGTCCGGGTCGGGATACGCATCGATACAGACCGTTATATCCT
Organism: Halorubrum lacusprofundi ATCC 49239; assembly: GCF_000022205.1. Classification (NCBI taxonomy): domain Archaea; kingdom Methanobacteriati; phylum Methanobacteriota; class Halobacteria; order Halobacteriales; family Haloferacaceae; genus Halorubrum; species Halorubrum lacusprofundi. Next base: position 365,605 of record NC_012028.1, read on the forward strand.
GTTTCGCCATTTCAGACACTATCTGATTTTGTGCAACGACCTATAAATAGATGGCGGCGTCACGCAGCAGGCTGCTTTGCGCTGCGAGTTAGCCGATTCAGCTAGGACTCCGTCGGCGCCAGCGTGTCCAGCTCGATATTGATGCGGACCCGGTACGTGCTGGCTGTCGACCCGGTCTCGGGACGCGTGGGGTCCAGCAGGGAATAGCCACTCGTGAACGACGCGACGAGCCCCTCTCGGGTGGGAAGGCCGATGCCAAGCTGGTCGGCGAGGTAGACGATCCGCTTGGTCGCGGCGCCGTTGTCGAGGCGCTCGAGATACTCGCCGACGGTTTCCCAGGAACAGCCTTGTTCGTCGGCGGCGCGCATTGCGCACGCGAGCTCGCGGATGCCGCCACAGAACCCGGGATGGTCAGCACAATCGACGAGGGTCTTCTCCAAGTCGCTGACCTGGATGGTGGTCCCCTCGATGGAGGTCGGCGTCGTGCCGAAGAACTTCCGGCCGGTGACCGTCGTGACGCGGTAGGGCACGCCGTGAATCTCCCGGCTCTGGGCCCGGGTTGGTGTCACGACGTAGACTGTCCGGGGAACCTGTTCGGTCAGCCCGTGGTGGCTGAGCGCGCTGTAGTAGCCGATGTACATTGGCTCGGCGACGTGGGCGGCGATGAGGTACTCATGGGTCGTGTACATGGACTTCTCGCCGGCCGCGAGCGGGACGATGAGGTATGTTCCCGGGAAGAGTCGGTCGAGCCATCCCTTCTCCGTGAGTCGGGACGCGATCTCCCGGGCGGCGTTCGGAGCGACCTCCAGGGTCGTCTCGATGTCGTCGACCGAGATGATCTGGTGGCCCTCAGCGGCAAGCCGCGAGAGGAGCCGACTTTCCCGAGTTGAGAGCCCCTGCCGATTACTTTGCGTTTGTTCTATGGTTCCCACACCTGCGTTTCGTACATAGAATATACAACCGTACCGACTTGAGTGTTGTACCACCGCTCGCTGACGGGCCCAACCCGGTTAACTAACGGAAGGAGATCACGGGGAAGAACGTTGGTTAAGAGTTACTCTCTCGCTTCGAGTGTGTCGATGACTTCCTGCGCCGACGTACTGATCCGTCCAAGCCGCTCGCGAACAACCTCGGGATCGTCCGACTCCCAGGCTGCGAGGTAGAACGCCGAGCCGCTGGTATCGAGTCCGCAGTACCGCCCGACGACGTACGCGACGGCTTCGGCCTCGACTTCGCGTTTCGACCGCTCGGTGTCGTCGTCGACGTCAAAGTGGAGCAGGGCGTGCGCGTACTCGTGAATCAGTGTCCGGGCGAGATCAGCGTCGTTCTTCCGACCCCGTACCTCGACACGCGGCTGCATATCGACGAGACTCAGTTGCTCGCAAATGCCCTTTGCCTCACCGTGGGTCCACTCGTCTGCTGGAATGATCTGCACCGTCACGCCGAGTTCATCCGAGGCGTCGGTCAGTTGACCAACGAGGTCGCCAGCGTCCCCAGTCGCCTCAGTGTCGAGGTCGGGGAGCGGTTCGCCCTCGGTCTGGGAGATGTCAAACACCGGTGCGGGCTTGAACCCGACCAGGCCCTCGGACCACTCCTCGGGTGGCGTCTCGTCGTACTCACAGTCGCTGCTCTTGTGGTAGCTCGGCGAGTTCTCGCACTCCGGACACTGGTTCGTGATGATTGGTGCCCAGATCCAGATAGCCGATTCGCCCTCCGTGACGTGGCGGTCGAACTCCTCCTGCCACGTCCGGTAGCCCGCCACCCGCGTTGCCTCGGGACACTGCCGCTTGATGAGGAGCGTGTTCCGGTAGGAGTAGTCGTGGAAGCGACTCTGGACGTCAAGCCACTCCTGGAACTCCGCGCTGGCCTGCGCGTCGTCGACGCCGGCGACGAGGTCGTCGATCCACTGTTCGATAGTGCTGTTCATCTCGTCTGATCGCGTGTCGGTCTGGTCAAAGGAGACCGACGAGTCACTGGTCGTAGCCATTGTATTCACCGAATCAAGTTCACGGCGACTGCGTCTGTTCAGACCGCGCCGCACCCCTCAGGGGCGTTCAAAAAACCGCTCTGTCGGTCAGCGGAGCTCGTGGCGTTCGTCCGCGAAGCCGACTGTGACGAGGTACTCGAGGAACTCGTCGAACCGCTCGACGTCGCTAGGCGTATCGGTCGCAAGGTGACGTGCCCACTCGATAGCCCATTGGAAGGCGGGGTCCGTGCCGCCCTTGCCGTGAATGTACCACCATCGGGCCGCTTTCAGCACGACCAGCGGATTCGTCGGCGGCTGCTCACCGGCGAGTCCACGGGTGATGGATTCGATTTCGTCGGGGACGTCGGCGGGATCGACCTCCGCTGATTGCGTGTTGTCGATATCGACCGGGATCTCGTCGATCGAGACGGTGTCGGGACTCTGTTGTTGACTCACTGGAAGTCACCTCTGAGAGCTTTCGAAGGAGCCCTCGCCCTCTCTGGGGGCACGAAAAACAGGTCGCGAAGTCACGCCGGGGGGAGGTAGACGCTCTGCTCGCCGGCGATCTCCTCCAGGTTGTTCCGGTGACGGTGGCTGAAGTAGCACTCGTAGCTGCAGTATCCACAGACTGCGCCAGTGTCGTATTCAGCGACGAAAGGGCCGCGACGTGTTCGCCAGACGTTTGCCTCGCATTCGGTGCAGGCGGCTTCCTCGAGATCGGCTGGGCTCGGCCCCCCGTACTCGATGTGTAACCCCGCGTCCTGTGGTGTCGTCTCGGGCCAGATCCCGTGGGACTTCCAGAACTCACGTATTCGAGCGAGACTATGGCGCACCGTCTTCCGAACGGTGACGTGATCGGCGTCGCGACCGCTGTCGTCCCAGCCGTCGGCCGTCCAGAACTCGCCGAACTGTGCGCCGCGATGGAGTCCGTTCCAGTCGACGCCCACGATGTCGGCTGGTGGATCGGCAGAGAGCGTCGGTCGGGTCAGCTGCTGGATGGCCTCGAGTTGCTTGGGTGGGCTCCCGCCGAGGATGTGGACGTGACGACCGCGCCAATCGGTCGGCTCGGAGAACTCGTGGGCCAACCGGTCGGCGTAGCCACGCGAATATCCGAGGACGATGTCATCGGGAACCGCGTCGATCACCGATCGTGACTTCGGGACGATAATGAGCTCGGCCTCGGGGTAGCTGGCCTGAATCTCGCGAGCAGCGGCGACATGGTCATCGACGTCGTCGCGTTCGTAGACATCGCCTATGACACCGACCCATGGTTCGTGCTCGAAGAACCGATCGACGAATCGATCCAGATTGGGGTTCCGGAAGTCGTTGTCGAGCATTCCGACGGGGATATTCAGGTCCTGATACTGGCTCTGCTGGTATCCACAGTCCTCTCGGAACCCGGGTAGGAATCCGACCTTATAGGCATCCAGGGTGAACGGCGCTCGATGGAGGAAGGCCACGACGTCGGCTTGTCTGGCGGCAGCGATTTCACTAGCCGTGTTGGAATTTGCACTCAGATCGAGGGACATGACTGGGCTTGCGAGGCCGCTGCTGGCCGCCCCGCATCCATTCAGGGGCTCGAAAAACCGGGACTACATTCTATTAACCAACAATTAGTGATACAACTCGGGATTGTTGGTTAAGACCGGAATCTACTCCTTGTCCTCACGGAGCTCCCTAGCCTTCCACTCGAGGCGTCGCAGAATATGCGTCCGGTTCTGGTTAGCATTCTCGTAGGCGACGCAGGCTCGGAGCGTCTCCATGTCGTGAATCGTCGCGATACCAGCGTTGATGAGTCGAGTGTTTAGCGGTTCAAGACGCTGTTCCGGTGTGAGACCGTCTGATTCGACGGATAGGTTTGACGAGTTGCTCACTTTTGTTCGCCTCCGCTCTCTCAAGGCGACAATAAACAGCGGCCAGGCCACTCCCGGTCGAAGACATTCCTTGTCAGAATCCCAAGTCAGTTTGGACGGTAATTCGCGTCAGTGTCGACGCTGTCGTACATGCGGCCGAGCATGTCGAGCGCCGACTGGAAGTGCGCGTAGTGCTCGTTTGCGAACGCCGCCGTTTCTTGGAGTGGGATGACGGGCCGTCCATCGACCATCTCGGCTTCGATCTGTGGCCGTAGCTCCAGAACAACCTGTATCGCACCATCGAAGTCGGTAGCGGGCTGGCGCTCTTCTGAAGTCGGGATTCCAAATCGATCGAAGAACGCCGTCCAAGCGTCGAGGTCGGATTCGTGGACGGCGATGAACAGCGGATAGTCCTCTGGGTCGCGAGCGACCTGGTAGCCACCGCGGGTCCAGACGTAGACCGCATCAATGGAAGTGAAGGCGTAGTCCATACTGGCGAACTGCGGGAGGACATACGCCTCCGCTATGGATGGCGGCGAGATGTTTGCTGACGCCGTCAGGAACTCGAGACCGACGTCTTGGATTGCCTGATCGACGAGATGGAGCCCATCGTCGTACGCGACGTATCCCGCCTCCTCGAGGCGATGCACGACGCGACGGATCGTCTCCCGGTTCTCGTCAATCTTCCGCGCGACGCCTGAGATGGAATCCTCCGGGTCAAGCGCGAGGACGACCTTGAGTTCCTTCTCACCGCACACTTCGTACATCCTTTGGTTACACAATTCTGTGCAATAGTCAAAAGAAGTACTATTCGTGTGGGTTAGCTGGCTGGATCTGGCGAGTGTCCTCAGCGAGGTCGTGGATATACTCGCGGAGGGTTTCCATATCCTCGCGGGCATCTTCGAGCGTCTTGCCCTTCACTTTGGCCGTGATCTTGTCTTGATCGCGGGTGCCGGTACCACGAGTGAGTTTGACGGTGAGTGAGACGCCGACATCGCTTCGCTCGACGTACTCGGTTGGTGCCTGACGCTCACGGTTCTGCGGCGATTCTGCGCTCGTACGAGGCTGCTGGGTGTGTTCTGACATTGATTGCTCTCTGTGATCGTTAGTTGACGGACGGTGCGACTGGATCGTCGACTATCTCACGAAGGACTGCATCTATCTCGCGGCCGGTGAGTCGCCAGCAGTCGTCGGGTCCTAAACTCTCTAGCTGGCTCACCACTTCGGTCTTGAACGCCTTGTACTCCGCAAGCGCCACCTCCTCATCGTCAGTGTAATCGAGCAGGAGGGCGAGTGCAAGTTGGGCCGGCCCGCTGCCACCATATCCCCATTCGAAGCCCGAAGGACTGTGATTCGCCAGCTCGAGACTCCGCTCTGGCGTGAGCTGTTCTTGGTCCGATTGCTTCTCGACGATGGCGCGGCCTCGACGACGGTAACCGACGTAGATGACGTCGGGATCAGCCGAGGTCCGTGCCTGTACGTGCGAGCGTGGGTCGCTGATTCCACTCATAGGTTGGTTCGCGGGAGGCTCGTTCGATCACCCCCGCACCCCTCTCGGGGGTTCAAAAACAACACGGGGCTGCGTTCGGCAACGTATTTGGCAGTTGCAACGTACTGTCCACATAATTCGGGATGGCTGTACTGGACGATCTCTCAGGGTTCGAGTTCGAGGACGTGATAGAGGACGTCTTCCGCAATCTCGGCTACGAGAACGTCCGCCAGGCCGACCGCACGGCTGACGAGGGTCGCGACGTCATCATGGAGGAGGTCGTCGACGGCACGCGGCGTGCGATCATCGTCGAGTGCAAGCACACGGGGACGGTCGGGCGCCCAGTCGTCCAGAAGCTCCACTCGGCGACCGCGACGTTCGACTTCGACGGCCCCAAACGCGGAATGGTCGTCACGACCGGCCGGTTTACGAACCCTGCTCGGGAGTACGCCGACCGCCTCCAACAAAACGATGATCCCTATCCTATCGAGCTGCTCGACGGCGAGGACCTCCGGGAGATCGCCGACGAGATCGGCCTCGACCTCTACAACGGTCGCATCGAGATTCTCTGCGACGAGACACTCCGCCCCTATGACCCGGCCGCCGACGTCGACGCACCCGTCGAAGAGGCGTTCCACGACATCGTCAACATCGAGGCCGCTGAACTCCCAGAACCACATTCGGCGGTGACGTTCCGCCCGGTGGTCGCGGTCACCGCCGACACGAACGCTGTCTTCGAGACGTCGGTGGGCGTCATCCACCGGATCAACGACCGGACTCGATTCGTTGCCCACGCCGAACGCGGGCAGCCGCAGGTCGTCAACGAGGACGTCACGACACTGGTCACCGAGAACCTCCACGCGACGGTCGAACTCGATACCGAGCAGTTCGCGGAGGTGTTCGACGACGTCGAGGAGAACCGGTTCGGCCAGACGCAGACCGAGTACAAAGAGTGGGCCGTCGAGCGGCTCCAGCAGCACCACACGACGACGGTCACCTACACCGGCGACAACAACGTCACCTACAACAAGACCTGCGAGCCGAACCGCTCGGATATCTCGGTCCAGTCGATCGAACCGGTGTACCTTCCTGAGGTTCGACAGACGACGGAACTCCAGGAGTACACCTACCCCTACGAGTACTACGCGGCAGGGCCGTCCAGAGTAACAGACGAGGACGGCATCCATCGGTGCGTCCACTGTGACACGAGCGGCGTCGATGAGACGTACACCTACTGTCCGAACTGCGGGGCCATCGCCTGCAACAGCCACACCAAAACGGAACGGTTGGAAGGCGAGCCGGTTTGTACTGGTTGTGCGGTCACCGAACGGTTCGCGCTGAAGATGAAGTACTTCTACGACGAGGACAACCTCGAGGCGTTCCGCGAGGAATACGCCGCAATGCCACTCCACGAGAAGGCGATGGAGAACAAGTTACTCGCTGGAGGGAGCGTGGTCGCGACGCTGCTGCTCGTCGTCGGCCTGCTCGTCATCGGCGGCATCATTTAGACCGGTCGCGTTCTCACGCCGGCTTAGCGACCAGCTCTTCGAGCGCGTGCTCTAGGGCTGTGGAACTGCCAAGTGGCTCGCTCGAAGGCCTCGTCGGTGGGGCCTCGAGAGCTTGTCGAGGAACACGAACGCTGCTGCCGTGTAGGCCGGTTCTCTCTCGGCGTGGGTCGCATCGAGCAGTTCCTTCAGCCGGATGAGATCCTGCAGGACGCTCGTCGGGTAGCCGTCCGAGCGTCGGTATACCTGTGCGACCCGGTCCGAATCGTTTGGTTCGTCATCCTGGTCGCCTCGTTGGACGAATCTGAGTTGACTTCGTGTCGACATCAAATACCGCCGGCGCAACAACAACCAGTCCTCAGAGAGGGTGTCGTGTGATGCCGTCAACGCCGCTCTCAGTCACACGGAGGAGCCACGTTGACGGGTTGTTGTCTTCTTTCCCACTATTGATTGGTGCTGGTGCTCCGGTAACAAGGACGGGCGTTTGGAACTCATCAAGCGTGCCCTGTTGACCGACGTGCATGTGTCCGGAGACGATGAGATCAATTTCAACGGAGGTTTGTTCAATAGCCTTCCGAAAATCTGCTCCCCTCTTTTGATGTATGTGGTACCCGTTTTCATTCCGGACGGGGTATGGAGTATCGTGGACGACCAATACATTCGCGTTTGAAAGTACTGATTGAACCGAGGCTTCGAGCGGTTCGCCCGGGAAGCTATCGTGACTGTAGTCGATTCCGAATAGCGTAACGTCTGTTTCCCCTACTGATTCTCCATTCTTCAAGAGACGCTCAATCTCTGACGTATCATTAGTTGCTCCATCAACTGTTCGACGGCTAGCAGGCTCATCGTGGTTCCCGTAGATGTAGTAGAACGGAATATTGAGCTCTGAGTTGAGAGCGTCTATCACAAAGGACCGGTCTGCCCCGATGGCAACGTGATCGAAAATGTCCCCGGCGTGGACAATGGCATCAGCGTCTAGGGTGTTGGCCTGATCCATTACCGCTTGGAAGCGATCACGAGCGTCGAGATCTTTAGCACCTTTTGCTTTCTTATCACGGCGACGATGCCGATAACCGACGTGAGTGTCGCCGACAATCAAGAGTCGCGTCGCGGTGTCATCGGCCGGACCGAGTTCAGTTACTGTCAGATCCTTCGTACTGTCGAGCTGGTAGTGTCGACTTCCACCCTGTGACCAGTACCTTCCTCGGACGTCTTCCAGTTCGTACCGGTGACCTTCGGTAAGCGAAAGGGAGAGAGAATGCGTCGACCAGATTTTAAGAGAGATTGTATGTCCGTCTGCATCCTCGACTGTAACTTCAAAATCGAGTTTGTTACTGCTGGAGGGCGAGACCTCTCGAACGAGGACTGTGATCGGATTAGAAAGACGGTCATTACGAGGGAGATCATCTCGAGTAAACATTAACTTCATAGACAGATGGCAGGACCGAGTACTTAATCGATGCGAGTATTCTCTGTGACTCAATTTTAGATTTGTAGCAGTGCTTCGCTAAGCCAAACGAGAGACCTCCGAAGGTTCCTCGACGTCGTCGAACTCACCACGTTCGACCGGCTCCCAGTCCTCATCTGGCTTCGGACTCCACCAGTCGACTTCATAGTCGCCTGGGGCACCGAGGACCTTCACCCGCGCCGACCCATCCGGAAGATCACGACGGAGTTTCTCGTCGACGTGGAGGTTCCACGTCGAATCGGTGTCGAAGCAGGCGAGGACGGCCTCCTCGTAGCCGCGTGTCTCCCGTGACTCTCGCAGTTTAACCTGCGTATTGCAGTTCTTGCAGAACATCCCCTCGAAGGGGATGTGACTGAATATCTCGTGCCCGCAGACCGGACACCAGAGGAACTCAAACAGTGCTTCGCTGTGGCGGTCGATGACTTCCAGACTCATCTGTGGATCTGGCCCGATTGAGACGGGCCATCCATTCCGGCCCAAAATAAACGTCACCGCAGATACGCTCACATCAATCAGCGCTCAGCGCCGTACACGATTCTCGAGGATGCTTCGTACCCACAGTTCCGGCACTCGAACCAGCGCTGAATCTTCGCACCGTCAGCCGTTTTCCCCCCGATTGCCACGTCGCTGTTCGGACACTCGGGACAACTCAGTTCGGGCGCTGGCCGTTTCCGGAGCTCATCACGGAACGATTTCGCGTCCTTCGTCTCGTACCCCCGCGACCACACTGGGTAGCCGTCGACGAGGATTACGCCACGCCACTTGTAGCGGTACGAATCCGGTGCTCGGTGTAAGACCGCCCGAGCGCCGGTCTCGGTATTCCGGTATGCGAGTGTGGGCGTGCGGCTCTCACGTCGCCAGTTGGTGATCCGGGGCATCTGTTAGAAGTGGACGTCGGCGGGCACGATCCAGAGCTCTTCACTCTCTTCAAGGAGTCGGTCCAGCTGTCCACGGTGGCGAATGCCGGTTCCGTGTTCGGTGTACAGAAAGATCGCCGGGCCGTCGTACGCGCCGACCTGGTGGAAGGCGTGCCGCGCGAGGTCCTCGTCGCGCATGATCTCCTCGTCGGAGAGCTCGTCGATGGCTTCCTTCACCCGGTCGAGATTTCGCTCGAACTCCTCTTTCGTCGCCTTCCAGCCACGCTCAAGCAGGTCTTGGCCGTCATCGGAGTTGACGGGGGCTGCAGTCGGCAACTCACCCCATCGCGCCTTCCCCGCAACGGACGTATCCTCCTCGTCGAACGTCACGTGGTAGTCGAAGACGGCGCCAGCGTGTGGGTCCGCGCCGACCAGGCGGTCGAACACCGTCTTTCCGGTGGATAGTGCTTCGTCTTCTGTCGATGCTTCTACCAGACTGTAAATGACCATGTGCATCTCGAACACCTCGAAGCGCCGACGCACCGGGAGTCGTTGCTCGCTCGCTCCTGCTGCGCCGGCACCCATCGCCGGCGCTCGAAAAACCCTAATCTAGCGGTCGATTCTTAGGACACGTTCGCTCGGTCGACTGTGATGGTCAGGTTTCCGGACTCGTAGTCAGCTTCGAAGTCGATGGTGAACGCATCCGAGTCGTACGCGGCGTGGTAGGCGCGGTGACGTTTGAGCGAGCCGGTCGCCTTGAAGTGGAAGAACGCAGCCGCCGTGTAGGGCTTGCTCTGCGTCTCGACTTGCGTTTCGACTGACGCCGGAAGTGCGATCTGTGGCGTGTCCGTGTCAATACTCGCAGCGAACTCCTTCGCTTCCTCGACGGTCGCTTGCGAATGTGCCGGTGTCTCGCCGGTCAACACGTTTACCGGTGTTTCCGTGCCGTCGGTAAACAGGACGTCTTTGAAGATGTGTGTCCCGAGGATCGCGTCGGGGTCTAACTCGCAATCGTCGAATGGATCGTCGTCTGGTTTCTCGGACATCAAATCACGAGCCTACAGAGGGGCTCGGTTCTCTCCGCCCCTGAAAAACAGCAACTGGTCGACGCAGTCCTGATCTATGAACGGTTCAGACTCGCCTTCTCGAAGGGTGATTCCCCGGTCGGAATGCGCAGCTCCTGTCGGTCTCCGACCCGCTCGGCGAGCTTCCGCTTCAGATACTGTCTCGCCGTCGACGGTGTGAAGACGCCTTTGTCGAGCATGTCTCCGACGACATCTTTGAAGGCCGCGAACTGCCCCTGCAGGTGGCCGTCGCCGACCGGCTCGCCGTCGTACCAGCGCACCGTCGCGAGCGCGCCATTCCCGACCGTCTCCCCCTGTTTGACTGTCTCCGATTCGTACTGTAGGCCGAACCACAGCGTCCGGTAGGCGGTCACCTCGAACGTCGTCGACACCACGAAGAACGCCTCGTGGTGGAGGTAGTCGAGGTGGTCAGCGACGATCTCGTCGAGGGTAAGCCCGGTGGCACGGGGCTTCGGCTCGACGACCGTCGACGGTCGATCCTCGTCGGCGAGGTAGCCGTCGACGGCGTCTGCCTCAAGGCCATCGGCTAGTTCAGCCAGCAGCTGTTTCGCCCACTTGGAGTCGGTGTCGTCGCCACCGAACGGCGACTCAGCAGAGATTCGGTGCTTGAGCTTCAGGTTCGCTGCGCCCCACTGGCTGTAGTGGAGCGTGTACTGTCCGTCTGTACGTTCGTACGCAACAAGTGCGCGGTGGCCCATTGAACAATCACCTCGTAGGACGACCCACGACTGGATCGCCCCGCACCCCTCCCGGGGGATGAACAACGCTACTCGTCGATCGGCTCGGGGGAACTGAGGTCAGCGTGGAGGACTTCGCCGTCGCGAACGACGTACCGCTTTGCGAGGACCGGGAATCGACACTTCGTATACCCGGTCGTTTGGATGTCGAACTCTTCGTCAGCTTCGAGGTGGTCGGCGAGTTCTCGCAAGAACTCGTGGGTCACGATACCGCCCTCGTAGTCCGGGAGGCCGTTCTCCCGCGCCTCGTACACCTCGAAGTCATCGTACCCCCAGATGGTGAGCTCTCCCTCTTCGGTAACCTCCCAATCGAGCGTCCCGAAGCAGTAGCTCTCACAGAGCTCGCGGACTGCCTGCGGATCCGATACGATCGCGCCGGTCGACGTCGTCGCAGCTTGCAGTGTCGCCATATCTGGACTTCACGGGGTCGCCCCCGCACCCCTGTCGGGGGCGAAAAACAGACGCGAGAGGTGCCTCCTGAGGCGTGGCCGGCGCCTCCAGTTAGGAGTCTGCCTGGGCGCCCGCCCCGGCTCCGTCGCCCGGCCTCGTGAGAAGGCTCACCTCCTCTAGGAGGTCTCTCGCGGTCTCGACTCGCTCTCGATCCGCGGCGTCCAATCGGTCGACGTCGAGTCGGTTGAGATTGCTGAGTATACGATGCATCCGGTACCCTTGTTTGAACTCTTGCTCCATCGGAAGCGCCTCACCGCTCGCCGGCGCGGAACGACTTCCCATCGGGACTGCCGTCGGGCTTGCAGGAGATCACGGTATTAACCAACGAATCTCGACGCTACTCGCAGGGTGTTGGTTAATCGACGGCCAGCACTGGCCCTACGCGAGACTGGGGCCGTAGCGAGCCGAGCCACACACCCGGCACTCCCAGATCGGTTGTCCCGTCCACGCCGCATCCGGGACCGACTCGTGGGTCTTGAACCGATGGTCGGTCGCCCGTCCACAGTTTTGACAGTCGAGTTCCTGCGTCGTCGGTACCGACGAATCCTGTCGATCAGCCGCAGCCTCGCCAGTAGATTCGGTCAGCGCCATCGCTGGAACCAGCCACACCGCGTCGTCGGCGTCGTCGAGGATCGCGTCAAGACGCGACGCGTCGCGGATGCCGTCCCCACGTTGGTCGTAGAGCCGCGTTGGGGCCTGCTCCTGACGCTCCGACGCTTCCTGCCCGTGCCACCCAGTCCGGTCACGGGCGGCACTGAGAAGCCCCTCTCCCTCCGCTGACGACACCTGTACCGCGTCGGGAAGTGAGGGCCATTGCTCGGCCAGCTGGCGCGCCGGCGCCTCGTCGAGGTCGTAGATGAGCGTGTAGTCGTCGACGGCGGGCTCCGCCTGGTTGGCAGAGAGGAGGTTCGCCGCGGCGCCGCCCTTCGCCACGGCGCCGTAGAACGTAGTCGACTCGACGATTAGGTGGATGATGCCGAGGAACGTCGTCGACGCTGACTCGTTCGTACTAGCGGCGTCACTCTCGAGATGGTTAGTGAGACAGAACCGGCATTTCGTCTGCCCGTCTGGGACTGACGCCCCACAGGACCGACACTCCGTGTTTGATTCAGTCGCGTCGTTCGGATACCCTTTCTCGGTTGTGGCAACGCGCTGCCGATGGGCTGCACTGTCACCGCATTCGCTAAGTTTCTCATCCGGAATATGCGATGCTTCGCCGATTGGTCGGAGTTCTTCGAAGTCAGTGTAGTAGTCGTTCATCGATTGGCTCATAGATTCGTCCGTAATGGTACTTCAACCTGAGGGGTGGCAATCCTCCTTGACCGGTGTTGTATTCAGGGATGTCACTTCCGCTGAAGGTAACTAGCCCCTCGCACGGCAATTGGGGAAAATTGGTGGTAGTCCTCTATTGCACGCACATCGACCACGTTCCGTCTTCGTCAACTTCGAGAACGGCATCGAATAACGGTCGGAGGGTCTCAATCGTCTTCTCGTCACACGTTTCGGGATCTAGATGGAAGTGCGCTATCGCTCCTGCCAACGAGAGACGCCTCGTAAGGAGATGGAGGAATCTGAAGGCCCGATTAAGGTCTGTGGCTTCGAGAAGTTCTGTGAGTGAATGGAAGCAGACAACGGGTTGCTCATCGGTACTTCCCCACTCCGAAAGTTGTTCACTAATTCGTATTCCGAGTGTCGTCAGATCCGCGGGGTCGAGAACGGCGTCAACCTCTAGCCGTTCAGGTGGAAGCGCCCTCTTGGATGGCTGTGAGGCAGATGATCGTGCAAAGTCTCCAACATTGATGAGTGAGATGTGTGCAGGGGTCTCTTCCTCGAATTCCCATATGTTGAGGCGGTTCGTGCCTGGAGACTCGTACGTTACCCCGAGCAAGTTTGCGCGACTGGACGGGACGGCGGACAACAAGTCGTTGCATCCTTCATCTTCGGGGTGACTGCTGCTTGGCGCGAGAAACAGCACGTTTGTCTCTTGGTCAAGTTCTCTTGACCCAGCGTCCGATGCTCCTCGAATCGTTATCGTGCCATCGTTAGTAACTTCCACTACACACTCATCGTATTCGAACGACACCGAGAGATCTGTCTCCTCTGGCTTGTCGAACAGGGCGTTCAATGCGTCTACATCGATTACGCCTTGTAATGGCGTGAGTGCGGTCGGTTCAACACCTTTGAACCATGCCACTGCTCGAATCACTCCTGTACTCGGACGATCTCCGTAATTGAAGGATGGGGGGTTGGTCTCGTTGTTTGGTCCCATTGATAGTTACACCGTTGAGTACGATTCTCCCGCCGGGGCCTGTTCGGTGGACCGGAAACGTAATTTGGGGTAGTACATAGATTCCAATTCTCCCGGTTCAATAGGTCTTTTGACTTGTTTGCTTTTTCTGACCGGTCAGAGATTTCTATTCTATGAGTTTCCCCAGACCGGTCAGAATACCCTGTGGTAATGGGCGGTCTCATCAGCGATACCAAATTGGATATCCTCCGACAGCTACGTTCTGAACCACTTCACGGCTATGGGCTTGCCGCTGAACTGAACCTGAGCCATGGGTATATCTACACACATCTCGGCGAACTACAGGAGGCAGGGATGATCGAAGTAGCGGAGGAACGCGACGGGAAGAAGATCTATCGACTTACCCAGAACGGTCAGTATTTGGTGAAAGCCTTCGACGATTAACCAAGGTTTCAGAGCCTCCGCGCTACGCGGGGGCTGACTTCGAATCGTCGACCTCCTCTAGTTCGTTCCATCGTGTGCGTATCGTTACCGGCGTTGTCTCCGCCACCTCTGCGAGATCTGTTTGCGTGAAAAATTGTCCCTGCTCCCGAGCAGCCTTATAGAGGCAGGCCGCTGCGACACCTGTCGGTTGGCATCCGTTCGAGATAATCGTCGCTTCAGCGCCCTTTGCGAGTTCAAACGCCCGCTGTCGGACCGTGTCAGCGACGTCCAATTCTGACGCGAAGCGCGGAATGAACGACTGCGGCCTTCTCGGTGGGGTAGGGAGTCCTAATTCTGTATTCAGCGTTTTGTACGCGTTTCTCACTCGAGACAGTTCGACGCGTGCTGAATCAGCGACCTCGTCGAGTATCACTGGTCGATCGTTACAGCGGCAGGCCCCGTACACGCTAGCCGTGGCGATGGCCTCGATGGATCTGCCCCGAAGCAGGTCCTCGTTCTGGGCACTCCGGAAGAGCTGACACGCCTGGTCGCGGATCGAATCGGAGAGCTCGAGGGTACTCGCCAGACGGCGAACCTCGCCCAGCCCGTATGCGAGGTTGCGTTCAGCTTTCGACTGAAACCGCCCGCGCGTCTGTTCACGCCGCATCCGGGCGAGCCGGCGTCGCTTCTTTCCGGAGAGTTCATTCCCGTTCGTATCGGTCCCGCGCCCGATCTCCGTCGACAACCCCCGATCGTGCCGCGCTGCCGTCAACGGAGCGCCAGTCCGTTCACGCTCGTCTTCGTCGAACCCTCGCCACTCTGGTCCGTGGTCGATCCGCTGCTCGTCGACGACGAGCCCACACTCCTCGCAGACGGTTTCGACTGTATTAGTGGTGACTCGGCCGTCGCACTCGGGACACTGATTCGACCTCGTGTCGGTCTGGACGTCTTCGTCGAACGTCGTCTCGTAGATGTCTCTAGTTGCCATCGTTCTCACCGTGTTTCGGGAACTCGCCAGTACAGTGAGCCCCTCACCCATTGAGGGGACAATAAACTCAACGCAGGGTTGAGGTGCTGACACCGGCAGTAAGAGAGATCCTCAAATCAGATCGCTGTCTACAGTAAGAATTTGCTACTCAGGACATATGCCACTTTATTGTTTCAAGCCATTCGAGTCACCGAAGCAAATCCCAACATAATCGACTCGTGAAGTGTGTTCAGACAAGTGATACTAATCAGACGAGATCTCAAAGGCACTTTCAAGTGCTGCATCATTGGGTAGCCCGAAGTAGACAAATCGGTACTTGCCGGATTTTAATTCTTTGCAGACATAATATGGGCCGATTGAAAAACCGATTGGAGACACAGTGAACTCCCAAGTGAATCCATCACTTGGGTCGTGATCGACTGCTTGGGCATCTAGAAGCACATTACCTTTGGTCGAAAAAATGTGATCCCACTCACCATTATCTTTCTTTTGAATTGCGTAATGATCACGAGATCCAGTCCTCTGCGACTCGGAGGATATATTTTTCAAATGGATCGAGATATCCTGACCAAGATTGACTGATGCAGGCTCTATTTCCAATGAGAACTTTTCGGTCGTTCCTTTCTTGATTGTATATTTTTGATCCAGATCGGTAGTAAGCAGCGCCAAGTCACTATCACATTCTGGGGGTGTCTGTTGGGTCATGGTCTTCGTTTTCTGATTTGCTAACTGTTCCGCTTGGCTGAGACAGCCACCGAGTGTCGTGGCTCCGAGTGCAGTGAGAACTGTTCTGCGGCGCATAGGTACCGATACGAGCGTCACATACTTATGACTCGTCCAGGTTCAAACAACCGCTTTAGCTTGGCCAACACTGATTTTAGTTCGTATCGTGGATCTCAAATAAGGAGTGTTGAGCACAATATGCCAGGTGTATTTCCTTATCGGCCTTCGACACGGGTAGACGACCAAAATCCGAAACTAGTCGAAATTAATGACGATTCTGCCGAAAAAATATTCAAATCGTTATCTTCTGAATCGGCTCGTTCAATGTTTGATTTGCTCTATGAGGAACCGCAGACCGCGAGCGATATCGCAAAATCACTCGATATGTCGGTCCAAAACGCAAAGTATCACCTTGATAAGCTTGAGGAGGCTGGACTCATAGAAATTATTGATATCTGGTATTCAGATAGAGGGCGTGAAATGAATGTGTACGCACCGACTAGTAGTTCGATTATATTATTTGCCGGCAATTCGAACGAGAAGCGGTCTCTGCGCAAGATTCTCAAACAATCACTTGGAATCACTGGCATCCTTGGTATTGCGAGTTTCCTCTTTGGTTGGGTACTTA
Source organism: Halorubrum lacusprofundi ATCC 49239 (assembly GCF_000022205.1). NCBI lineage: Archaea > Methanobacteriati > Methanobacteriota > Halobacteria > Halobacteriales > Haloferacaceae > Halorubrum > Halorubrum lacusprofundi. The sequence goes on from NC_012028.1 coordinate 382,025, forward strand.
GTAACCTTAGGCCAGAAACAATCGTTGATACGGATACGGATCCCTCAAATCCTGTCTTGGTTGAGGGTGTCATACAACAGTTCACACACGTAGTTCTCCGCGGTTCGGAATCGGTCAGTACAGGTGACCTACTGACCGCGAGCGAACGTAGTGAGCGAGCGGGCCAAGGAGGCCCCGAAGGGGCCGACGCCGGCTTTTGTCGCCAGAAATCAGAGATTTCTGGCTGCTAACCAGAAGCCTCCAGCTTCTGGTGATGGTCGAGCTTTTGCCAGGGAGGCGCCGAAGGCGCCGACCGCAGCAAAAGGTCGGTGTGCAGACCTATTCACCGGTAAATTCGATGCGTCCCGGTTGAAATTATGTCCTGTGAATAGTTCTATGACACCCTCCACGAGTAAAGAGAGTTGCCGATTACTGTCACCCGTCGCGGATCTCTCGGTATCAGTCCGCACCCTTATCTGAGACTCCCACATCTCACCCATGATGATCGATAGAGAGTCGTCCCCCGCGGTCGCCGATGAGTACATCGAGCGGCTGTTCCGGGACAGTCGAACGAACGCCCTGCTGGGTTGGGCTGTTGTCGGAGTCCTCCTCGTTGCCTTCGCGGAGAGTGCGCTCGACGCCGACCTGCAGTGGATGGTGTTCATCGGTGTGGTTTCCGTAATCGTGCTCGTTCCGGCCATCGCGTATCGGTCGTGGGAAGTGATGCTTCCGTGGGAACTGATTGGACTCGCGACCTTTCCGATTTTGGTTAGAGGGGTAATCGGCGGTACGGTGGGGACGTTCGCGACCTATCTCGCCCTCGCGGGACTCGCGCTGGTCGTGGTCGTCGAACTCCACATGTTCACCGAACTTAATGTGACCCACTGGTTTGCCGTCGTGCTGGGAGGGTGTCATAGAAAGCGTCACACACGAAGACGCAGGATGTTGGAACTGTGTCTACGAGCGCCAGCATCCTGCAAGAGGAGACTTCTATCGACGAGTTCTTCAATGTAATGGCGACCGAGACGCTCGCGTTGTTCGAGCATCTTGAGTTCGACTTTCTCGAAGAATTCGATGTGTTCGCCCCCGCTCGCCGGGGGCGAACACGAGATCATCACCCACCAGCACTCTTCCGAGCGTTCCTGCACTGCTACTACAAGAACGTCTACGGCATCCGTCCAGTCACGCGAGAACTCCAGAACACGGTCGTCTGGCTCAGCTGTGGCTTCGATCGACCGCCGTCGAGAGACGCGGTCGATCGCTTCCTCACCGACCTCGAACACGTCGTCGACGAGGTCTTCGACCGCCTCGTCGAGCAGGCCGCCTGCCGCGGCCTGCTCGACTTGACCTACTCCATCGATTCCACCGACGTGAGGACGATGCCCGCCGACCAAGACGCGTCGAAAGGCTACGATCCAACCGCCGAAGAGTACTACCACGGCTACGGCTGTACGATCGTCTCGACCGGGCAAAAGATCCCGATTGCCGCGGAGTTCACCGAGAGCAAGCAAGCGCCAGAGGAGACGGCGATGCGCGTCACGTGTGACGCGCTCGCCGTCGAGAAACCGATCTGGATGCTTGGAGACAGCGCCTACGACACGCTCGGCTGGCACGACCACCTGCTGGCCGCAGGGGTCGTGCCAGTCGCTCCGTACAACGCACGAAACACCGACGATCCGAAAGACATCGAGTACAGGGTCGAAGCCCGCATCGACGAACACAGCGAGGACGTTCAGCTGAAGCAATCGACGCTAGACGAGACGTACAACCGCCGGAGTGGAGTCGAACGAACCAACGACGCCGTCAAGGACTGCGGCCTCGGGCACGTTCGCGCCCGAGGCCGCGTCCACGCACGAGCACAAGTGTTCCTCGCGCTGTGCCTTCGTCTCGTTATTGCGATCACCAACGACGAACGCGGAGACAATCCAGGAAGCACCGTCATCACGCTATGAGAACTATTCTATGACACCCTCTTGGTTATGAAAAATCTTGTTCAGTTTCTCGCACTCCCCGAGATCGCATTCCTGCTTGGCGGGATCTTTGTCATATTACTCACTCTTGGAGGGTGGTACTTAACCACCCTTCCGGATTAACTACCGAGTCCTCCACTGAATCCCAAGGTTGTTTGCCATTGAATGGGCTGTTGAGCCGACAGCCTCTGAGGCTCCCGTTGCTTGGGTGGCGAGAGAAACCATGAAGAGGTAGTAATTTCCTTCAAAGTAGTCACGGTCGTACACTGGCCCACCAGAATCTCCGGATTGTTGCTCGTTGGATACATGCAGAAGACTGCGTCTCGTGACGCTCGTGCTGCAGTAATTGTCCAAGTATTCTTCGATTACGCCCGTGGTTGGACCGGTAGTGATGCCGCGCTTACGGACTTCGAGATTATTCGCCATCATATCGTCAATACCGTTACTATCCACATATCCCTCGATATAGCCGTTTTCGTCGACAATCGTGTCAGTAAAACCATCGCGCTGCGGTTGTCCTTCCTGATCATCAGCCTCAATATTTGTGAGAGCGGCGTCGTAGTCCTGGAAGTGGTGTTTTACGTGTCCGTAGTAGTCGTCACTTTGATAGGCGTTTTCACCTGTTGGATCTTGGGTAGAGCAGCTATCCTGTACATTCGGATCATCGACCCACAGGTGACGCGCGCCCATTAGATAGAGATTGCCACCGTAGTCCACTCTCGCAGTCGAGGTGGCAGTACCCGTCGAACTATTCTGTTCAACGCCTCCTGGAACCGGATCGTAGTTTCCGTTGTAGTAGGTGTCTTGGTATTCTTCCCGGCGTGTAATGGCAACTGGCACTCCATCGACCTCCTCTGGAATGTCCGCATTAGTTCCCTCAGAACGGTCGACATGAACTCTGACTTCGAAAAATCGATAATTGTCGACAGCTGCGTTGCTCGGACCGTAACCTACTCCCAGGACTCCGGATGACTCTTCTAGGCGGTTGAAGAGTAACTGCTGTCCTCGACGTGCTCGCTCTTTCTGTTCAAACCATTCTTTTGGAACCTGTTTAGTCCGAACAGGTTCTCCCTTCGACCGATGAGTGACGATTCGAACACGATCCCTGCTAGGAGTGGCTCGAGCTTTCCCGATGGCCGTGTTGAGCCCTGCTCCAGAGATGCCGATGGCTCCGAGTGATTTCATGAACTTTCGCCGGTCTATTCCCCTGTTTGCTCGGACTGATCCGAGCCGAGATTGGTCTTCTGTCATGGGTTAACACCCACCAAATAGAAAGTATGGAGACATTATTTCGCTAACTATTTATCCAAACCAAAACGATGAGTGGAGGCGAATTTGTTCATAAGCGCTACAATATTGCTAATACGCATCCGGTAATTATATCCAACCACTCTATTGGATAATACAAAATTCGATTCGAAGAGGGGAGAGATTTATCCAGTTTCAATATAAACTTCCGGTTATGTCCGGTCCCCGAGTAGCGGAGCTGTTAAATCACCTTGCACACAGAGGAGATGTCCTGAAGAGTCTAGAAGAAGGACACTCTGACAGCCGTGAAATTGCAAATAAAGCCGATAAATCTCGGTCTTCGGTTGATCGAGATATTCGTCTTCTCAAAGATGATGGTTACGTAAAAGAGTATGTCGGTGATTATCAGCTAACGCAGTTTGGTAGATTTGCCCTCCAGGTATACCAATTGGCTGAACGCCTGGCCTATGCTGAACCTATTGGTCAGTATCTCCCGCCTGAGGCTCCGTTTGCTCTTCTGAAGGATGCTGAAGTCCGGGAAGCAAGCGGGACGCTTCCACAACGACCTATCGACCATGTAGCTGAACTCATTAGAGAAGCACAGGTAGTCAAAATCGTTGCGCCTGTTGTCTATCCCTCTATCACTACCGAACTTGTCTCACGGCTCCAAGATGGAGGAATAACTGTAGAGATTCTTATGACCGAGGACGTGCAAAATGAACTTTGGACCACATTCCCTGATGAGATGAAAGCGTGCATGAAGAGTGATTCCTGTACGCTTCAACGAACTAATAATGAATTGCCGTTTGGGATGGTAATCCTCGAGGACAAAACCCTGTGTCTGGGCGTATATGATGATTCTATGCGATTGCTTGGGACAATTACGACCCGTTCAGAGGATGCTGTAGAATGGGGAATCAGCACCTATCGCAAGCACCGAAAAGAGAGTGAGGAGATATTCTATCGCGGAGGAAGCCACAATTCGAGTAAAATATCTACTAGATAATATTGCTCAATCACAATCATGTTGCTGAATCCGCTCTGGGAGTCCGACTTTCCCACAGACGGGACACTCCCGCAGTGGTGTCGGCGGCAGGTCGTTCCAGGCATCCAGAGCAGCCGTTAACTGTGCTTCGACGATTGGTGAGTCGGTCGTGCGGCGGGCTTCGCGGAGGTGAATGCGAAGCCGTTCACGGGCCGTGAGGGTACGTTCTCCGGACATGGGTCTCGGGGGCACGTCTTGGTGTGCCCTCCGCCCCTCTGGGGGCAGACAAACACACTGTCTCGCGACAGCGGGCTTGCCCCTCGGGACACCACCTCCAAAGCTGTGGTCCCGGTTGTGGCTGCCGGCCGACCGCAGGGAGGCCGGGAGCGGAGGGTGGGGCGGTGGGGCTTGGGCTGGTCTGGCAGTAGAATATCAACTGGTCGCTACCTACCCTATCGGTATTCAGTCAGCTACACGTTCGACGGCCGTCTGATACGAAATTCACCGTGTATCAAGGCGAAGCGGTGAGGCCCGCTCCCAGAGATGATGATGCTCGACACACACCGTAATGAGGTTGTCCAGACGGTTGGCCCGCTCGAAGTTGACCTCATTCTCGACATCGCCGAACGCACTTAGTGGCCGAATGTGGTGCACGTGAAGCCCTCTCGTGAACTCCTCTCGGTGCGCCTCTTGCGTCCACTCACAATCCGGCGTCTGGCAGGTGTAGTTATCGCGTTCGAGTGCTTTCTGTCGTTGCTCCTCCCAGTTGTCCCCGTATTCCCGCCACTCGTGGGCTGGCTGTTCCTTCCAGTTGTAGTTATCTGGGCCAGATGGGCGACCAACCGGCTCGTACCCAGCCGCCCGAATTGCAGCTTGCCAGCCCTCCCAGCGGTTAAAATAGGGCCGACGCGAAAACTCACCGTGGTCATTCATCTCCTGCGCTGTGGGGGCCTTCCCTAACTCGTCGACAAGCCGGTGAATCTCTTCGAGTAACGCTTCATCAGTAATGCGATGGCGCTTGTGAGGGTCGTATCCAGCTGCCTCCAACGCCTCGTTCCAACTTCCAAAGCGATCCTGCGCGATTGTGACCGTGAATTTCCCCTTCGAGCGCATTTCGGACGCCGTTGGCGGGGTACCGGTCTCCGTTGCAAGCCGACTGATTTCGTCAAGGATTGCGTCCTCGGAAATCCGGTGTTGCTTTACCGGCTCATATCCCGCGGACTGGAGCGCCTCCGTCCAGCTGCCAAACCGGTTTTCGTACGTCCCAGCTGAATACGCTCCAACTGTATCCATTTCTGTGGTCGTCGGTGAACGACCGAACTCGTCTACTAGACGATCTATTTCAGCCAATAATTGTGCTTCGGAGATTCGACGACTATGGCTACTGCTGTGGCCACCTAGCACGTCCTTGGTGTCAAAGGACTCACCACAGACATCGCAGGTTAGATCACGATTACCCGTCATTTGTACTACCCGGAGCGCTCGTGCGCCCGCACCCCTCTAGGGGCCCGATAAACCCGCTTGGATCGCGCCCCCATTCCCCCGCTTTGTCGGATGAATGTTGGACCGGTGAATGAGGTCGTGGCTGCGCGCGCAGCGAAGCGAGCACGGAGCGGAGGGTGGGGCGGCGGGGTCTGGGTCGGTCCGGCACGTAGCAAAAAAGAAGGCCGCGCACGCTGGCTACGCTTCCCACCACCGACCGCGCTCGGGGAAGTGAACGGTGCTCCACCCGGTTAGAGCCACGGAGACGCGCCCATTGTACCAGTTCTTCGCCGCTCCGTGAATCCGCACGCGCTCGCCCTCTTCGATCCAGGGTTGGTCACTCGCAACCCATGACGTCACCTTCGTTTTCCCACTGTCGTCCGCGATTAGCCCGACTTGCGCGATGGCCGGCGAGTCCGCATCCCAGAGCACCTCGACTCGGCCCTCGATGCTCACCTCTTTGCGATTGACGTTCTCGAGCTTCCCAATGGGAATCACCGTCCCAGGTGCCGTCTGCAACTCCTCGAACACCCCGACGACCGCACTCGTCAGGTCTTTCCCACCGACGACGGCTTCACCCAGCCGCCGACCAATCGCTGCTCGCGACCAGCCATCCAGTTTCTTCGCCAGCCGCATCGACTGCTTGTTCACCGCCGCTAACTGCTCCTGCGTGAGTTCTGCACGAGGATCGCCTCGCTCCGGGTCAGCCATCGGATTCACGCTCGCCGCCCGCTTCTGGAACTCCACACGCCGCTCAGCGCTCCGCTTCGCTGCGATATCTCGCGTCCGCTTCGCGCGTCCCTCCTGCTGACTGAGTTCAGCCTGGGCACTGATGTGCTCCAACTCGGCCTCCCGCGCCTCGATGCGTTCCTCCTGTTCGAGGGTCTTCCCGAACATGTGATCCGGGCCTTCCTCGACCCGCGCGTCAGGATGGTTGGAATCGACTTTCGCCTGCACTTCCATGTCGACCGTTGCCCGGAACTCCGGCGTCTCGTCGACGACCGGGAACCCGTCTTCATCGACCGTCTGACCGCCCGCTTTCTCGAATGCCTGTTCATCCACCGTAACGACCTTGCTACTAGAGCTGTTACTTGACATTGGTCTCACCAAAGACCGAAGGCGCGTACGCGCCGACACCGCGATGCTGCTACATCGCGGTTTTCCGACGACACCGACCGACAGAACCATCTGCGCGCTCTCGCTCGCGCCTTCGCGAGCGCCCCCTTGGGCGCGAGCGAGAGCGCGCCTGCATGAGGTGGCCCCAACCAGCACCGCGCGCCGACCCGCCCGGAGCGAGCGGCCAGCGCATTCCCCGTTCGCCGCGACGCAACCACGTCCGTCGCGGTCGGCGCAGCCGAGGTCCGGAGGACCCGAACGGGTGAAGCGCTGGCGTCGAGACCAGATTCATTTTAGCCCGGAACGGGCGCGGGCGGTGCGGAGAGCGCCCGCACGCCCGGAATGGTCGGTCGCGAGCGACGCGGAGGGCGGAACGCGGCGAGCGGTGCGAGCCGGGACGTACACACCAGCCAACCGATGGAGAGCGCTTACCCAGCAACAGAACCGGGGCGGGACTGAAAGGGGCCGACCGCTCGTCGTGCCCCGGCGACGCAAGCACCGCAGGGACGAGGCGCGCAGCGAGTCGCGACCGGCGAGCGGTCGGGGGCTTTCGAGGTGACCGCACCTGTCGCTAGAAGCTGGTTGTCCTTCTAGAGGACCTATGACGGGACCTTCGGGACGTCACTGCGACTCCCCGAAACGTATGATGGTTCCAGCACCATTAAGCAGCGTATCCGTACTGCCCTCCACTGCTGTGGCGATCACTACGACGGTGGTGCTATTCCTCGAAGTCCTCAGGCAGGGCTGCAGTCACGCTGTCGACCGGCGCGTAGTAATTCCGCTCCTCAATCCACGTCGTAAGCCACTCATCCGCCGTCTCGACGGTCAGTTCCTTGAGAACAACGCCGCGAACCAGCAAGCCGATCGACCCGGTGAGCGCTATGTCGTACTCGGCCGCGAGCGCTCGGGCGGGCCCGTCATCCGTCACGAGCGTCCCATCAGCCGTGTGCGCAGCCACCAGGGCTTCGGCTTCGCCGGGATCGAGACGGGTCTGCACCGTCGGATAGTCCTGCTGGAGCTGCTCCGGTGCCGTCTCCACAATCCCGATCCGCCCCGACTCAAGACCATCGAGGGCGTGCTCTAGATACGCGTAGCCGACCTCACGGCCCTGCTCCAGTTCGGTTCGGACCGCGGGAACTGTCCAGAGGTCATCAAGCGTCGTCGTGAGCCAGGTGACGGAATCAGTGCTCGCGTAGTTACTGAGCACTGTTGCGTCGAGGACAACAGGCCGCGAAACCGGCTCGCTCATTCAAGGTCGAGCGCCACATCGACTTCGTCTTCGAGTTCGTCCATGGACTGCGGGCCGAGCTGCAGCTCAACACCGGCCTCCTGAAGGAGTTCCTCCATCTCCCAGCGAGTCACGCCGGTCCGCTCGGCGGCCTTGCCGAGCGAGATCTCGCTGAGGACGTAGAGCCCGATCGTGGTCGCGAGCTCCTGTTTGTCCTCGACAGCGTTACGGCGGCGATCAGTAGCCATGGGGTCTACCTGAATAAAGGGGCGGTGGACTCATTAATGTGTCTCCAAGGAGGAGTCGGTCGCGAGCGACGCGGAGATCTGGATGGACCGTCCTAATGTGGTTGAAAAAGGAGGGATGGTCAGTACAACGCCGGGTCTTGTTTTCCGCGTTACCACGGGATTATTTGCGTTCTGACGCTTGGATGCGTCCGACCACGACCTTTCCCATTGGCCACGACCAGATGACCACGAGCAGGCCGATCTCCGCTGCCGTCGGCAACCCACGTGGAAGCAACACGAGCCCGATGAGTATGATGCCCGCCATAATGATGAAAAACCGCATATCGTTCTCCACCAGCTCTTGGGCTACGCGGGTCTGCTTTATCACCAGACCCACAATGGTTACAATAGCGCCTCCAATGACCCCAATTATTAATATAGTTCCATCGAGACTGGCGGGGAGACGGCCTCCCCAGAACTCGAACCACACCAGTAGAGTGAGGAGGGCTGAAACGAGGAGATCTGGTGCGATAGATCGGTTCAATTTCATCGGTCCATCAGCGCCCGGATCATTTCCTCCATTTGTTCAAGTACATCCCGTTCGGAGCTGGAGACCCGCTTAGGTATGAGGTAGTTCACATCGAGGTTTGAGAGTGTCTGGAACACTTGTATCGAGTCAAACTCTCGATCACACAGCACTGTCTCGATTGGAACATGCTCTTTCGCTCGTCGAACGAGCCGTCGCACAGTACGATGGATCTGATTCGACGGGTTCTCATCCCACTCAGAGCTCTCTCGAACCGGCTCGACAGCCAAAATCAGCGGGATGTTCTGCCCGATGATCGACAGCGTCGCAAATTTGAACGCTCGACCGTCCCTGTCTTTCGTCCCGCTGACCATCGACATCTCCTCGACATCTCCATAATAGGGAATGGTGGTGATGTCGATCGCCGCAGTGACTGGACGGCGGAATGAGGATTCAGAAGCAATCACGGAAAGCAAGCGATCCGTTGTCTCGTAGAAGCCGTCGACAAGCTCGTCAGGATCGAACTGCTTGACAGTGCGAAGGTGGGTATCGCCATGTGGGCCGTAGTCCTCGCCACGCCGGTACTGAAAGCGAGTAGCTCCCTGCGTGGCTCCGCACCGAACCATTCCCATGAATGTCTGTAACTCGAAAAATTGCGTGTCCTCGTACGAGGCGTTCGACGCCCGACCAGAGTCGAAGTGTCCGAAGGCGTGATCACGCGCGAGGCGCGTTGTCTGAACAATCTCCTCCTGTGAGAAGGATTCGTCTTCTACTGAGTCTGCGGCTTCCTCAGTATCGTTGAGGATCTCTGACTTTGGCCGAACCTCGGGCGCTGAAATGTCGCGATCGTGGACTTCCTTGATGACGAAGTGGGCGGCAGCGTGGATGTATTCGTGAACGGCGTTGTCGGCTTGATCGTGTGGGATCGTGGCGAAAAATCCTACCGGCGAGCAGTTGTGACCGACGTGAGAGAGCGTAAACGCCTTCAAGTTCGCTTCGGCGATAAGATGGCTGAAACGCGGCTCGATGGAGGTCCGAGCGCACTGACGAAAAAGCACGTTGTTGCGTATGAAAACCGCGATCTCCTGTCGGACGACGAAAAATGGGATATTGCTGATGAGCAGTTCGATCTGATTCCCAAGGGCAATTATCTCGATGAAACCGCGAAAGACGAGATCAATCAGGTGTGGCGCGAATATACCGCGGCGATAACCAATCCTGACGAAGCCATCGAACTGGCAAACAACATCAAGAACTTCCGACAGACAGCACCGGATGAAAACCCGATGACACGACACAGCCGTGACGACCGGACCGTTCGAATCAAGCTCCACAATCCTGACAGCTGGTCCCCGAGTGATCGTAGCGAGGGTAAAATCAAAACTATCCGCCACGAAATGATGCACGCGTATCTCTTAACGAATGGGTACGACCACCATCGAGATGCTCGTCGTGGTGATTATTGGGGTAAGGTTAAGGTGTATCGACAATTCGACGAGCTTGATTTCGATTATGTCGAACGCGGCGGTGTCTCCGAGATAACCAAGTACGATATAAATGCTGGCAGCGCACAGCCAACGGCGTACATGATGCTGAATGAAAATCAGCGTGATGATTACGACGACAGAAATATCGAAAGTCCCGAGTGGCTTCAACACATCTACGACAACACCGTAGCCGAAGCCCAAGACGCTGGTAAGATTGAATACGACGGCAAGTATGATTCCCGCGGTGACTTGGTTTTTGGACCCAACCCCGATCTTGAAGAAGGCGGCTACGTCAAAGTAGCACTCCTCGACCACGATGGTAGTGAAATCGAACTCCGGGTAGTCAAAGGAATACACGAATACAAAAATCAACAGGTGTTCGCCGTTGATAGGGACGGGCTTACAAAACGGATTCCGGTAGACAGAGATACCGGCCAGATCATCGACGACACGATGGAGTTTCGGCAGTATGCTCCTGAAAGCAATGTCAAAGTCGATTACGGGGTTGACCCCGATGATATTGCCCCCGATCCCGGCTTTCAGCGAACTGACGAAGGTTCGTTAGCCGTGTTCGCCGAGGCTCTTTCTCGAAGCCACTTCCGAATGGCAATCTCATCCGAGGTGTTCTTCGGAGCAGACCGCAGTGACCGCTACATATATAGCCCATACAGTGCGACAAACTCGCAGGAAACTGCGGCAAAGTTCGCCGCGGTGCTATTCGATGGTGATCTTAGTCAACTGTATTCACAAGAGGAAATCGAAAATCTCTACGAACACCACGAAGACCTTATATGGGCAGCAAACCAACACTTCGTCATTCCGGCCTATATCCGAAACGAACTGTCAGTCGCGGTTGAACGGGACTGGGAAGACATCATCGAAGACCTCAATCGGAGATACGGAGAACTGTGATCCACCTAACCATACTTTCCGATGAGTTCGAGGAAATGGGAAGTGCAACAATCGATGGCCATGATGTCACCATCGACCTTTTCGGTGATGATCTTGAGGATGGATTAGCCGAGGTGGCAGCCTATTTCAACGAGTCGAAGATCGACTTGATGATTGATCCAGAAGTGTGGGAAGATCCGTCTACACCGGAATATTTCACCGAAGATCAAATCGAAATCCGAGTCAACTGGTGGTTTCGGGAGTTCGACTCGTTTTTCGGAACCATTCGCACTGATCAATAACTGATTTTTATGCAAGATAGCAACCCCGAGATAGACGCATTAGTAGCCCGCTATGGCGAGGACACGGTTCGTGCGGCAAATCGATTTCGCCACGCCCGCGAGAAGGCTGATTCGTCGGGCACCCGGCTGAAGCCGAGAATAGTGGCGACTTCCGGTTGTCGGGTAAGTCGTCGACTGAAGTCGGCGTATGAGTCACCCGTTATCTCCACGAACACGAACGAGAACACCATCGCGCGAAAGGAAAGTGGCGCAGGATGCCACGCTGGATACCCGTCTTCAATCGAGTCTATCGAGTGATCGAGGTTCTCGAATGCGGTGACGAGATTGGTTTCTCTGAGTTTGTTTCGGATGATGATCCCGAGCTGGTACGCTTCGCACAGGGAGCGCATTTGAAGACTCTCAATGGGAGATGAATCGTTAGAGGTGGTCATACGATAGATGAGAAAAATGATGAAACCAACGCTTTGATTTAGACTTATTTGAGGGATCCAATCCAGGTTAAGCCCGAACGTTCACGAGATCTGGTAAGACTCGAACCGACTGATGACATACCAATAGGACGTTACACCGAGAAGGACGAGTCCCCCGATCGCGCCACCGTAGCCACCCAACTGAATAACCCCCGGCGCGAGGTTCCCAACTCCTGATCCAATTGTGCGTACAGTCGTGAGCACTGGCTCGACGAGACCGACACCACGTTCAGCTACCCACACCAAGGGGAGCGAGAGAACCGTCGAAAAGAATCCAGCGATGATAGACCGTGTTCCTTCGGGAAGGAACCACGACAGCGCACCGAACAGCCCGAAACCGAACACGATAATTCCGTGGAGTGTACTCGCCGTCAAGCTCGGCGGGAGGATGTTTTGAGCCCGACCAGCGGAGACTGTACTAAACCGGGGAAACCGAACTCCGGCTGCAGGTGCAAGCAATACAGAACACCACAGGAGGGCAGCTGCCAACAGCAGTGCTGCCGTGAGATCAGTCGTGTTGAAGGGACTGAACAGCCCAAAAACGAGTCCTGTAAGAAGTAGGAGCATGCTGCCGACAGAGAAGCCGAGGATTGCCAAGCCCCGCACAAACGTCCGACCGGAGACCGTTGTCGTGAGTGTCACGGGTAGTACATCACCTTCGTCGCCGAGCGGATTCAACCCGAAGGCGACGCCACTAAACCAGGGAATACCGACAAAACATACCGCCAAGAGGATTTCCCAGCCGATCCCGGAACCGAAAGCATTCACGATTGTCGGTGCTGCCACGATGGCCGGTAGGAGGACGAACGATAGTTTTCCAGGGTTCCGGAGCGTCTGGATGAGTGCTCTGGCTGCGACGGTCCGGCTCGGTGTCTTCGAGAGAACGAGCGACAACGGGATGGGCCGCAGTGCCGCTTCAAGTGGCGAAACGGCCTCCGGCGGGGAAGTCGATTCCACCCCAGTTATGGTACCTGTGATCGGATCGCTGTACCAGTAGATTCCTGCGAGGCGATCAACGGCCGCCCCAGCGAGACCAACAAGTGCGATCGTCACCCCAATCGCCCCGAGTGCTCTAAGCAGTGATGGCTGAATCGGTGATCCGACAACGAGGAGGTCAGTATACCAAGCGATAGGAACCGACGCAAGGACGGCGAAATCGATCCGGCCAGAACTCAGCGCGAAGATGGGACCCATGAGAAGCACTGCGAGACCAATTCCAAGAGGGGTTTTATATCGAGCGATGAACGGTGAGGTCGAAACGAGCGTCGCGCCGGCGAGACCAAGCGTGTACCCGACGATACCAGCACTCGCGAGGAGTGTAGTGACCGCGAGTGGGATACAGAGCACCGAGAGTGGTGCCCCGACCGTCGCAGCGAACGCCCCTGCGAGAATGATCGTCGGTAGGGCGAGATAGGTTGCCCCACGGAGGAGTTCGGCGATAACGAGACCAGTTACGACTGCCCGCGTTGATGTCGTCGTAAGCATGAGTGATTCTGCGTCGATCCGTCCCGTCCGGGAGAGCGCTCTAGCGGCATATAAATAAACGATCGTCCCCCAGAACGGGACAGTAAGTCCAGCAAGCATCGCAGGCAGCGGTGTTGGTTCCAAATCAGCCAGAAAGAGGCGCATGAGCAGTACCAGAAAGGCCGTTACCGCCAGAACGGCCAGTACTGCTCCACCAACCAGGAACAGTCGGAGGGAGTCCTGACGAAGCCCACGGAGCGTCCGCCGATACTCAGTTGTCCCGATTCGTACGCCGTGTCTGAGCCAGCGGCGGTCACTCATCGTGGTTTCCCGATTCGTCTTCGGGCCCCTGCGTCGCGTCTGGGAGTTCCTGCGTTACCTCGAGGAAGACGTCCTCGAGCGAGCGTTTTTTTCCGGTTTCGGCGCGGCGCTGAAGCTCGGAAGGCGCTCCTTCGGCGACGAGTTGGCCATTCGAGATGACACCGACGATATCAGCGTGTTCTTCGACGATCGGCAGGATGTGTGACGACAGGATGATCGTTGTTCCCTCGTCGGCGAGATCGTCGATCATGGTTCGGAGGGTGCGGGCCGCTCGTGGATCGAGGCCCTCTGTCGGTTCATCGAGAAAAAGCACGTCGGGGCCGTGTAACAGGATCTGGACGAAGGCGAGTTTCTGACGGGTCCCCTTCGAGTATGTAGCAATACGGCGGTCGATGTAATCCTCGAGGTCAAGTGCGTCGACGAGGCTCTCAATGCGCTCTTGCGTTGGCTCCAGCGGGAGATCACGCAGGCCGCGGATATAGTCCAACTGCTCGTGTCCGGAGAGTTCATCGAACAGGGGTGGTTCTTCGGGAAGGTAACCGATATGTTCGACGAGGGCGAGACGATCCGTGATGGGATCGCCCATCACCCTCGCGGAACCACTGGTTGGTTTCGTGAGCGTGGTCAACATCCGCATCATGGTCGTTTTGCCGGCACCGTTCGGGCCAAGCACACCGTAGACGACACCTTCCGGAATGGACAGCGAGAGGTCGTCGACGGCGAGGACAGTTCCGTATTGTTTCGTCAGGTCGTGAGTTTCGATTGCAACCATTGTGAGGGCGTCGTTTCGATATTTTGTATCTGTTTACCCCCACAGAGAGGGTTCTCAATCCCCTGAAACGCCCGAAAATAAGGGGCAAAATAGCATTTATAAGTGATCCTGTTTGGCGGTGAATTCAAAAATCGACAGACGGCGCTGGTGTTAGTGACGTTACGCCGTTGAGCGGTGAAGCTGGGCGCTAGCAAAAGCCTCTTCTGTCTTGCGATTTCTGGGGGTAAACACATACGATATTTTTATACGGTGTTGAGGCGTGGCCCGAGCAGGTAGACGACGACACCTGCCACAACTGCTGCACCGCCGATAAACCGGAGGTCGACGGGAATTTCTCCGACAAGCGGGAATATGCCGAGGATACCGATTCCAACTCCGACGGTGTACGATCGGGAGACTATCCATTCACCGAGGACAGCTACTGCGCCAAGCGCAATCAGGACGCTCGCTGCATTAAACGATGAACTGACCGACACGACACCAATAAGGATGAGGCCGCCAACCGTGGCACCGACGCCAAGTCGCTGAATTTGCGTTGACTCATCAAGGGTTGTATTCGAATCGCGGCCATTCATAACACATCAGCTCGTTTCGCAACCAGATACGCTACCGGTAACATAAGTAAAAAGATTAGTCCCAACGCGTAATTCAAGATTTGATCTGAGTCTGTTGACACACCATATAGTAAAATGATGAGTACAATCGCATGGAGGGCTGCTAATACCCAGATATACTGATTTTGTTTCATATTGATGTAGATGACCAGAAATTATATAATTGTTCGGTTAGGTCCCACAATCAAGACACTGGCCACAAAAGACCGGGAGAGTAATCCCACAAACACTCGTGAAACAGATAATAAACGCTACTGCGCCCGGGACGCCAAAAGTTAAGAAAGCCAAACATGCTGGACAGGCTCCTCCAATGATTCCGATACACGTAGTACAGGTATTCAAACAAGACTGTTGTGCTATAGCTACTTCTCCAACTTCAATATCATCCGAGCTCGGTTCGTCGTCTTCGAATAATTCTTGTACTTCGTACTGAATCTCACGATCCTCTAAGAGCACCTCATACACTTGGAGATCCAAGTCCGAATCTGGATCCTGTTGAGATGATTGTTCTGACGAATCTTCGAAGCCTTTGAAGAGGCGAAATCCGTTCATTTCTGAGGTTTTGACAATCCTCAAATCTTCTTTATTATCGAATCGGGTAGCATTGAGGATGACATCTATTTCATGTTTCGTAGCGCCCCTGACGATCGTGATATCTTCACCATCTGATATGAGACCAGAGGATACATTATCAGGGAGATCGTTGTACTTTCCAGGTCTGGTTCCCTTCCCTTTGAATCTGAAGATGACTGGTGAACCTTCCTCTTGATCAATAAGTGGATAAATAATGTCGCCGATTTTCGTAGGGAGTTTAAGAATTGAAAGGAGCTCGTCCGTATCTAATTCTTCGTCCTCATCAGCATTTTGAATCTTCGGTTTGATTTTTTTAGCCGCATTCTTACGGACATCTGGATAATGAAGCTCTTCAAGCAGAGCTTGTACCGCATCTGAGTTTAGTGCTACTTCAATCTCTTCATTGCCCGGCTTCTCTTTCGCAGTAGCAACCCCGAGACTGCTGACACCAACCGCAGAGGCTCCTAACGCACCGACTCCCTTGAGAACAGACCGTCTATCGGGCGTAAACTTGTCACGTGCCTCCGAGAGCGTCTCCCACGTTTCTGCGCAACCGCCACCATCGTCAACAGCGTCGTTGAGTTCATTCTGATACTGTTCCTCGTCAAAGTCGGGGGCGGGGTCTGGTTCCACCATGGTAACACACCACTTACCATTCGCTCGCGGCTTGTATTCACGTTAATTGATGATTACCCTTGGTAAGACAAGAGTACCTCCCTCATGCAGTGAGTACCCCCCTCAATCTGTAACAGTAGCTCTCACCCGGACCTCCACAGAACTGAATACGCTCACCCTACTAGTACTCGCTAATGGACCAACCCGATCCTGCCGAGTTGGAAGCGCTAATCGCAGACCGGTCGGGATTTCTGCGTCTCCTCACCGCAGCCCCACGTTCAAAACGTGAGCTTACCGAACTGTTGGACTGTTCGCGCTCGACGATTGATCGAGTACTGCGCTCGCTCGCTGACGCATACCTCGTTGAGTATCGAGACGGGGAATGGCACGCAACCGCGGCCGGGGTGTGTGCATATCGCAAACACGACGAGTACGCATCGTTTCTCAGTGATCTCGCCGACGCAGCGCCAATTCTCGCTGCGCTGCCCACCGAAACGTCTATCGACGACGCGTTTCTCGAGGGATCAACGGCGCATATTGCGGAGGAGAACGTCCCGGATGCAGTTCTTGACCCAATGCTTCAGTCAGTCCGTGAGGCCTCCCTCGTTCGAGGATTCGCGCCTAAGGCCCTTATCGGCTCAGCGATGGACTTCTACGACGCTGCCGTTAGGTGATGGATACGAACTGGAATTAGTGCTCGATGGGGACGTATTTGACCGGTTGTACGAACTCCAGCCTCAAGAAACGAGAGAAGCTGTCGAGGATCCAGACGTCATGCTGCTTCGTGGGGCAATCCCATACGTGTATGGACTGTGGATCGTCGATGACACGGCAGTGGGTATCGTCGTCTACACCGAAAAAGGAATTCAGGGCTGTATACTGAACGATACTGAGACCGCTGTCGGCTGGGGGGTTGAGCAGTTAGAGTCGGTGAAAGACACTGCCGAACCGATTATATTTCGGGGCGGTCGAAACCCCGTCTTACACAAGTGACAGCAGTACTCAGTCAAACGACGATATCTGACCAGCCATTGTGATCAGAAGATAGCGTTTTCTACACCACGTACTGAAAAGGTGTAACTGCGAGCGACGCGGAGGGCGGCAGCGGCGAGCGGGGCGGGCCGGTACGTACACACCTGTCCAGCCGACCACGTCGCTCGATGGGGAATCGACAGTCCTGGTGGACTCAGAAAGGGCGAGGCCGCCTCGGCCGTCCCCCGACCCCGCAAGCACCGCAGGCACGAGGCGCGCAGCGGCGTTCTCGTGAGCGAAGCGAACGAGGGCCAGCGAGACGCAGTCTCGCGCGGTCGCGGGACGTCGAGCGGTCGAGGGCTTTCGAGAACATTCCCTGTCTCCGCAACGAACGTCGTTATTCGTCGACGCACTCGGACTCGTCCTCGACGATGACGTCGACACCGTCCAGTGAGACCTCGAGCGGAATTCCTTCGACGGTAAACTGGACGGTGATGTCCCCATCGGATGAGGAAACCAACTGTTCGAGCGCATCGACATCCACGTAATCGTGGAGCTGATAGGCGTCGTCTTCGAGCCCACATGTCTCCAGTGTCTCGATGATTTCGACGACGAGGTCATTCGGTCCGCCCGAACTGTCCGTTGGAGGAGAATGCATCTGAACACTCGGGGCTTTGGATGACAGACGTTTAAAACGTTGGGGGTCAACCACAGAAGCGTAACGCTTTGCTACTTGACTTAGCGCATTTGGGATAGCGTCGGCGCAACCACAGGCGATTATGCGCTTTGACGCCGACTGGATGTCACGCGCCGATGATCGCATTCTGGAGCATCTTGCTGAAGAGGGCCCCGATACCCCGAAGGAAATGGCTGACAGTGACCGCGTCCGGTTCTCTCGACAGCACATCAACGCCCGCTGTAAAACACTCGTCACCTACGGTCTCCTCGTTCATCTCGGAAACGGTGTCTATGATATCACTCAGAAAGGGAAACAGTATCTCGCCGGCGAACTCGACGCTCGTGACCTCGAGGGCGAATGAACCTACTCCTCTAGAAGTGCTACCAACTGGGCGACGTATGGGCTGTTGTCCCAGCTCCGGTGGGGGCTGATCACGCTCAGTAGCGTTCGCGCCTCCTCGTGGGTCATATGGCCGTTCCGGGCGTAGTCGCAGATGAGCCGCGGTGTCGGGACGATCCGCGGGCCCTGTAGCACGGCGTGGATGAGCGGGAAGTTCGTTCCACCAAACTCGTCGGTGAGAAAGCCGTCGACGTCGAGCGCGTTCGAGAGGACGATGCCATCAGTTTCGCCGTCATCGAGGCCGAACGTCGGTCGCGCGTCCGGGGTGTCGTCGCGCGCATATGGATCTTCGACCGTGTAGTGGCCACGGGCCGCGAGGACGTTACTCGCGGCTGCGGCGTGGATGTCCTGATACTGCGTGATGTCGCGGAGTTCTGCGACTACTTCCGGAGGGACGACCACGTCACAGGAGGTGAGCAGGTATTGGAACGGGTCGGGAACATCGGTACCGATGGCTGCATCCGCACGGGGCACCGCGAGACTGACGAGCGCACTCGTGTCGGCGACGACTGTTCGCAGTCGTGGACCGCTCATCGATCGTCGTCGACCGCGGTGTCGACCGTCGTCACATCCCCATCGTAGACGTCGACGTCATTGGGGGTAGCGAGATCGAGTGGTTCGTCCTCGAGATCTGCTTTGAGGAGGCGGAGTCGCTGGGCGGTCTCGGCGCCCACCAGTTGTTTCACCGTCTCGAACTCGAGTTGGTCGTCATAGTACTTCGTCGCAACTAATTCCTGGAACGTCTCGCTGTCGGCAGTGTCTTCGATGTACTCCCGGATAGCATCGACGAGGAGGTCCGTCCGGTCTTTGTCGAAGAGATCGGCGATGGCATCGAGCCGGTCGACGAGATACTCCGGCGACTGGAAGTGAACCCGTCGGGGATCGTCGCTTGCGCTCATTGTATGTGCAAGTTTTGCACACAGCCGGATAACGGTTTCGGCGTATGCACAGAGCTTGCACAGTAACGCCCATGGAACAGGAAGGGTTTACGCCGCTCAGCCGTCGTCCTGTGCGTTCAGTTCGTCGAGGAACTGGCCAGCGGTCGTCCCGATACGAACACCGTCGACGTTGCGTACCTCGAGGTCCTGAGTGGCGGTCCGGAAGGGCGTGCCGTCGACAAGGACGCGGTGAATGACGGTCCGGACAGGGGCGGTACCGTACCTGTCGACGACAGTCGCCATCTGTTCGTCGAGATGCCCGTCGTGGTGATCCGTACGGGGATGCTGCGCGCGCTCGAATACGAGTTCGACCACATCGTCGACGGATGCGTGCTCGGGATTCCCGGTTCGTTCACGAACGTCGTAGAGGCCCTTGGAATCAGACATCAGCACTCACCCTGGGGTGTCCGCCCCAGTGTCAGTCGTCGATGGCTCCAGTCGTCGCTGCTGGCGAATCCCAGCAAGGGAATCTTCGAGCGTAATCGAGGACCTGCAGCGGGGAAGTCCATATCATTCTGGATGTCGTCCCCGGTGTTCAACGTACTGGGACTGCGTAAGTCCGTTACATCCGAGAGTGTAGGACGCGATCACAGGTAGTGCTACGCTAAAACAGTGCCTCAACAGTCGGCAACGAGATGTTCCTCGAGGTCGCGCGTCCAGTACGTCGCGAGGCCACCAGGGCTACACCGCTCGCACAGCTGCAATGGGCCTTCGAGATGACCGAGTTCGACGCGGAAGCGCGTCAGCGCCGCGAGGGCGTCGACGACGAGCCCACAGCCGTCGCAGGCGTAGTGATTGCGTTCGTCGGGATCCAGTTCCGTCTGGATCGCACAGTCGACACAGATGGGGTGAGTGACCCGCTCGTCTTCGCCCCAGGTATGCGCCTCGCCACTCTCGGTACCGGGCGGGGCGTCACAGAACGCACACCCTGTGAGCGTCTGCTGCATCACTCGCCCTCCACGTCGGCGTCGCGACCGGCTGTCCAGCCACGGTGGAAGACGGCCAACTGCCTCGCCGAGTCGAAGCTAGTGCCACTCGGCTCGTGAACGAGGACGCGATCCTCGGGAACGGGTGTGACGACGTCCGCGTCGATGAGGTCGTCAACCAGGCTGCGGGCTGTCGCGTCGTCGACGTCCGCGGTCGCGACGCTCGCGGCGTCACGGTCCTGGGCGAGCAGTGCTTTCTCGAACAGTTCGTAGTCGGCACTCGTGTCGTCGTGAGGGTCGGGACCAGCCATGATGGGTCACGCAGCACTCATGGTCGCGCGCTGCACGGCTTGCGGCGCTGATAAACAGCTACAGCCGGCAGTGTCAGTCCGGTCGCGGATCGCGATAGCCGATAACGGTAACGTCGTGGAGGAACAGGGCGGTGGGCGGGGGTTGAGGACATGAATTCTGGAACGTCGTTAACCAACACTGCGCCAGGACTGGCCCTGAATGTTGGTTAAGGGTGTCGGTTATGGAGTCTGGAGTTCCCGAACTGGCTTCACGGTGAACGTGTTTGGCTCGCTGGCTGCTGCTTCTCGTGTGCGCTCCGGCGGTGAGACTGCCGACCGAGTGACTTTGGTGATGAGCTCGTCGCGAACGGTCTCTCGAGGAACGGTAGTCTCGTGCCAGCCAAGCCGGCTGTCGAAGTGCCGCTTCTGAAACTGCTCGCCGACGTCGTCGACGGCGACGTACTGCGTACGTTTCGTCCCCCACACCTGCTGGGCGACGACGACGGCCCCCACCTGTTCGTGAGTCAGTTCGACGAGGACACACTCCACGAGCGCGACGAGCGACGCGTGATTCCGGTCGCTCGGGATCGCCACCTCGAGGTCCGCCCACGGAGCCTCCCCGTCGGAGTTGGTTGCTGCTTGCTGTACCGTCTGCGTCTGGGTCGTACGTTCCGAAGCCATCGTTTATCGGGGGCACGTGATGCGCCCCGCCACCCCCTGGCGGGGGCGACAGACGTGCCGTTGCGGTCGCGTCGCTACTCGAACCGACCGCCGAATAATCGACTCAACATAGAGGATGACTCTGACTCAGCACCGTTCTCATTCGCAGTAGAGACGTGCTCGCCCTGGGACTCTTCTTCCCGGCCACGGGTAGCGAGTTCGTCAGTGAGTCGCTCGATCTCCGCTTCGAGAGCGTCGATGCGCTCGGTTTTCTCCGTGAGTGTCGCCTCGAGTTCGTCGACGCGCTCGCTCAATAGCCGATTCTTCTCGGCTAGATACGCGCGACTCCGTTCCGAGTCAGCAGCGCCGACGTCTGGAGACGATCCGCCGGGGGTGTCGTCCGCGGTATCGTCGCCGGCGTCCGGGTCGTAGAACTCCGACGTGGTCGCAATCGCTCGCTCGATGGTCTTCTCCCCGTACGTCGACCCGTCAGCGTAGTGGACCTCGTCCCACTTCTCCCGAAGCAATCCCGACTGCCGGAACAGCTGCTTCATCTGCGTCCGGTCGCCACCGGTCCAGAACGCCAGCAGACAACACAGGGCCATATCGGCCTCGGACTGACTGTCGTAGCCGACCGTATTCCCGTTCCAGAGCCGCTCGAACTTCTCGCCGTTCGACGCGTTTCGCGCTTTCTCGAGGAGGTCCTCATCCTCGAGATCAACGTCGACGTCGGCTGTCCCGGTCGCCGTTGACTGGTCGTCAGTGCCATTCCCCGGCTCGGACTCGGATGCTGTGTCACGCTCGGTGTCCTGGACGTACTCGCGGTGAATCGCTGTGAGCGCGTCCTGTCGACGTGCAACGCGACCGAGAGTCTCATCGACGTGGTCGCCAGTGACGGTGAAAAAACGTGCCGTGTCGTACAGTTCGACGCTCCCGCGACGGTTCCGTCCTTCGGGAAGTTCGCCGGTGATCAGGACGTGATAGCCGGTACCGGACGGCGATACCTCCGTATAGGAGTCGAGTCGCTTGATGATGTCTTGTGCGGCGTCGTCGACGTCGCCCGTTTCGGGATCGCGGCAGTCGTCCAGGTCAACGCCGACGATGGGATCGTCGTCAGTGAATACGAACCCGACACCATCAGCGTGCTCCGTCTCGGTGTATTCGAGTGCTGTCTCGAAGGCATCCCACGTCTCGGGGTCTGTCGACGACGCGAATCCTCCTGTCCCTGGCGTCACCGGTACTTTCGTCGGTTTACCGTCGCGTGTTTCTTCCCGCCAGCACACCCACTGCTCGCGTTCGCGTAACGTCTCCGGGCACTCCGAGACAGCAAGTGGTGGCTCATATTCCATCCTCTTCCCTCCCAATGAGCACCCAGTGAGTCACCTCACTCTCTACATCACTATCCTGATAGAAGTCCTCGCGACCGGTGGGCTGTCCAGTACTCTGTCCAACGGGTGCTACCCGTTGTATACTAGTTGGTTTTGACCCGTGGTTTGCCCTGAACACTACTCCAGTCTTGCGATTTTCCCCTGAACATTCATCAATTCTTTGACCTGAACGCTTACTTTGCCCTGAACAAATCATGCTACAATCCCGGAATCGGGGGTTAGGGTGGTTATAGCGGGGTGATTGGGATATCGGTGATTGTTCAGAGTTGATCTGTGTGCCACCCCATTGAATTTTACCCATAATTCTGATAGTTCTCATTATTCAAGGAACTGTGATCCCGCTGGCGTCAGGTCGACACCGGTGTAGACAGTCACCAGATCGTCGCCGTCTCTGACCCGATCATTCTCATACTCGACGACGTTCGCGAGCTTTCGACCGAACCAACTCGCATTTGTCCCCTCAATATCGTGCTGGTCAGTCCAGGCCGAGTACGCCTGAAACAGCGTTTCCTTTGGCACCTGGGCTCCCTCAGCTTCTCTGATGTACATCGCTGCGAACGCCTCGATGCCGTCACCACTCGGATCGATCTCCACCGACCCATCTGAAGGTGCGGTAGACTCCGTCGATGGAGTCTCCTCACCGGAATCCATCGATATTGTGGCCTGTGCGTGCTCACTGGTGGGGGCGTCCGGCCACAAGTCCTCCTCGTCTGGGCTCTCGGAGAGTGTATACGATTCTCCCTGTTGGAATACCGTAGGAGCACCGTCCTCCGGAAGCAGCAACACGACGTAGCTGTCACGCGAATAGTCCGCATCTGGGAGTTCGACATCGGGAATGAACGGTCGCTTGATCGGCGTCCACTCGGCCTTGAACTCGTCTTTCGAGTCAAAGACGCGGGTCTCTCCGGGTTTATGGACGGTGTACTGCCCGGTTTCGTGGTCGTAACTGTAGTAGGCCGGGACGCCGTCTTTCGAGAGCGCCCCCTCATCTGGAACGCGGGCGAATTCCGTCTCGCCGTCTGACAGCACACGCTCACCATCGTCGCGCGTCCAGACTGTCCGATTTGTGTCGGCCGTCCGGGGCCGAACGGCGGTTACCCCACCGTGGGCGGTCGCCCCACCGCCGAAGGTCACGATCTCATCGCAGTTGTAGAACTGCTCGGTGCCGTCCGCCCGCTCTCGCAGCGGCGGCGAGAGAATATTCTCGAGTCGCGTCGCCCACTCGGTCTCAGGATCGCCAGGGCGGACGACGAAGAGCGGGACGCGATCTGCGTCGTGCGCTCGTTTGAGGTTCTGCAAGACTTTCGCGGGTCGGTCAGGCGTCGTCGTCTCGGCCTCGATGTTGAACACCACGTCGTGGTCTGGGTGCGTCGCGGTGGCGTCGGGTTGCTCGCTCCCGTCCTGTTCGAGAATATCAACACTGAACCCACGCTCGGTGAGCGCCGTCTCAGTATCCATGAGTACAGCATCGTGGCTCATTCCTCCTGCCGATCTAGCAGTCCCCGTTTCGGGCTGCACCTCCGTTTCCCCGTCGTCGGAGAGCCGCGCCACAATCTCGCCGTCCTGTAACTCGACATCGATTAACCGCGACGCGTCACGCACGTCCGGTAAGTCCTCGTACTCGTAGTCGATCTCAGCCTGACTATTCTCGAGGCGTGTCGAGAGTTCCTCGTCGATGGCGACGATGTCCACCCAGCCGTTTGCCTCGCGGGCGTTCTCTCGGATTTGAACGGCACGAATCGCCTCGGCCATCGTCTTGTCCAGAATCTGTGTCGGATTCGCTGCCTCGTTGGCGTCGCTGTAGATGAGGTTCTGCATGATCTCCGCGTCGGTAAGCGGGTCGGTTCCATACCGGTCTAAACTCGCCTCGATGATGTCGTCGACCGAATCGGCCGACCGCAGTGGTGGATACGGCGGGAACGTTCGGAGGAGCACTGGCTCGGAGTACCGACCACCCTCCAGTGGGAGTTTCGTCCAGGCCTGGTACTGGTCGGTCGAGATGAGGTCTTCGGCCGTGTAGTCGCGAAAGCGCTTCATCAAGAGCTGGGCGTCGTCGACGTCGTTCACGGAGAAGGCGATGAGGTTGTCGCAGTTGTTCTGCATCGCCTTGCGCGTGTCCTCACCGAACTGTGAGGGATACTGCGACGACAACGTCACGGAGAGGCGCATCGACCGGGCACGAGCGAGCATCGACTCGATGTCGAGGTTGTCGCTCGCGATGTCGTCGAACTCGTCACAGAGCACGAAGTACGGATCTGGATCGGTATCGCGTTCGTACGACCGTTGTTGGATGGCGCTCCAGAGGTTTCGCATCACGCCGAGTGTGACCATCTTCTTGATGTCCGTGTTCTCGACGGGCGTACGGACGATGACGATCCGGTCGTTGTCGATGATATCACGGAAGTCGATGGTACTCTCGCGGTGGGCAATGATCCGCCGGATGACCGAGTTTTCGACCCACGACTTGATGCGTTTGAGCAGCGGCCGGACGGTTTCGTCGTCCATCCGCGCGATTTCGAGACAGAACTCCCTAACGTAGGGATCGTCGACGTCGAGGGCGAACTCTTCGCGGCGCTCAGCGTGCAACAGCGTGAAGTACATATCGATCACCGAGAACGGCTGGTCGGACTGCATCATTGCCCGGCCCATCGACTCGGTGATCGACTCCATGTTGATCCCCCAGTACTCGTCCGTATCGAAGATCGCTTTGAGGTTCTCGATGCGATTCTCGATCTCGTTTTCACGCTCTTCTTCGGTTTCGCAGTCGGGAACTTCGAGGAAGTTCAGCCCGACCGTCTTGTCGTGTTCGGATGAGCCGGGTTCGATCCAGACAACATCGTCGAGCCGGTCTTCAGGGAGCATCCGCAGGAGTTCCCGAGAGTCACGGCCCTTCGGGTCGAAGTAGACGAATCCGTACCCTGAATACGCCCACTGGACCATCATGTTCAATAGTTCCGTCGTTTTCCCGTAGCCGGTGGTGCCGGTGATCCAGATGTGCCGGAAGAGCGACTCAAACTGGAGCGGTGCTTCACGGAACCCTCGTTGGGCGTCCTCGTCGTAGCCGATCCACAGCGGCGATGGTGCTGTATCGACGCCCGATTCGAGCATCTCGCGGATGTATGAGCCGGCGACAGTGCCCTCATTTTGCGTCTCGGTGATGACGGGCTTGCTCCCGACGTAGTCCGTGTTCTGTTCGGTGATGTCGTACGTTTCGCCAAGCAGTGACTGCGGGCCCGGACTGGTCTCAGCCATCGGGCCTGCGTCACTCTCTGCTGACTCGTCCGAGGCAGCGTCTGCATTCGACGCAGCGTCTTGGTCGTCGTCGCGACCGAAGAAGCGATCAAACACGATCCTTCCCTCCTTGTCTAGCCGATCGATCGCCAGAACGGTGTCTGGCTGCTGTGTCGTCGTACTGATCCGTATCAGCAGGAACCCGATCGCCACGCTGGGTGTAGCGCCAGTCGATGTTCGGCGTCTCGATCTCGTTGTTCGGGATGTGGGCGACGCCGGCGAGTTCGTCGACGGTCATGATCATCCGGCGGTCGGTCCACTCGCGGTCGGCCATCCGGGCGACGTGCTGGCGGAGTTGGCTCGCACGCTTGCTCTCTTTCCGATGCCACACTGGTGTATCGTCGAGGCCCTGTTCGGTCATGGCGTTGTAGTACTTTCTGAACATCCCGGCGACCCCACGGGCACGCGCTTCGGCTTCGTTCTTGTCCGTGGAGGCTGCGAGGACGCGGATGTTGACGTGGAACGCTTGCTGGCCACGCTGCTGTTCGATGGTTTTGGCGGCCTGCTTGTCCTTCTGGCTCGCTGGCCGCGTTTGGGGATCGAGCCATCCAACTGATGTTCCTTGCCGGAGTGCGTGGGCGAGGTCGTCGACGCTGTTGTGCTTGAACCGGTCGCCGTCCGTCCAGGACTGTTTTGCGGGCCGGAAGACGACTTGCGTGACGACCGTGCTGTCGTCGAGTGAGAGCATCTCGCTCGTGATTTCGCCGTAGGGGTCCGTCGCCCATTCGTCGCTGTTGTGGTGACGAATCGGGTAGTACGGGAGCTTCTCCATCTCCAGCCACGCACCAGCGACGTACTCGTCGGGGTCGATAACGGGGAAGGCAGCTCCACCGTCGACGGGGAACACTTCGCTGTTGGCGTAGTTGTTGCCGACGCGGCGGCGGAACTTGTCGGCGGCCGCCTCGGTCGCGGCGTGCATGAAGAATTTGACCTTCCCCTCGTCGAACCAGACCTCGAAGGAGTGGTGGTCGCTCGTGTTCTTCCCTCGGAAGTTCGTCGTCACGTCGTGGACTGACTGGAGCAGGCCGGCGCCGTCGACGACGCCCTGATTCTCCTTGAACGGCCGAATCCGAAGCAGAATCCCCGGCGCGCTCTCAGGAGGCTGGACGAGTGGCTCGTCGATCGGGAGCTGTGTGGCGTCGTACTGCGGGTCGCCACCCAATAACCCATCAAGCATCGTCGCTCACCTCGTCGTCGGACTGGCGTGCGTCCTCGCCGCTGTCAGCGAGCGCAGACGACTCCGCCGTGCCGTTTCGCTGTGCGTTCGCAACAACTGCGTCGACGATCTCCGCCTCGGAGAGTTCTCCGTCAAGCAGTCGCGTGGCTTCTTGCTCGCAGAGGTCGTAGCGGCTGGTCAGCGCGTTCATCTGCGCTTCGTTCTCCACGAACGCGTCGAAGTCGACCAATTCCTCAGACTGCTCGCTGATGGCCTGCTGGATGAACTCCTGATCTGCTGGTTCGTAGTCAATGACGCGCTTCTCGAACGGATCCGCAACGATGTGCAGTGGGTAGGTCCCGTGTTCTTCGACACGGACGAGTGCCTGACTGTAGCCGAGGTCCTCCTTCCCAGCGTCGGCACCACGGACGTACTGTCGCTGCTCGCGCGTCAGTCCGATCTTGTCGGCCGTCTCGTCGTCCAGGTCCGGCAGTTTGTGGAAGACCTTGATCGGGCACATCCCGAGAATCTTCTCAGCCTGGTCGGTCTCGTAGAACTCTTGGGCCGTCTGGGAGAGCAAGACCATCCGGAGGCCAGCGTGGCGCTGGTGGCGAAACGCCGTTTCGAGGAAATCGAGATTCGCCTGGTCCTCGAAGAGATAGTGCGCCTCGTCGATGGCGAGTTCGACGTTCCGGTCGGTCTTCTTCGCCTGCTGGTAGACCGTCGAGAGGAGCAGTTGCATCAGGAACGTCTGGCGGTCGATCCCTGACGCACTGCCTTCGATCTGTCCGAGGTCGATGTAGACGACTTTGTTATCGCCCTCGAGGATGTCGACCTCCGAGCGCTCCGCGAGGTTGTCGTACGACCCACCCTCACGGAACGGCTGGAACGCAATTGCGAGTTCATCGGCGTACGCTGCGGCGCGTTCGCGAGCGGATTCGGACGCGGCGATGTTGTGCTCGTCGGGGTTCTCCGCGATATCGGCGAGAATCCGATGGATGTCGGTCATCGTCGGCGAGTTTTCTGGGGTGTGCGTCGTGACGTCGTCCTCGACGACGCCTGCCTGGCGGTACGTCTCGTCGATAACGTAGGAAAGAACGCCCGTTTCGGTCCCGAGGTCGATGTCGCGAGCGGTCAGGAAATTCTCCAGAACGGCGTACACTTCGTCTTTCTTCGCCGACAGCGGCGAGATGCCATCATCGGCGTCGAGGACTTCCTGCGGCGTTTCACGGATCTCCAGCGGATTCAGCTGTGTGTCGCCACCCACGGAGATCGTCTTCGCGTTCAGCGCGTCGGCGATGCCTTTGAATCCGCCGACCGGATCGATCATCACGAGCATCGTGTCCTGCTGGCGTTTCATCATCCGGAGGTGGCGCATGATGTCGCCGAACGTCTTCCCGGCGCCGGGCATCCCGACGACGAGTTCGCTGTGGCCGGTTTCGAGGTCCCACGGGTTGATCTGGACGGGTGAGCCGTTGTGGCCATGGTAGCCGTATTCGACGCCCTCGTCCATCATCATGTAGTTCGAACTGAAGGGGAACATCGCACCCACCGCTTGATTCGTCAGCGTCGACATTCGGTCGCGACCGAGTTCGTTCGCGCCGAGCGGTGAGACAGTCGCCAACCCCTTCTCCTGCCAGCGATTTGCGACCTTCAGTGTGCAGTTCGCTGGGGCGTCCTTGACGATGGAGCGGAGACGCGTCGTCTGGGTATCGAGTTCCTGCTTGCTCTCGGCAGAGAGGCGGATGAAGACGCCGCCACGGTAGAACGACGCCTTGTTCGCGCGGACGAGCGACCGCATGAACTTCCCACGGTCGATATCTTTCTGGAGGTCCTCGGCTTTCAGGCTGTTCGAGTCGTGCTGATTGACCTTCAGATCCGAAATCCAGTCGGCCATCATGTCTTCGGCCGATTGACTGTCGAAGGGGTCGAGATGGATGCTGATGTCCGTGTTTAGGTCGGTCTCTAGCAGGAGGCGCTCGAATATCCCGTCAGCTGGCTCTTCGGGGAACTGCTCGATCCAGAACGTCCGGACGTACGTGTCGTCGTTGATGACGGCATGGGTCGCCTCCCAATCGACCGTCGACGGTGCGATCACCGACTGGTGGAGCGTCGACGTATCGTCGAGCCGATCTGCAGCGGACACATCGGCCGTGTCGTCTGAACCTGTCTCTTCACCGCTGTCGTCCATCGCGTCGACGACGTCGTCCGGGTCGGGGGTTGTCGGTACGTCGTCGCTGATGCCGTGGGCGACGACCGGGAACGTGCCGATTGCGTCAGTGATCTCGCCGTACTCTTCGGTGTGTCCCGTCCAGTATTCCTTCGTCACGCGGGTGAGGTCGTAAGCGTCGACTGGGCTCATCGAGCAGCGATAGAGCGACGACCCACCGCGGCGGAGCTGTCCCAGCCGTGATTCCAGCTTGTCTTCTTTGAGGCGGTCGCGTTCGGCGTCCGAGAGGCCGTCTGATTGGAACCGCCCAAACACACGACCCAGGACAGGGATGTCGGCGAGGTAGGCCAGGACGCTATCGCCGGTTTCGTTGAGTTGCTCGACGTCAGCGTCACGAACGGCGGTGATGATGTAGTATTCGCGGATGGTCGTAGCCTCGGAGTCGATGTCGCCGTTCTGATCCGTGTTGGTCGTAATGTACTCGTCGAGCAGGCGCTTGAGGACGGGCCGTGATCTGACGTCGGCGTCGCCGAGACGCCGCTGGTGGTCGCGGACAACGTCGTCCTGGTCGACCTCGCGGCTGGTGATGTAGAACTTCACCGGGAAATCGATGGTCGCGTTGACGAACTCGGAGAGTGAATCCACGGCTTTCGCCCACGCGTCGTCGTCTTCGAGGGCCATGTTCGCTGGCTCGACTTTCATCGCCCCAACAAGCGCGCCGTCTGACCGCTCGATGGCGTGCGGGAAGACCTGACCAACACGGGTTAGGTAGCGGACCTCGCTGTTGTCTTCGCCGTGGGTGTACTCCTTGTTCTTGACTGCCCAGCCGAGCCGTGCAGCCAACCACTCGGTAAGCCATAGGTAGGACGGTTTGACCTTGTGGAGGACGCCGAGGACGAGCCCGAGCATGAGGCCGAACCCGAGGACAGGAATCGTGAAGGTGGCTGGAACCAGTGCTGCGCCGATGAGCGTGACGAACGCCACGCCGACGAACAGCATGATCTCGCCAATCGTGTACCCCTGGAAGAAGGCGGTCGTGCCGCCGAGTGACTGATGGATGCGTCGGGCGCTGTACTCCTGGTCGTCAGTGTTTGTACTCATGAATAGTCACCACCGTGAGACCGTCTCTTTTGTGTTCTTGAACGCCTGTTTCGACCGAGCTTTCGCCGCCTGTGACGTCCGACGAGCATCTTCTTTCGCCTTGTCGCGCATTCGGCCTGTTTTGGACTGCCGCAGGTTGTTGTAGCGACCTGCGTGGCCTTTCGCGGACTGGGCAGAGGACCCAAGTGTGTATGCGTTCGAGTCGCCACTCCCAAGTTGGGACTGTCCGCTTTTCGTCACCGGGCCAGCTTTGTTCTGGGCGTATCCCCGATGCACGTTCCGGGCACCACGAACAGATTTTCCCGTGCCTGATTTCGCTGCTGAGGCGGCAGCCACCGGATTCGTTTTGCGCGCTCCCTGCCGAGCAATTGTCTGAACCGCAGGGGCAGACCAGTAGACGGTCATAATCGAGGCGAGACACGCCGCTGGGATGAGCACGAGTCCAAGGAACAGGGAGAAGAGGCCATCTGCACTCGCTGTGAGATTCATCTGCCAGCCGATTCTGAAAAGGACTGCAGCAGGAAGTCCCGCAAGCACGAGTCCTGGATAGATGCCGGCTGCGCGGCGTGCGATCTCCGAGGCCGGACTGAGTGGCCACACGTCGAGTGCCCAGAAGACGCCGAGTAACGGCATCAATGGCGTTAGCACGAGGATGCCCAGCCAGCGGAGACCGTAGACGAGGGCAGCGACGATAAGTAGGAAGTTCGAAACGAGAGCCATGGCGAGAACGACGAAGAGGCCACCGACACCAGACTCGATGAGACTCCCGAACCCCGCCGACATATCGTTGATTGGAGCAAGTGTGAGTCCGATCGCATCGACGAACTGGAGCGGGATCGATACGAGTGGGAACCAGACGAACGAACCCATGAACACGAGCCCGATGCGCCTGAGGAGCCGCTTTCGCCGATAGGGACTGATCGAACCGGACCGGAGACCGATGTACGCGAACCCGACGATGAGTAACATTATCGTCAACGGCAGGATATACTGGAGATAGAAATCCGCGTAGAGGCTCTGCCATGGTGCATTCTCGGGAGTGCCGACGACGATGTATCGGGAGTTGGATTCCGGTGCAGGGACGCCGACAATTGGGTTGAGAAGCGCCTCGAAAATGTCGTTCGCGAACCCGAGGAGCGCCTCTTTGATGTCCGTGAGGATGTTCCTGATGGCGTCCTCGACCTGCTTTCCGAACCATCCCATCAGGAATCACTCCCGTTCGACGCCGTTTGAGCCGAATCAGTTGGGCCGCCGTCGATGATGGTTAGATCACATGCGTATTTCTCTCCACCATACTCGATCGTCTGTGAGTACGACGGATTCGCTCCAGCTTGGAGGGTTCCCGTGACGGTGAGCGTATCCGTCTCCAACTCACTGCACTCAATAGCTCCGTAAACACCGGTCGGGTCTTCTGTCTGATAGACAGGCGTCGTCGTGTAGATGGTCGTCTCTCCGGGTGACAGAAGCCGGTTCAGGTTGGTCGTCACTGTCTCCGACGCAGATACCTTTGCCTGCGGTGAATTGCGCCACTCTACTGCCGTGAGATACGTTGGTGCATTGCCCGTATTCTTGACAGTGAGAGCGGCGAATTGTTGCCAAGCTGAACCGCTCTTCTCCCAGTCCATGTCCGGGTTATTCTGTGCCCAGATGACATCCGTGATCGTGACCTGGGGCTCCAAGGAGATCGTCGTTTCACCGATAGTTTTGTCGCCAGCGACGGCGACGACATGGTACTCTCCGGGGGTGTACCCGTCTTCGGTTTCCCCGAGTAGCTGAAATGTTACCTGTGTCGCTCCTTCTTGGACCCGCTGGAGTGAGTTCATCTCGCCGTTCGGGTTGATGAGATTGACCGAATCAGCATCAGTATCGCTGGCGAGTTCGACGACGAGAGCAGTCTCGGTCATCGCAACTCGCTCGAAAGCGTCGCTCTCACTTCCAGGCGGTGGCGATGTCTCGGAGCTCGGGCTCTTTGTCTCGGATGGCGATGAAGAACAGCCAGCGAGTGCGACGAGGGTCCCGGTGAGCCCACTGAGAACTGTTCGACGGCCAATACGCCTGTCGTGGCTGGATGCGTCTGTCGTGTCGTTCATGTTCGATTTGAGAGACCGAGTAGTGCGCCATCGGACATATAGTCGAATCCGAAGACCAGGACTGCGAGCGGGATGAACCAGAGAATCGTCACGACGACGACCTGGATGAGCGTCTGGAAATCGGGATAGTTCCCCGGCGTCTTTGCGACATCCGTTGCCGTTGCGTAGGGACGATCTGTCCGCCACCACTCGGATGGCTGGTACTCCCCTCGTACGAGCGCCCCTGGATTCGAGAGCGTGAGGGTGGCTATCCCGCTGCTGTTCAGCGCCGCAGTCTGGTTGCCGGCCGTAACACGACCGCTGGTGACAGCCGCGCCGGTCGCCGTCTCCGTGACCGTTGCGCGGACGACCGCGTGCGTCGCGTTGGCGTTGGTGGCCGTGAGAGTGAGGTTCGTCTCGCGGACGGTCTGCTGGTCGGATAGGCTGACCGTCCGCGATTGTCCGCGAACGATTCCGTGTACGGTGACCTCGCGGAAGGCGCTCTCATCGAGGGTTGTGGACGTCACCGCAATCGAGTCGGCATTCACGTAGGGGCTAGCAGACTCCAGGTCGATGTTCAGTGGCAGTGATGGGCCGGTCTGCTCCGTCCCCCACGTTTCCTCGATAGCGAGTGGGCGCTCACCATCGTCAGTCAGGTCGGTGGGGACGTACGGCGCTTGCCGACTCGGGAACGCGTGAGTCTGGACGGGGCGCACCGACGATATCGCCCGCGACGTGTTGGTCGCGGTGTTCGTGACCATCGTCTGCCAGCCGGCTCGACTCGCTGTGTAGAACCACCAGTTGCTCCGGGCTCGAACGTCGCCGTCGACCGAGATCGTCGACCACTCGGTGTTCGGGTGGACAACCGCGCCGACACGATCCTCGGTGGCTTCGAACTGGACGCGCTTGCCTGCGATATCCGAGAGCCGGTTGACGACGACGCGCTGTGACGTCGATACCGTTCTCGATGCTTCCGGTGTTTCGACGTCACGATTCCAGTCGCCATCACAGCCGGCTGTCGACGAATTCCAGTCGGGGCAGTCCAGCGTGACGTGACGCAGCGTCACCGTGATCGTGGCGTCGACGGTCAGCTGCGGCGAACCCGAAAGACCGGTGTACTGGAGCGTGGCCTGATGCCCGCTTGCGCTGTCGAGCAGTCGGCCGTCTGCAGAAAGGTCGACCGACTCGATCTGTGTTTGGTCGATTGACCAGCGTTCACGCTGCGACCCATTTCGATCGTCCTGGGGAACGGCAATCCGGTAATCACTGATCGTGCGGACCTGACCGTCCGGCGCAACGTACTGGGTCGTTCCGTTCGCGTGGTGAAGTATCGTCGAGGGCTGTGTGGCGAAGATGCTGACGTACGCATCTTTGATGTACACGCCGTCTTCGAGGGACGCACCGGTCGGGTGGACTGACTCCCTACGACCACCAGGACTGTAATCGCCGAAATCGCCGCTATTCCAGTTCGACGTAGCCTGTGGTGGGCGAGCGAACGGGACATCTGTCGAGCGGGCGAGTCGATGCGCGAATTCGGCGCGCGATGAGACGTTGGCGTCGTCGAAATCGTCGACCGAGAGGTTACCGTTGTCGACGTCGTCCGACCAGAGTCGCTGGAAGGTGCTGTTGTTCACACCGTAGGCGGGCCCATCGGCAGGCACAGCGTCACCTGAGTCCGGTGGGGTGACGGCACTAAGACCTTCTGCAGCGACAATCCCGGCGGTACCACTCACGAGGAGAAGGGCAAGCACCGTGGCCATGGAGCGGCGGGCAGACATGATCTATCGAGCGGGGGTTTCAGGGACGGTTCGTTGACGATGCTATATGGGCCTAAAATGGTTTGACACAGTCTGAGAAGCCGAATCCCATCTGGCTGCCGACCTTATCGATGAGTTCGGGTGAGACGAGTGCAAGGACGACGATGCCGAAGCCGATGCCGGACATAACGAGTTTCTCCTTGGCATCGTTCTTCTTCTCGGGATTGCCGCCAGCCCGCATGTACGAGAGGCCAGCCGTCCCGATGTAAAAGGCAGTTGCAGGAAGCCCGAGGCCAGCAATCGCGCCGAACACCAGGTCGATGCCGGTCGCGACGCCTGTGTTGCAGTAGACATCGCCGACCTGGTTCTGTGCCGCGGCCGGGCCGACAGCTACCACGAGGAACGCAATCCCCATCGAAAGCGAGATCACTCGTGGGGGTGCACGAGTGAGCGTCGCTTTGAGACGACGGCTGAACAGGAATTCGGAGGGCTGGCTGTCAGTGGCGGTCGGTTCAGTTGCCGGTGCATCGCTCGCCGAATCGGAAGGTGGATCGTTCATGCGGTGTTTGGCTGCTAGTCGTTGGAGGGGTCTGATTCGAGCAGGGCGTTCAGGTCCTCGATGCTGGAGGTTTGGTCGAGGAGGTCGTCGAGGTCGCGGTTGGTGTCGGTGAGCGCCTCCTCGATGAGGATCGAGAGCTCGTCGCGGTCGATGTCTCGATAGGCCATCTGCTCGGCCAGTGCTTCGCGGAAGAGTCCGGATGCATTGATGCCGCTCGCCCAGCTGAGGAACAACGCATCAGGAGGTTCGATCGACACAGTGGTGTTGACAGTGTTCCGTGCCATTCGTGTGTTGAGTATGTACGATTAAACGCCATCCTGTAGTATTGCGTGCTGTCATATATGTCTTTTGTGAGGCCCGAGAACTAGCGCATTAATATAGGTGTTCTTATATAATAATCATTTACTGTGACACCGCTGTACTGTCGAAACTGGCACACTGCACTATGAAATATTGGGCTTCAACTCATCTACAGCCCT
Organism: Halorubrum lacusprofundi ATCC 49239; assembly: GCF_000022205.1. Taxonomy (NCBI): domain Archaea; kingdom Methanobacteriati; phylum Methanobacteriota; class Halobacteria; order Halobacteriales; family Haloferacaceae; genus Halorubrum; species Halorubrum lacusprofundi. The sequence continues at coordinate 417,129 of NC_012028.1, forward strand.
TCTATACAGTGCTGGTAAGAAGCCACCAGAGAAATATGTCATCCGATGGATAACTGCGGTGACTGTGGTGGTGGCGTACTCGATGGCTATCGCTGCGACAACTGCGGCAACTACACCTGCAAGAACTGTTTCGAACATCTGCCCTCGAAAGGCCTCATCGTAACCAAGCACAAATGTCCACACTGCAACGAGTGGGTAGTACTTAATCAATACGCATAACACGGACAGGCGAACTCTGATTGTGAATCATCCCGATCCGTCCCTGAGACGAAGCCCTCGCCGTGATCAGCGGCATCACGATAGCTGAGCGAAATAATGAGATTGACGTTTTTGGCTGAGATGTCCCGTTGATAGCGGTTCTGGCCGTCAAAGTCGAGGACATCTTCGACGGGCCGGAAGTAACTGTATTCGTCCTGTTAAGCGGCTGTGTCTTCGACGTAGTGGAGGTAAACTCGTGTTCACCAGCGGTTGTGACGGCTGTGCGGGTATCGGTGCTAGCGCGTTGGAAGCGCTGGTCACCGTTGCCGTGAGCGTGTTTCTGGCCACAGAGCGCCTCGACGGGAGCCGCGTCGAGGCTCTCGACGGGAGCCGCGTCGAGGCTCTCGACCAGTTCTTCGAGGAGGACCGATTCGATATTCTGGTCGGTGACAAACTCGGCAAGCGTGGCGAGTGGTATCGTTTTGTCGTCGTCGATACTCAGTTCGAACCGCACGTCGATTGTGGCGTGCATGGTACCTCTTAGATGGATACCAGTAGGTGACCTCGTCCTCACGGGAGCCAGTTTCTACTGGACTCTAGAGGACTTTGCAACACGACCAAAATGTCGCGGGGCATGGCTTACTGGTCGTCGTCCAGATCGCGGTACTGAGGCGGTGCTTCTCCCTGTTCGTTGACGACAGCGGGGCCACCATCCAGCGATCCCTCACGGGCTTCCTGAAGGTCGATGGAGTGTTCCCAACCGTCCCCCATATCGAACGTGTAGGAGAGCGCGCCCAGTTGTTCGGGGTCGAGTTCCTCGACCGTCGTGTCCGCGGCGTTGCCTTCCGTCGGGGGGTTCCTCTGAAGGTCTCTGAATCGCTCTTTGGCCTCGGCCGCGGCATCGTCCGGCACAGCCCGGTCGATGAAGCGGCCGATTTCCCCGTCGTCCATCGGTGGCCAGCTCACTCCGCCGTCGTAGAGGTGTGGGTGGACGTAACTCCGGAGTGCGATACCCTCCTTGTCGCGTGTGATGAACTCGTAGGCGTGGGAGTCCCACCGCTTGAACGCGTCGAAAATAGCCTCGTGGAACGCCGCTAACGTGTGCGAGCCGTTGATTTCGATATCTCGCCAGACCTCCTCGTCAGGCTCAAAGCCCAGCAGCGGATTCGGCTGGAGCCAGACGCGAAACACGTAGATCGTCATAGGTAGCACTTCCAGAGCAGGGCTTGTAGGCGTTCCTCCACGACGCTGCTCGTCATACCTCTGCAACCCGAGTTCGCCCAATCACCACACAACCGTCCAGCGGATTAACCAACAGTGAACGCCTTTGGCGTACATACGTTGGTTAAGACTGTTCAGCGACAGAGACGCCACTCACCGGAACGCGGAGAACCCACATATTGAATCCGTCCGGGAACATCCGTCTCCATACTGAATGCGAATCGAGTTCGACGACGGAACCCTCCTGCTCCGCGATGCACCGGATAACGTCCCTTACGCGGAGTGGGACGACCGCGTCGACGAGTACCGCACCCAAGCGTATCGATATCGAGCGCTCCTCGAATGGGCCGGTGCATGGTCGGACGGAGACGAACAAGCAACGCTGCACGACGGCTTCGCTCCCGCGCTCGAAGACGCCGCTCGGGCCTACCCCGATCTCGACCTCACGCCAGCGCTCCACATCGAACCACGAGACTACCAGCAGGCCGCCCTCGACGCCTGGATCGACCACGACCGCCGGGGCAGCGTCGTCCTCCCCACGGGCAGCGGGAAGACGTTCCTCGGCCTCCAAGCCATCGCTGACGCCGGCGTCAGCGCGCTCGTCGTCACGCCGACGATCGATCTGATGAATCAGTGGCACGCCACGCTCACCAACGCCTTTGGTGAGCAGCTCCCGGAGCCGGTCGGCGTCCTCGGCGGTGGCAGCCACAACGTCACCGCGATCACCGTCACCACCTACGACAGCGCCTATCGGTACATCAACGAGTATGGCGACCAGTTCGGGCTACTCGTCGTCGATGAGGAACACCACCTGCCAGCGCCGACCTACCGTCAAATCCCTGAGATGACCATCGCGCCCTATAGGTTGGGACTGACCGCGACCTACGAGCGCCCCGACGGGAAACACGAACTGCTCGAAGAGCTCCTCGGGCCAGTTGTCTACCGCGAAAACGTCGACGAACTCGCCGGGGAGTATCTCAGCGAGTACGAGACGATCCACATGTCGGTCGACCTCACGGCCGACGAGGGCGAGACGTACGACGAGGAGTACCAGCTCTACCGCGATTACGTTGACAGCCACGAGTTCGACCTCTGGAAGGAGGACGGCTATGCGGAGTTCCTCAAACGCACGTCCTACGACCCGCAAGGGCGGCGGGCGCTCATCGCCAAGCAACGTGCCGAGCGAATCGCCCGAACCGCCGAAAAGAAACTCGACACGCTCGACAATCTCATCAAACGGCATCACGATGACCGCGCCATCATCTTCACCGCGAACAACGACTTCGCCTACGACATCTCTCAAGAATTCATCGTCCCCTGCATCACCCACCAGACCAAGACTGACGAACGCACCGAGATTCTGGAACGGTTCCGGACGGGGGAGTACTCGATGCTGGTGACTTCGCAGGTGCTTGACGAGGGGATCGACGTGCCTGCGGCGAACGTCGGGATCATCCTCTCGGGGAGTGCCTCGAAACGCCAGTACGCCCAGCGGCTCGGCCGGATATTGCGGCCCACGGATGATCGCCAACCGGCACGCCTCTACGAAATCATCACGGACGAGACGATGGAGACCTATGTTTCCCAGCGCCGCCGTGAGGGGGTGAGTGCGTAGTGCTGACCGCGAACCTCGCCCGGTCACGCACGACCGACGAAGAAGTCAAACCGTTGTTCATCGATCCGACTGATGGACGCTATCGTGAGACGGCACGGGAGCTCATCCAACTGTTCGATGATCATCTCGGCGAGCCGAAAGGCGACCTCGAGGACTCAATTGACGAGTTGACCGTCGCAGATACCGACTACAAAATCGTCCAGGGACTCGCGAAACTCCTGAAAGACGAGTGCGAGTTCGAGGTCATCGCCTCGGTCGAACCGCGTGAGATCCGCCAGCGCCTGTTCGAGAAAGCCAACAAGCGGTATCCGATCGTCCGCCAACCGACGCTTGGCGAGGACACACAGAAACTGGAAGTATACAGCTGGGTTGCAGATGAGTTGGGGATCTCACTCGAAGACTGCTATCGGGGAATGTACGCCGACCTGGAGGCCAACAAGCGACTTGTCCGAATCGGGACGCGGACCGCCGAGCAATACGCCAGTGACGGCGATTCATCGACGGCGACGACGACGCTGACCGGCAGTAGTGCCGGAGAATACGAACACACGGACCTCACCGTGGACTGGCTCCTGACCCGGTACAATCTCGCACTTGCCCAAGCAGTCCTCTACGACGCGACGGAGATGCGGATTCGCGTCTGGGACCACTTTGGGACGGTGTTCAGCTACGTGAAGCTGTTCGGGCTGATGCACCGTATCTACCCGATCGACGCCGACGGCGAGCGCGTTGGAAGTACGGATCAGGCTGCCGGCTACGAAGCCGTGCTGGACGGCCCAGCATCGCTGTTCTCCCAATCGCAGAAGTATGGGATCCGGATGGCGAACTTCCTCCCAGCGTTACCGCTCTGTGACCGGTGGGAGATGGCTGCCACGATTCTGATCGACGAAACGACCGGCGAGACGCGGCAATTCACGCACGACCACACCGAAAACCTTGATTCGCACTACAGTGCTGGCGAGCACTTCGATAGCGACATCGAGCGGACGCTCGCGCAGAAATGGGAGCGCTCGAACACGGACTGGGAACTCGTGCGCGAGGACGACATCTTTGACCTGGGTGCCCAAGTGATGATCCCCGACTTCGCGATCGAACATCCAGACGGTCGGCGGGCAATCCTCGAAATCGTCGGCTTCTGGACGCCCGAGTATCTGGAGTCAAAGATATCGAAGATCCGGCAGGTGGAGGCTGACAATTTCGTGTTGGCTGTCTCAGAGCAATTGGATTGTGCGAGTGAGGAGTTCGGAGGGGTCGCTGATCGAGTATTGTGGTTCAAAACCGGGATTCACGTCTACGACGTAGTCGAACTGGCCGACACAGTTGCTATCCCGTCCGAGACAGCGTCTGCTTCCGAGTAGGGTTTCTGGCTGGACGACCGATGTCTACATCGTATCGTTGAACTTGCTGCGGGGTCGGTGGCGAGTTCACTCATAACGAGGGTATTCACGAGGGGGCCATAGAATAGTTCACATACCCGTCGTACGGCGGTTTTGGTTAAGAGTAGTGCCAGTTTTTGACCCAATTTTCGGCACTCAAACAGGTAATCGCTCCTCTCGACCGACCATGAGAATCATTCTATGCCATCTTCAGAGTATTCACTGGAAATTGTGGTGTGTCAGTAACCAACAAATGGGAGCGATCGGCGATTATGTTGGTTAATACGGTCGTTTCGCAACTCTACGCAAGAGCGTGACTGATTGGTTCCCGGCGAAAAGCGTCTATATCGGGAGCGTGAGACAAACATTCTCGACTTCTGGTGCCAAGGAGATGACCTGCGCCTTCCGTCGTAGTTCACGACGGCGTTTCTCGATTCGCTCTTCCAGCTTCGAGAGCCGATCCCGCTGTCTTCGAATGGCGATGTCCATGTCAGTACCGGCCTCAGCCTTGCGTTCGTAGTCGGCAATGAACGTCTCGATACGCTCGCGTTCGGCTTCCGCGTAGGCTTCGAGGTCATCCAGTTCCTGCTGCGTCTCCTCGCGCCGTCGCTGCTGGAGTTCGTCTCTGAGTGACTCAACGCGCTGGCTAATATATCGATCAGCGGAGGTTCGTATCTCTCGCTCGTGCTCGAGGAGCGGCCGGACGCGACCCTCCTCGGGCGAGCCTATGATGCTGTCTCCCCCGATGACTCGCTGGCCGAGTCGTTGTTGGGGGTCTCGGTGTGCCGCGTCGACGAACACCGGAAGGATCTCCTCGCGAATCACCTCGCCCGTCCCGTCCTCGAACCTGACTCGATAGTTGTAGGTGATACCGGGGTCATCAACGAACGGGAGCAGTTTGATCCCAACAGTACCCTGCTCGCTGTCCAGCACTTGCTGCATAAGCTCTTGGACCAGTTCCGCATCTGGGGAGATGTACTCGATTCCCTCGTGGTCCATCGCGAACTCCCGATTGAAGGTGAAGGGGCCGTAGGGGTCACCGTCCCGCGAGCGGCGGAGCGACTCGGGCAACTCAGCTCGGAAGAGGTTGTTCCCTGCCTTCTCGACGTCGCCACCGAGTGCCGAGATACCCCGCTCAAAGAACTCCCGGAGATCTGCTTCGCTGCCGTAGACATCCTCGGACTGGTCCATCACGTCCTGAATCTTGCGCCGGCTCTCCTCATCGAACGTCGTTGTATCGATCAGACTCCGCTCGTACCACTCCGCGAGCGTCCGCTGGCGTTCGTCGATGAGTTCTTCCAGCTCTTCTTTCGTCGCACTCGCCGGTTCGTCGTTCCGGATGGATTCCATGATGAGCGAGTCGACGTTGATGTCGTCGAGCATCCCCAAGACGTCGGCTGTGTTCCCCAGCTGCCCACGGATGCTCTCGACCTTGTCTTGGAGCATCTCGAAGACCTTACTCTCACGAGTATCCTCGAACGAGAAGTTCCACACCGTGACCTCTTTCTCCTGGCCGTAGCGGTGGAGGCGACCGATGCGCTGTTCGAGACGGTTCGGGTTCCACGGCAATTCGTAGTTGACCATGATGTGGCAGCTGTGCTGGAGGTCGATCCCCTCGCTGGCTGCGTCGGTCGCGAAGAGCAATCGGGACTGGCCGTGATTGAACTCGTCCTCGATGCGAGTGCGGTCTTCCTTGTCGACACCACCGTGGATGACGAGGATCTCGTCGGCCCACGGCTCGTCCTTCACGAGATCGAGGATATAGTCGAGCGTATCCCGGTATTCCGTGAACAGCAGTATCTTCTCGTTGGGCTGTTCTTCGAGCAGTTGCTGGATGTATCGACGTACTTTCTGGGCCTTCGAGTCGACCGGGATTCCCTCAGCGAGTGAGACGAGGTCCCTGAGCGTCTCGATTTCCTCTTCAAGTTGTGCGTCACTCTCTGTGATAGTGAGCCCGGAGAGCTCTTCTTCGGCCTTCTGCTGATCCTGTTCGTCGAGGTCTTCACCTTCGAGATAGGCCGACGCTTCTTCGGACAGATTGGTTGTGGTGGATTGCTGGTCGACGAGGTTCGCGAGCCGACGACTGAGCGTCGCCTTGATCGCCCCGATACTGCTGACGAGGCGTTTCTGCATCAGCGCCATCGCGAAGCCGACAGCGGGCTCGTTGAGCTGTTCAGAGCGGTTGTAAACATTCTTGACGTAGTCGGTGACCGCTCGGTAGAACTGGCGCTCCTCGTGGGTCATCTCGACCGGGATGGTTCCGACATCACGGTTCGGGAAGATGCGCTCGCCGTCGTCGTCATAGATAGTCTGCTTGCCGCGGCGCATCATCACGCGGTCGACTGCTTCCTTCGAGAGGTCCTGGTCTTCGGCGACGAGGAACGGGTCGATGTACTCGATGAGCGACCGGAACGCTTCGCCCTTGCCGTCGTGTGGCGTCGCGCTGAGCAGGAGCAACGAATCGGAGTTGTCAGCCACTCGTTCGACCATCTTCGACGTTTTGCTCGGGGACTCGCCGCGCTTGGCTGCCTTGTGTGCCTCGTCGACGACCACGACGTCCCAGAACGCGTCGTCGAGTTCCTCGCGGAATTCTTCCTGGCGGAGGAACGCCATGCTCGTGACCATCTGTTGGTGGTCCTGGTCCCAGATGTTCGTCTCCTCGCCGAGGCGGCGGCGTTCGCCCTCGACCCACTGCCGATCAGCTGGTGTAGGGCTGATGTCGAAGAAGCGGTCCATATCGCGAATCCACTTCTTCTGGAGGTGGGCTGGGACGACGAACAGGACGCGGTCGGCGCGGTTGCGTGCGGTGAGCTCTTTGAGGATGAGTCCCGCCTCGATGGTTTTCCCCAGCCCGACGTCGTCCGCAATGAGCGCTCGCTGGCGGAGTTTCTGCATCACCCAGTTCACGCAGGCGAGTTGGTACGGTTCGAGGCGGACGAGCGAGTTCGAGATACTCAGGAGTTGCCCCTGTTCGTGGGCGATCTGGAGCTGGAGCGCCTGTGAGCGGAGGTCGAACCATTCGGCGGACACTGCGTCGTGGTCGGGATGGAGCTGGTCGGCCGTCATGGGTTCGAGGGCACCGAGTTGCTCGCGTTGGGGCTCGATGTCGACGTCGGCGATACAGACGGTCTTGACGCCGACGTCCTCGACGTAGGCCCTGAGGTAGTCGAGGTTGCCGACGGAGTACGTCTTGATGACCTCTGCAGGGTTGTCGTTGAGAAGAATCGTGTCTCCGGGTGCGAGGTCCTGCATGGGTAGTTATTCCTGCGTGATGGTGACGAAGTTCAGCACGAACTCCTGCGGGAGAATGCCACCGTGGTAGAACCGGGCATCCGGGAGTCCCTGGTTCCGGAACCGCTGGATTGGATCGGCGAGGATACTGACCCTCGCATCATCGTCGAGGTAGCCCAGGTGGGTATCCTCGTCGAGCAACACGCCTGGTGCGTCGTCATCGAGACCTGTTCCGGCAACCCACCGTCGGGTCACCTGTTCGGCGTTATCCGGCGGATGGAGGTCGTCGATGTCGACGTGCTTGGGAAGCGAGACGAAGCCGTGGTCCGAGAGGATGTACGCTCGGTCCCACTCGCCTTTCCGTAACTTCTCGCAGATAATGCGTGAGATCGCTTCGATGCGGTCACTGAACAACTCCTCGAAGTCCGTCAGCTCCTTCTCTCCGGTTTCGTCGATGTCGTTCCAGTAGTAGGCGACGCGGGTGTTGCTCCAGCCTACCTCGTCCTCGGCGTCCTGCATGATGTAGCTCCAGCCGTCGTTCTCGAGGAGTGTCTGGCGACGGTGGTTCGTGATTTTGCGGTCGCTGCGCTCGGGGACGAGCTCCCCGTCCTGGAGTTCGATATTGAAGCTGAACTTGCTACCGGGCGTGAGCGCGGCCTTTCCGAATTCGGTATCGGAGGGAAGGGTCCCGACCCACGTGCTCTCGTCGACTTCGAGCTGGGGAAGCTCGCGACGGATCGAGTCGGCGAGTTCGTGAGCGAGGTCGAAGCGCAGCGCGTCGACGATGAACAGCGCAACACTCTGGCCGCTCTGGAGGTGTTCCTGTTCCTCGGCGAAGAACTGGTGGGCGTGTTTCTCGCCGACGAAGGGCGAGCCCGCTTCGATCTGGTCGACGACGAGGTCGCCGAGGTCAGTGAGGTACTCGAGATATCGCGATTCGGTCAACGAGGAACGGAGCCTATCGAGTGTCGCCGTAGCTGGGTGCTCCTCAGGAAGCCCGGCCTCCGGCTCGCCGGAGATGATGAGGTTGAAGACGGCGTTGTCAATCTGCCAAGTACCGTCCTCGACGTCGCCGTAGAGATCGACGACGTCGCTAGTGTCGCCGCGCTCCTCCCAGGTCTCCAGCTCGGCTGCGAGCGTCGCGACGTCGATTGCCTGTTCCCAGACCTGTGTCCAGGGAACGTCGCCATACGTCGCGTCGAGGCGGTCGTGTCGCTGTGTCGCCTGCGACGCGCACGTCTCGTACTCGCCGGCGTTGAACGACTGGGTCCACTCGTCCCAGAGGCGGTGTTCAAGCGAGGCGTCGACGGGACAGTCGACGAGTTCCCATGGGTCGTCGTAGCTGCGGAGGACGTCGTGCCAGAACCGCTGGTCGGGGTCGAGATAGACGTTCGCCAGCTCGCCTTTTCGTTCGGTCTTGCTCAGCATCGACCGGAGTTCGGGCCTGGAGACACCGAACCCTGTGCTCGGTTCTGGCTGGTACTCCTGCGGGAGCAGGGCCTTGTCCAGTCCTTCGTCGACGAACCACTCAGCGACCGCCCAGCGGCGTGTTCGTTCGACGATGGTCCGAGCGTCGGACTCACCCTCGACGGCCGTGACGCCATCGTCGACGAGCAGGTCACGGATCTTCAGCAGGCCCTCGCCATCGGGGAGGTTTCGTGTTCCATGTTCGAGGACGAACTGCACGGGGTCGTCGTGGCCGTTCAGCACGATCTTCGTCTGGAGGCCCTGGAGCGACGGCAGGCCGCCCTCGCCATCGAGTTCCTCGTAGAGCGTCTGGGCGACCTTCTCGCGGGCGTCGGCGTCCCCGCGAGCGTGCGAGTGGGGACTCGCGGAGCTCTGCTCCGCGGCGTCCTCGTAGGCTGTGCGAATCGTCGCGGCCTGGAGGCGGTCGTTTTCGAAGCAGCGGGCGGCGAGTTTGCCGATGTGCTGCTCGACAACTCCTCCGGTGTGCTCGACGTCCTTGAACCAGTCTACGTCGTCGCTACTGGGCTGGGGAACGTACCAGACGGTTCGGTCGCGTGGCGCGTCTGCACGGAGTTCTAAGGGTGTCTGCTCGGCTGCTCGGAACTCACAGCGGAGTTGTGTGCTCGCGTGTTCGACGATATCTCGGAGGTAGCCACCGTCGTCCCACCAGAGGATGACTGGGTCGTCGTCGGCCGCCTCGTCGATGGCACTCTCGATGGTGTCGTGAGCGCACTGGGGGAGGGTCTTGGTTGCAGGCATAGTCAGAGAACGTCGTCTTCCACCGTCTTCGGGACGATTTTCGCTTCGGCGAGCGGCCGAATGTTGATCTCGACACCGTGCTTTCGATTCGGTCGGTACCCCGAAGTCGTTATCTCGGAGAGCGCTCGATCCTCCCAGTCGGAAGAAACGTCACTCGCGAGGGTATCACAGGTTTCGGAGACCTCGTTCGCGAGCTTCTCGTACGAATCGAGGCCAGTGGCTAACTCTGAGAGGAGACGCTGGCGCTCCGACACCCCTGTGTCCCCGATCTGGGACTGTCCGGCGTCTTCGAACTTCCCGAAGTAATACGTCATGAACAGGATGCCATTGCTCGCGTAGTGCGTGGACCCGACGAGATCGTCGTAATACTCGAAAAGATCGTAGAGATGGGCTTCGACTGGCTCGGAACCATCGGCCGCATACGCCTCGAAAGCAGACTCGAGGTCGTCAAGCGCATCCAACCACTCGTCCTGGTTTTTCTGAACCGTTTCGTAGAACGACGGGCTGAAGAGATCGCCCATATCGACGTCGTCGATTGCAGCCAACTCTTCGAGTGTTTCCAGACGAGATGCCGTCTCTTCGCGGAAGTCAGCTACCGTCTCTACCGCCTCTTCAGCAGTCTGCTGGTTCGCTTCGGGCCACTCACGCGGCGACGACTGTGCCAACTCGGACAGTCGTTCCTCGAATACGTCAATCTGTTCGAGGCCGCTCTCGGATCGTGCATACTCCTCTGCAGCGGCTGCTTTCTCCGACGCGGACAGCGAGTCGTCGCCACGTCGGCGGTTCGCTGCGCTACGCCGTTCCCGGAGGAGGGCTTTCCGCGGTTCGAGGTACCGGTTCTGAAGACGGTCGAAGACACCAGCATCAAGCTGATGGTAGTCCACAAGACAGGCGAAGCCTTCACCCTCTGGGTCGGAGACGAGCCGTTCGGTCGTTAGTCGCCACAGAATCGGTGTCCGGTCGAACGTGGAGACGTGGTAGTCGAACAGGTCGTCTTCGAGCCATTCGCGAAGGTTCGGGTACGCTTCTTCGTCGGCGGTCCGACTCCCGAGAATCTGGTCGACCTCGGCGAGGCGTGCCGAAGCGTGCTCGCTAAAGAGCCGATCGAACTCGTCTTCAATCCGGGAGAGGAGACCATCTTCACCGTCCACATCGGAAAGTGGGACGATGCCATCATCGTCCTCGTGAACGGTACGGATTGCGAGGTGGAGAAGGAGATCCTTCACCATCTCAGGGAAGTCGTCACCGGGTTCCGTTATGGACTCCGGATCGTATTCCTCGCGCTCACGCGGATCCTCGATAGTCCGGAGGGCGATCTCTTGGAGTACGGTCTCACGCTGGTAATCGGTGATATCAAAGCAGTCGAAGACTGCCTCATCGATTGCGTCTGCACAGGATTGGAGATCTGCCTCTATCCGTTCGAGGTGTTTTGCCGCTGCGGTACCAATATCGGTGAGCGAGGAATTTGCCGAGGCAGTGCTTTCTGGTTCGTTGACAATGAGCCTCTCGCGTAGTTCACGGTGGGGGTGATCGTACTGCGGGAGTGGGTCATCTACGCCGAGTACATCCAAGAGAATCGGCCCGTCGTAATGGGGTGAGACGAAGTCGTACTGACGCTTTGAGATGAGATGCCCGACCGCTTCTTGTGAGAGTGCCTCGAGTTCGTCAATAGCTTCGAGTTCCTCTCGCCACGGGACCTTTGAAACGAATCCAACCTCCCACATCCGTTCAGAGGTTTGAGTGAGCATCAGATAGGTGAACAGGTGGCTGTTCGTGTATGAAAGAGCGTTCCAGATGGCGCGGTCAGGAACTAGTACGGATCCCTTATGGCCGAAGATAGATGATTCATGCAAGTACCCAAATCGCCTTCCACTTCGCTTAGCTACGGTATACGTGAGTGATTCGTTAAAGTAATATTCCGTATTTTGTGGACGCGAGCCGTAATACCGTTTTATTTCCGCACCCTGGTTCCCCCACCAAACTGTCCGCTTAACTCGCGGAAGAATCCAAGAGTCTGCGCCTCCCTTTGCAAATGGTGCCCAAGCAGGTGTGTCTGTGTTCTCCCAGAACTGATGGACAAACCGAGAATCGTCAGCTGTTGCAATCCCTTGTTTGATATCTCCTAGTGTCTCTCGTTCTTTTAGACCTGCGTTATCTGCGTCAAGCACGGTTTCTGACTCGTATAGCTCACGCAACTCAACGGGAACCCAATACGAGAGTGGAGTTCCTGGAACCATGTCGAACTCGGAGAGGTTACGCTGATACAGTCGTTGGACCTCCGATTCGGACTCTACGAAAGACGATTCGAGGAACTTCTGCTCTTTTTCAGCTTTCGACACATCTGGAAGACGGATAAATGTCCCAGTTTGTTCGCTCTCGGAGGGAGATCGGACGGCGCTCTCAGTCTCAGATCGGACGACAGTCCCAACAGTCCCAACAGTCGCGTTGTCGAGGATGTCATAGCCGAATTCCGAGAAGAAATCAAACGATCCACGCCCGCCGACGAAGTCTTCGCGGAAGTCCTGGAAGGACTTGTTGAACATGAACGACCACGGAACGAGCATCCCGATACGCCCGTCAGGTTTCACCAGCCGATCACACGCTTCGAAGAAGTTGATGTAGTATTCGGTCGTGTACTCGTAGTGGTCTTCCACGTAATCCTGGACAGGATTCGGCATTCGACCGCCCGACCCGTACGGTGGATTCATCAGGGAGACATCGTAGTCCTGCGTCAGCACCACTAGCAGATTCAGGAAACTCCGGAGATTCTGTTCGCCGAAGGAATCGGATGTACGCTCGTCAACGGCCTCCCGTAGCTGTCTCAGGAACCCGTTCAACGTATGCGGCCCCTCACCGCCCCAATCCATAATGTCCGTCTGCTCCTCCATGAACTCCTCTGAAAGCGTGCTCTGAACGTCTAGCAGGCTCCCCAGCGCCTCGGTCGTCTGGAACTCTTCGATGATTTCGTCGAGCGCCTCGCGAACGTCCGTTCCTTCGCCTGTAATCTGGTCAAGGACATCGACGGCCTCCTCGACCTCGGCGACGCGAGCGTCGGCACAGACGATACCAACGTTGGGCATCTCGAAGTTCCCGTTCTCTTCTTCTGCACGGGTCCGGGCTTTCAGGTAGAGATTGAACGCGGAGAGCTGGCAGGAGCGTAAGTCGATGTCGACGCCGTAGAGGTTGTGCTCGAGAATTTTCGCGGGAATCTCGCTGCGGTCGAGGTCAGTCTCGGCCCACCAGATTCGCTCGAGGATGTCGAAAGCGTAGAGCAGGAAGTGTCCACTCCCACAGGCAGGGTCGATGACGCGGAGTTCCGAGGGATGGTCGAACGAGGAGGCGTCTTGGTCGTCCTCGTCGGGGATGAGATAGGTACAGAGTTCGAGGGTGTCATAGAAAGCGTCACACACGAAGACGCAGGATGTTGGAACTGTGTCTACGAGCGCCAGCATCCTGCAAGAGGAGACTTCTATCGACGAGTTCTTCAATGTAATGGCGACCGAGACGCTCGCGTTGTTCGAGCATCTTGAGTTCGACTTTCTCGAAGAATTCGATGTGTTCGCCCCCGCTCGCCGGGGGCGAACACGAGATCATCACCCACCAGCACTCTTCCGAGCGTTCCTGCACTGCTACTACAAGAACGTCTACGGCATCCGTCCAGTCACGCGAGAACTCCAGAACACGGTCGTCTGGCTCAGCTGTGGCTTCGATCGACCGCCGTCGAGAGACGCGGTCGATCGCTTCCTCACCGACCTCGAACACGTCGTCGACGAGGTCTTCGACCGCCTCGTCGAGCAGGCCGCCTGCCGCGGCCTGCTCGACTTGACCTACTCCATCGATTCCACCGACGTGAGGACGATGCCCGCCGACCAAGACGCGTCGAAAGGCTACGATCCAACCGCCGAAGAGTACTACCACGGCTACGGCTGTACGATCGTCTCGACCGGGCAAAAGATCCCGATTGCCGCGGAGTTCACCGAGAGCAAGCAAGCGCCAGAGGAGACGGCGATGCGCGTCACGTGTGACGCGCTCGCCGTCGAGAAACCGATCTGGATGCTTGGAGACAGCGCCTACGACACGCTCGGCTGGCACGACCACCTGCTGGCCGCAGGGGTCGTGCCAGTCGCTCCGTACAACGCACGAAACACCGACGATCCGAAAGACATCGAGTACAGGGTCGAAGCCCGCATCGACGAACACAGCGAGGACGTTCAGCTGAAGCAATCGACGCTAGACGAGACGTACAACCGCCGGAGTGGAGTCGAACGAACCAACGACGCCGTCAAGGACTGCGGCCTCGGGCACGTTCGCGCCCGAGGCCGCGTCCACGCACGAGCACAAGTGTTCCTCGCGCTGTGCCTTCGTCTCGTTATTGCGATCACCAACGACGAACGCGGAGACAATCCAGGAAGCACCGTCATCACGCTATGAGAACTATTCTATGACACCCTCACAGAGTTCGGGAACGCCTGGTGCGTCTTCGGGCGTGACGAGGCGCTCTTTTCTTTCCTCAATGGAGAGTTCTTCAGCCGCGGGAACTGACGACTCTTGTTCGGTCGCTTCGAGATAGAGCTTCCCCAGACTGTTGTCAGCGAGCATCCGCACAACCCAGTGGGGCGTGTAGAACTGATTTGCCGGGCCGACGTCGTCAGGTTCGAGCGTGTTCTTCGCGTCAAGCGCCTCGACGACAGGGCGGTTGTAGTATTCATAGACCCACCCGAGCACGTCGTCCGCTCGCCACACTTCGTCTGGAACGTCATCGAGCATCCCGCAGAGTGCCTCGAACGTGTCGTCGTCCGGGTCCACCAGACTGTACGACGATGACCGGTCGAAGAGGATCTCGATCTCCTCGGCCAACTCATCACAGGCGTTGTGGTAGGCTTCCAGAATCGCCTCGTCCTCTAAGAGGAACTCCTCGTGAACGAGCGTCTCAGCGGCCGGCGTCAGGCCGTTCTCCTTGAAGACCGTAACCTCTTCGTCGATGAAGTCACGCACCTCCATACAGCGCAGTGCGGCGAGGCGGTTGACGATGGTGTAGCCGACGCCGGTGACGTACTGCTCGAACGCCTCGTCCCACGTGTGGCCGTCGACGCCTTCGAGTTCGATTGCTTCGACAAGCTGCTCGATGTCCTCGTCCAGCGTATCCGGACCCTCCGGCTCGTCGTCAAGGCCTTTCTGCGTGAGTTGATATCGGACGTTGTCCTCGACGCGCTCGCGGAGCTCTTCGACGACGTCCTCGAGATGTTCGCGTTCGGCTTTGTCCAGTTGCGCCTTCCGTTGAGAGAGTGAATCGTCAGTCATAGAACGTAACCCAGTATGCTAACACCTACTGACAGGAGCGCCTTTAATGTTGCCGAAGCGTTGGAAATTCTGTCGGAGGACTGGGCCGTACTCCGATACCGAGGCGACTATCCCCCAGCTTCTGATACGGATTGTGCGAGTCTTTCGTACAGCACAGCGTAGTGTGGCGGCACACTAGGTTTTTCACGGTCGGTCACGTACCGGGAGATATGAGCAGCGACAGGATTGACGCCGAAAGCAAGGTATCTGGGAATCAAGCAAACATCCCCGCCCGAATACGGCGGGAGCTTGATATCGACGACGGTGATCAGCTCCGCTGGCATCTCGAAGACGACGGGAGCATCCGAGTTCACGTTATCCAACAGCAAACGGGCACGTTCGCCGACTTCGACGGCTACGCCGGTGAGGAGACGACCGATGTGACGAGCGACCACGACGCCTGGGGCGTCGACGTCGAGTAAATGCCTCGTGCGCTCATCGATACGACGGTCCTCTTTGCAGCCGCATACACGCGGGATAGTTCGCACGACGCTGCACTCCCGGTGCTCCGGGGCATCGACGATGGCACGCTTCCGGAGGCAGTTGTCCTTGACTACGTACTCGCCGAAACGCTCAACGGCCTCACGACCCACGCCGGCCACGACGCAGCCGTCGATCTCCTCGATCGAATCGAAGAAAACGCCCGCTTCCATATCGACTCACTCAACACCGACGCCTTCGCGACGGGGAAAGCCCTATTCCGCCAACACGAACCCCTCTCCTTCGTCGATGCCTGCATTATCGCGTATATGCAAACCGAGGGGCTCGGCTATCTGTATGCATTCGACGATGACTTCGACGCAGCCAAGGACGTCTATCGGCTCGACACAGCGACGAATCCCTACGATCCAAACTAGCGCTTGGAGACGACACGTCTGAAGTCGAAATGAACTCTCAAGATAGCCGCAGTTTGTAGTCAACCGCCAGGTCTTGGAACACGTCCAATAAATCACAGGAGCACACTCCACTCGTGTTGTCTACTCCTCGATCAACACGATACTTCCCTCGTCAACGTCGTCCAGAGCGTCTCTGACTGCACGAATCCTACTCAGCAGTTTCTCTGCTTCGCCAAGAAGCTCTGTCGCTCGCTCGTCGGTGGGCCGGTCGTCTGCGTCGACTGCCGCCGTCACGTCATCGGTAACGTCGGCGTTCGGAAGCTCCCGCCTGAGCTCTTCGGCAACGCGCTGTAGTTCTGCCCACGCGTCGTCGTCGGCCCCCGGCAGTTTCGGATTCTTCGCTTCCTCGATCAGCTGCCGAACACGCTGAATCGACGGGAGCCGCGACGAGCCGAGCACAGTCTCAACTGATTCCGTCGTCGGTGAGTCCGGTTGCTCTGCCTGGAGACCGTCGTATGCCGACTGCAACTGCTCCCACGGGTTTTTCTCGCCCCCAAGGAGGTCTCGAACCTTCTCGTACGCTTCGGCCTGCTGACGCACGGCGGCGGCAACGAGTTCACCCTCACCGATCTCGCCGTCGTTCCACGCCATCTCGAACACCGCTTCGAGATCATCTAACGAGATGCCGTCGAACGTGGCGGTGGCATCGTCGAGTAGAGCCTGTACCACCGACTCGTTCTCGCGGATCCATTCGGTCAGCACCACACAGATTTCCTCGGGGTCAGAGACGTCACACCTCTCTCCGGTCACCCGACGGTACTGCGACGTGAGTTCGTCGACGCGGTGTCCAGTCGCATCCGCCAGCCGTGAGCTCACTGTCGTCTTTGTCGGTACGGATCCACTCTCCGCGGTCGTCTGCATCCGTGAGGTAATGGTCGCACTGGGGTAGAGTTCCTCCAGCAGATCGAGGGTATCGGTGAACTGTTCCCAGAGCGCCTTCGCTCCCCCGTCGACAGCAAAGAGTTTGCGTGCATCTGCGAACGTCTCCGCTTCGGACTGGACGCTGTCCTCCACCAGCTCCGATGTGGTGGTGTCACCGCCGCTGTACGCCGGTTCCAGTACGCCCTCCAGCGCGTCCAGGGAGACGTCGAACTCTCGGGAGACGCCCTTGAACGTCCGCTTGACCAGCACGCTGTTGTTCTCGACCCACGAGGCAAGCTCGGCCACCCACGCGTCAGGGTCGCTACCGTCGGGATCGTGGCCAAGGACCGTCGACACGACCTTTCGAATCTCTTTGGGGTTGACTGTATCGACGCCGAACCGAACCTGCAGCGACGTGAGGCCTCCCTTCGTCCGTACGTGCCGACCGATTGCCGTCGGGTCGGTCACGTAGTCGGTATCCTGCTTGAGCGCAACCTTCTCGTTGGACGTCGCGAGCGTGATGAGCAACGCCGCGATCGATTCTTGCGGGGTGCCTCGGTAGTCCCCATTTGCCGTTCGTGTCTGCTGGAGCAGCGTCTCGACGTCCACTGCGGTCTGTGACTCGTACGTGTCGATGAACGCTCGACACCACCCAGTGTCCGCAATCTCTGTGCTCGACGTATCCACACCCAGCATCACTGCGTCACTGTCTGCAAGCGGCCAGTCACCACTTCCCCGGAAGAATTTCGCCAGCCCCTTCGCGTCGTCGACTTCGACGAGCGGTCGCGAGAGTACCTTCCGCGTCGAACCGAAGACGGCCTGGACCTGGTCTTCGACGACGTCCTCGAGGACGCTCGGTCGCTCACCGCGGTAGTCGTGGACCGTGTGGACGGCTGCATTCTTGAGGAGGTCGCTTACCGACGACTCCAGACGGCGTTTATCCGTCCGTTGTTCCCGTTCGAGTTCATCGTGGCTCTCTGTCTCCGCTTCCAGCACCTGTCCCATCCCGATGACGTTGCGGATCCTGTCGAGCGTCGTCTCGGGGACGTCGATCGCGATGAGGATATGTTCACCGCCGTCACGCCCATCGTTCACGTCCTGCCACGTCTCCACCTGGTCGGGGACGGTGTCCGGGTCGTCAGCAAGAACGCGAATTCGGATTGCATCGTACTCGGTCGTGGGTGCTCGGTCAACCGAATCAAGAGTCGAGTACTCATAGCGGAGCGGAACGAGCCGCTCGTCGCCCACGTCGGCCTCGTGCAGACTGCTGTCGCTCCGGAAGAAGTCGTCGTTCTCGCGGAGCCGCGTCTCCAGCCACGCAGAGAGCTGGTGCGGGGAGATCTGCTCGGCTTTCGTCTGCGCCCGAGTGAGGATGCTCTCTTGCTCTTCAGAGACCAGCGTGTACACTTCGTCGCCCTGGTCGTTGGTCTCCGTGAGCACCTTTCGCTTGTCGACGAGCGTGTTGAGCGCCGACTGAACGTCCGCAACGGCCTCGTCGACCGACGCGTTCACGTCGTCGAGCATCAGCCGTCCCAGATTCTCGGGCGTCGCTGGAACTGCCGGCGTCTGGTTCAACAGGTACAGCGCTTTCGACACGCGCACTTCCCACGCATCTTCGTTGCCGTCGAAGGTCGGAATCAGCGTGTTGTCGAGCATCTCCTGAACCCACAGCGGCACGTAGGTCGTCTCCTCGACGAGCAGGTCGAACAGCTCGTCCCACGTGACGAGGTCGCCTTCCTCCGCCGACGCCCAGCCGAATTTAGTGAACAACGACCGGACCAGCACGAGCAGTGCTCGTCCCTGTATGTAATCTCGGTCGGTCGCCCGACCCTGGGTAATCAGCTCCTGCATCACCGTCCGCAACAGGGTCAAGTCGTACTCGCGGAACGGGTATGACTCGACCGGGTCGGGGTCGGCACTCCCGACTGGTGAATACGTCTCCAGCGAGAGGTCGGGCATCGACGAGAGGAGTGAGGACACCCGTGAACTACCCGCAGAATCCTTCTGCAGCCAGCGTTTCCGGACGATAATCTCCGTGTCAGCGCCTTCGAGCGGCACCTGCTGGTGTGTCCAGTGATCCTCGGAAGGCTTTCCGATAAGGCTCTCTCTCGTCGCAGGAAGTGAGTACTGTCCGGTCGTCACGACGACTGGGTTTGGACCGTGCTGGAGCGCTTCCATCGTCTCCTCGAACTCGCGATACCGATGCCGACTGTCACCGACGAACAGCGCAACCTCGTCGAGCCCCAGCAGGAGTTCGGTGTTCGGTCCTTTCTCATTCAGGGACTCGGTGACAGTCTCGACGCGTTCGACCAACTCATCGGGGTCGAACGATCCGGGATCGACCTCCTCTTCGGCTCGCTCGATAGACGCTTTCACGCCCTCGCGGCTGTCAAGTTCGGTTCCCGTCGTCTCCGCCAGCGCGGGGAGCGCCTCGTAGAGCCACCGGCGCAGCGAGGCTCGCTCTTCGAGGACGTCGTCGAACGACTGCCCGTCGTACGCTGTGGTTCGGAGTGCGTCCCAGACGCCCTCGTACTCCATGTCGACGGTCCAGGCCCACTCGAGCAGCCAGTTGGGGTCGGTCGGATACCCCAGCTCGCGACCAATCGCCTCGAAGATGAGGAACGGAAGCGGCGGTTCCTTCGAGGCGTCGCGGTCAAGGAGGTTCAAGAAGACCGGCTTGAGACGTTCGACGTGTGAGGCGTCGATCGATTGGGCCAAGTTGTCGAACCCAGGCCACTGCTCGGCGAGTTCGGTACCCAAGTGGGCGAACTCGGATTCGCTGTCGGCGACGAGGCCGATGAGCTTCAGCAAGTGCGTCTTCCCGGACCCGAACGTCGCGTGGAGATAGAGGAAGCGAGCGGCCTCTCCTGGATGCGTCTCGGTGACCTCACCGAGTTCGGTGAGAACACGCTCTGCACTCTTCGTCTCGTAGAACTCGACAACGTCGGTCTCCGCCCGCTCACGGGCGTTGACCTTCTGGACTTCTTCGAGCTGTCGGGTCGGGTCGCTACGGAATAGATTTCGGATACTCATTGTTGGAGATGTACCTCTCGGATCTGACCGTCGATCTGGTGCGCCGGGTAGTAATGTCGTGAGTCTCCGTCGAAGAAGCTTAACTTCCCGCCGACGTCATCGCCAGGGAACGGAATCCCGATGGTCGACCTGACGTTTCGGCGGTCGAGTTCATCGAGTAGTTCCGAGGCACGCGTGAATGGATAGAGGCTGCCGAGATTGAGCAGCAGGACGACGTGGCTTTGCGTCTCCAGCTTTTCCTCGCCGATTTCCTGCTCGATCATCTCCTGGACGAGTTCTTCGGCGAGCCGATCTTGCATCGTTCCCTCGATACGCTCGGGGCTCGTCTCACCGCCGAGCGCGACCGAGAGCTTGTACACTTTCGTCTGGGGGAGCAGTTCGTCGAGCCATATCGGCTGGACAGTCACACCGTCATCGATAGGCGGGAGTTCACCAGCGCCCGTCGCCCAGGAACTGAGTCGGTCTGCTGTTTGGTGTTCGACCGCGGGATCGACAGCAGCGATGACGAACGGGTTCCGGATGCCGGCCTGGCCGTCGGCGAACGTACAGAGCTTCTCCTTGAACGCGCGGTACGGCGAGTCAGTCATCGGATAATCACCCCCGAGTCCGTCGTTTCGATGTCTAACTCTCTACTCTCGACGAGGCGTTCCAGCCGTCGGTCGATGTTCTGCCGGTCGTCAGGAAGCACGCCGATCTGATCGATCTCGTCCGGCCCACGATCACCAACGATTTCGGCGAGTCGGTCGAGTCTCCCCTCCAGTTCTTCTACGTCGTAGTCGACGGCCTCGGAGAGTGGCTCGACGTCAGCGAAGTCATCAGCAGCCGACAGAAGCGCGTCTTCGTCATCCGAAGAGAGCGACGCAATCGCTCCATCGACCGTTTCGTACCACCGCCGTAACTCGCGCAGCGGAGTGATATACTCATGCTCCATCGCCACCTGTACACCTGTCGGGAGGTCCGTCGCCGGTATCACCCACGGGTGGTCGGCGATCCGCTCGACGAACTCGGAGATCTCCTGCTGGTCGAGGTGCGCCTCCCAGGAGCGCTGAAGCTCTGTACCCAGTCCCGTGGTCGTGTCTTCGACTAACGCCTTCCAGCCATCTGTCGTCCACCACCCCCCATCGAAGTTTTTGAGGGCATCGCGTTGGGCGGTGACTGCCGATTGTGCATCGTCGTCGACCCACTCGAATCGATCGTTACCCGCCGTGAGTTGCGCGTCGAACCGGTAGAGTGACGCGAGTCGACGATTCCAGACGTCACTCACTTCATCGAACCACTCTTGCACGTCGTTCGTCTGTTCGATTGCATCCGCGAGACCGTTACCCTGCGATCTCACAACGGATAGTCGCTCGGTGGTCGTCGAGGTTCGGTCGGTCAGTTCCTCGATAAATGCTTCGAGGAGCCCGGAGACTGCCCCCGAGTGAACGTCCGTATCCAGAACCAACTGGACGTCTTCCTGAAGTCCAGTAAGCGAGGACCGTAGCTGCTGGTTCGCTTCCTGGAGGTTGATGAGCCCGTCTGTGACGGTTTCAGTCGTCTGCTTGAAACCCCCCGATTCGAGGAGCTTCCCGATCGGCTCGCGGGGAAGCAGTTTCAATCTCGTCGTCGAGAGGTGGTCCTGGTCGAGGACAGCCGAGTTTTCCAGTGTGTTTCCGTCTTCGTCGACTGGGACTAACCGGCCCTCCCGACAGAATCCCCAGATGATCGCACAGAGTGCTGGACGGGCTTCGTCATAGAACGGCTTCTTCGAGGTAATCCCGTCGAGAACTGTGTTCATGTTGAGGCCATCATCACGGTCCTTCAGCTGCCGACCCGTGAGAGACATCACGTTGCGCTGAATCGACTTCTTCCCCTGGCTTGCAGACGGGTCAGACGATGGCACCTGAATCGTGTGCGCCCACGCAGGGAGTGGATCCTCTGTCGAGAGCTCCACCAACTCCTGCAGGCGATCGTCGGTCACCTGCAACATCATCGGGTGGAAGTCGTCGGGATACCCCACGTCGACGGCAGTCTGGACGGCCGTAGAGAGCCCACTGATGTCTGTTCGATCTTTCACTGTGTACGAACCACTCTGCATCGCACTGACGAGCTTACTCCGGACAGCGTCGGCTCGTCGGTCGAGATCTTGTTCGACAGCAGTCGGTGCGTTGTGTGTCGAGATCGCGTCACGGAGTGCCCACCACTTGACGAGATGCTTTCGGAGGTCATCCAGCCCGTCCGTGTCAATCGACCAGTAGAGCGTCTCCTCATCGCTGTTCTCTGAAGTATGGTCGGGACGAACACCTTGCACTTCGATTGGTACGTCGAGTCCGCCCTCAACGTCGACCGTGGTCTCGAAACCAGTGCCGTCGAGGCCGAACCCATACATAACGGGATACTCGTCACCAGAGTCACCGTACGGAACCGACTCCGGGAGTGAGAGGTCCTGCGTAATCCGTCCCCAGAGATGCTCGTCCAGCGCGTGCAGAACGGCATCCCAATCAGGGTCATCTTCGTTCGCCTCCGTATCGTCGTAGATAATTCGTTCTTCCTGCGTCGCAAATCGGTACCGCGCCCCCGTCTCGTCCGCCATCGGTCGGATGAACTTCTGGAGACGACCGAGCGATTCCTCGACTCGATTCTGCGTACTGATCCAAGAGCGTCCGTTGAGATCCGACATCACTGAAACCGCAATATTCCCCTCGTTGAGCGGGACGATGTCGTGGACGTGCTGGAGCAGCAGCACGGCTTTTGCAACGTCGAGATCGAACTCCTCAAGATCACCGTCCTCGACTTCGTCTGCGATTCCTCGGTTCGCCTCCGAGCCTTCGATGACTCGCATATCCTGCGTGAGTATCTCTCGGAGCTCCGGCTTGACCAACTCGTAGAACTCCACGAGTGTGATGACCTGGTCGGCCTCCCCCTCATCTACCCACGTCTGGAGGAGGTTGTGCATGAGCGCGAGAATCGCCCGTGCTGTGCCCGAGAAAATTGACTTCGCCGGGTCACTTGCCTCCTGACGAAGATTGAACAGTATCTCGAGGAACAGCGGAGCGTGGTACGGGAGGAACGGATAGAACTCGACGAGCTCCTCGTCGTCGATACTGTCGAGCGGTGGTTTCGTGTTCTGCTTGATCTCGTTGTAGACCAGCGATTCGGTCGGCTTCACCGATGCTTCGTCAAGTACCTCTCGAACGGCTACATCCCCCTTTTCAGATTTCTCGAAGAGTCGCCGCTTGGCGATATCTCCGACGTGCTTACTCGGAAGCTGGTAACGGTGCGGGAAGCGATCCTTGACGATGCTGAAGTCCGCGCCGTGTGCGGCGAATTTCGGTTGAACGTCTTCGATCTTCGCCTGTGCAGTCGCGACCAACTGAATGTCGCCATCGCCGATGTCGTCGACGTTCTCGGCGAGTGTCTGAAGCTCGGTCAGTCGCTCGAAGTCAGTTCCGATGAAGAGACTCACCTCATCAAGGAGCAACACGAGCTTGACTGGTTTCCCCAGCTCTTCCTCCCGCTCAGTTCGTAACTCCTCCAGCCTACCCACTACTTCCTCTGGGTCGATGTCGGACGGCTGCAGATCTGTATACCCATCGCGAGTCTCGTTGACCTCCTCGAAGAGCTTGGGAAGCACGACATCTGCCAACGCACCATATTTCTGGATGTCTTTCCAGAGGCCGTCTGATTGCCACTCGTAGTCGCTGGCTTCAGTTGTCACGCCATCGAGAGCAGCTTCAGCACGAGCCTGCCGATCAGACCATGCATCCGTCGTCCGAAACCACTTCTCGAAGTAGGCAACATCAAGCTGAGATGACAGCCCTTCGGAGATGCCATCGTCGACGCCGGTCAAATCTGCGTCCTGATGGGCGTGTCTGAGAACAATTTCGCTGAAGCTACGCTGCTTTTGGCCCTGGTACTTCAGAAGGTTGACCGAGATCGGGATGACGTAGTACTCGTCGTGAATCGTTCGCCAGTGGTCGCCGAGTTGCTCGAACTCGCTGTCCCCGGAGATCTGGACCAGATCTGACCAGACGGCGTCCTGTTGTCCATCGAGCCAGTCGGTGTCCAGCAGCCCATCGAGGACGGTCAGCAGGTGGCTCTTCCCACTTCCGTAGTAGCCATAGAGCCAGTAGTTTGATCCCGTTCGCATGTCGTCTGACTGGCCCAGCATGCGGTCGACGAAGTCCTCGATAAATCGGCGGGAGTCGGCGGTCATATGATAGGACCGAATCGCCCGTTGGCGGTGATCTTGCTCGTCGCGGTCGATACGGACGGACTCCTCGAAATCCTCCGGAAGGTCGTCGAACCAGCTCGTGTCGACCATTAATTTTCACCTCCATCGTGTACCCACGAGTACGGCTCATCGCTGGGGCGTACGTCGAGGTCGCCGTGAAGTTCGAGGTACTCCCATGCGTCGGTGCTTGCAACCCGGTCGAAGAGTTCCCCCCAGCGGTTCGCAGGCTGGAAAAGGTAGAGCAGCCCCCGCGGCGAAGTGAGCCAGTCCTCGTCGTCGCTTCCGTACGAATAGTCCATCGCAACGAGCAACGGAGTATCACCCACTGACGGAGATGTGCCAACGACTGATTGCTGCCCGTCGAGTACGCCGATTTTACGCATTACTGATCGAAAGCCCTCGCACCACCGCTCAGTCGTCGAATCCGCATAGTCGAAGGAGCCGCCGTCAGAATACTCGAGGTGAGTGAGGATATCGACAAGCGTCTCGTTCGAGAAGTCCAGTGAATCTGTGTTACCATCTGTGAGGCGGGCCATATATTCGTGAACGACGTACCGAACAAGCGAGTCGTCGGCGACAAGATAGAGGTAAAGTATCTGTGCTTTATCGCGCGTTGTCTGGCACTCGTCGAATATCGTTGGCAGAACGCTTGGGTTCGGGAGGTCCGTGGGAGCGTTTTTGAAACGTGACGTTAGCACACGGTAGATCTTCTGGGAGCTGCCCCGTGTGCTTCGGTTCGATAGTCGTTCGTCGAACCATCTCTCTTTGACATCGTTCCAGTTCCCGTGTTCGGCATAGAGTCGAGCGAGTTCCTCGGCTCGCTCGACAAGCAGACCGCACATGGTCAAATCCATATTCACGTCTCCTGGAGAGAGCTGACGAGATAGCGACGGGAGGGGAGGACCACTTCCGTCGGCGACGAGGGTCATAAGTTGGTAGACTGAACCGATACACTTTATATTTCGTCTATTGATGCCGCTTCCCCCGCAGTTCGATACTCGAATCTTACCGCGGTTGATCGAACTCGTTGAACAGACCGTCGAACGCACAGGCCATCAGGAGCTGAAAGAAACGCCAGAGCTATCGAAGGCAGAATTACCGAAACAGATTCGCAACCTCGATTGAGTGGCTCTGTTAATCTTGGAGCGTGGCGACTGTTCGGCCCGTTTCCTCGGCCTCTTCGCTCCGGGACATATTGTACGTCGCGAGCGCTTCGTCAACCGCTTGGTCAAGACTCATTGATCAACCTGATCTTGATTCTTCTATCGTATAATCGCTCGCATGGCTCCAGACGAGTGTCAAACCGCCTCAGTTCACTCGCTAGTACTGATTTCGGCTACGATCTCGACGAGGTCTGCTCGTGAGAACGGTTCGACGTCAACGCGGGTTCCTTCGGCAGTATAGAAGATCTCTGCGGTCACCTCTCTATCAGGGAACCACTCATCCAACACGTGATGGTACACGCTGAGTTGCTTCCGGTATTCGCCCTGAGCGTGCCGACTAAGGTCGGTCTTGAAGTCGATGATCCCGACGGTATTGGGACGGATGTGAACGAGGTCAACGATTCCGGAGATGGTGACCTGCTCACCGTCAACAGTGAGTGGCAGATACGCATCCTCCTCAACTCGCAACTCACCATCGAGCGAGTCTATGAACGACTTGATGTGACGTTCATCGTCGTTCGAGGGCTCGACATCCTCTTCCAAGATGTACCGCTCAGCGAACTCGTGAGTCCGCGTTCCGAACGCTGTCCCTCTCCCGTCATCGACGTCCTCGAACACATCGTCACGCATGAGCGTGTGCGGCGAGTGACCGACTGGACCATCCGGCGCCGGCACAGCAATCTGCAAGTGTGCCTGCGTCGTCTCGTCGATATCGTCGTCTTGAACGTCGGGCTCTAGTTCTTCGAGGTCGACCGGGAGCTCCTCAATGAACGTGTTCGGGGACTCGCCTGCAGCGAACACGAGGTGGCTCTCAGCCCGCGTCATTGCGACGTAGAGCAAGCGTCGTTCCTCATCGTATCCACGCGGCAGGCACTTCCGGAGGACGTCACTCCGCCAGTTGTCGTGGATGTGGGGATACCCGTGATCATCGGCGTAGAGCTTCCGCTGGCGTAGCCCGATCGGATCGTCGAACGTGATCGCGTTACTGTTCCCGCCTGACGGTGGGAAGCGATGAGAGTTCATGTTCGCGAGCACGACGATGGGATGTTCGAGTCCCTTGGCTGCGTGGATAGTCTGGACCGTCACCGAATTCATACCGGCGCTCGCGTGGACCTCGTGGGTGCTTCCGTCCTCGATGCCGCGTTCGATGAACCGGATGAGATCACCTCGTGTCAACGTCGTCGCGCTGTGGACAGACTGGATCGTCGTCAACAACACGTCGGCGTAGGCCCCGTCGTAATCGTACTGGGAGAACACGCGCTGTGAAATCCCACCGACTGTCTCCAGTGACGCAAGCTCTGATTTGAACGCCTGCATATTGGCGGGATATTCCTCGCTATCGAGGACGTGTTTGACCTCATCGAGCGTGTAGCCAGCTTCCTCAAGGACGACCGCCCATCCTCGCTCTGCGTCGGATTCGAGAATTCGCAGCCACGCCAAGAGAAGCTTCGCCGGGTCAGATCGGAATAGCTCGATTCCACCTTCGTACGCCATCGGCAAGCCGTACTCCTCGGCGACAGAGAGGAGTCCTCGGCCGAAGTCACGAGTCCGGGTGAGGACGGCGATGTCACCGTGCTCTGGCAGACGAAGTTCCCCGTCTTCCTCGACCTGATACGCGTCGTTCCCGACGATCTCGTGAATCTTGGTCAGAACGGCTTCGTGTTCGTCTTCGTGTTGAATCGCCTCTATCTGAGAGTTCTCGTGCGATGCGTTCGAGGAGAGTGACACAATTCGATCTCTAACGGCCGCCTCGTCAATGTCGTCCGTGCTCGCCGCGGGCGTCACTAGGCTGTGCTCGGAGAAGTCGAGAATGTCCTGTGTCGACCGATAATTCTCATCGAGCTCGATATCGATGATCGAGCGGGTCGCCCACGATACTCGCTCGTGGTCCTCGTTGAGTTCGTCGACGAATCGATCCAGGCGGGACTCGAACTCGGTGATGTTCTCGACGGCGGCATACTGGAAGGAGTAGATGCTCTGTTTCCAGTCACCGACGACACAGACGTTGTTTGTGTCCGCGAGCAGGAGTGCGAGTTTGAACTGGATCTCGCTGGAGTCCTGAAACTCGTCGATCATCACGTACTCGAACGCGACATCGTCGCGGAGTCGATGGTCGTCACAGAGCAGGACGAACGCGAACAGCTGGAGGAAGCTGAAGTTGAGGTAGTTCCGACTGAGTGCGAACTCGAGATACTCGTGGTAGACGTCGTGAACGAAATTCTTGAGGTTCTCTCGCTGTTCGTCAAACACCAGCCGTGCGACGGCAGCGGGAACTTGCTTCTCACCCCATCCGCCACGAATCTCGTCTTCCTCGGGCGCGTCCGGGAGGTAGCACTTGTCGTTCCCGTAGCCTCCGAGTTTCGAGCGAAGCTTGGACTGCTTGTCCCCGTCGTTTCGGGGCTGGTTCAGCTCGTCGAAGATCTCGCGAAATGCCTCGAAGTCACCGTCCAGATGCCGCTCGCCATTCCGGTACCAGCCATCAGCCGTCGGGAAGACACCTTTCGCTGCGAGCTGATTGATTAGTCCGAGGAGTTCGACTGGTTCTGCGACGGCGCGGAAGAAATCGTCGTACTCGGGGTGGTCGTCGCTGAATCGACGGATGAATTCGCGGAACTGCGCCTTCTCGACGTTCTCGTCTTCGAGGACGCGTGTGGATCCAGTGATGCGGTCGTCGATACCGAGGAGCGTCGGGGCCTCGAAGCCGTGTTCCATGAGGATGTCGTGACAGAGGCTGTGGAACGTCTGGATCGGCGCGTCCGAGAGTTCACGCATCCCGTAGTCACAGTTGGCGACGATTCGCTCTCTCATCTCCGTCGCCGCGTTGTTGGTGAACGTCACGAGGAGGACGTCCTCGGGCTCGACGTCGTCCTGGTCGACGATTTCTGCGTATCGACGGGTAACGGTGAACGTCTTCCCGGTCCCCGCCCCGGCGTCGACGACGTGGATGCCCTGTTTGCTGTCGATGAGCTCTTGCTGTTGGTCGTTCGGTGTCGTCATCGGGTTCCCTCCTCGAGGATACAGTCGCGATTGTCCACGTACCGGTAGTTCGGCTCTTCAGTGAGTCCTGCGACCGGGAAGCGTTCGTCGCCTGCCCGCCGAGCGTTCAACTCTTCGAGGCGTTCCTGGACGAATCCCTCGAAAGCGTCGATATCGTCGGTGAAGTAGTTCCGATTCCGAATCCGGATGAGATGACGGAGTGCCTGCTTGCAGCCACTTGTGACGTATTTGTAGTCCCCAACTCTGTCGATCATCCGGTCGGTCAACGCCTGTCCGAACCCGGAGTCGATGAGTTCGTCGCTGTCCTGCGTGTCTGGGAACGCGTGTGCGTCGAGGACCGCACGGTACTCCTCATACTCGGCCTTGGAGAACGTCTTGTTGCAGTTGCTCGCCGCGTCCTCTTGCAGTTCGGTGAAGACGTTCCGGCTTGCGATGTGCTCCTCGAAGGCGACCGGGTGGTACGTGACTGTCGTCAGGCAGTCATCGAGGTTCCCATCCCCGGTCACGACGTCGTCAAGCGTTTCGAGGAAGTGGAAGAAGGTGAACTGGAGTTCTTCACCGAGGTACTCCGTTCGGTGCTGTGTGAGATATAGCAACGCCTGGAAGTTTGGCTTGTCGCTCGGCGGGTCGAGTGCGGAGTGCTTCACTATCGATGTCGCCGACTTCTTCGTCCCGCTCTTGTAGTCGAGCAGGTGGGTCGGCCCGTATACGAGGTCTACCTTCCCCTTGAGCCCGAGGTCGGTGTTCTCGAACCAGCGTTCTGTGTGGGGGGCGTCGACCGGTCGGTCGTAGTATTCCGCGAAGAAGTTCGTCCCCCAGCCACTCGCTGGCGTCAGGAACGAACCATCAGCAGGCGGATTGGCATCGAGAAACTCAACGACGGTCTGGAGGCCAATTCGGTACTTCGTCAGTCGGACCTCACGGTCGACGCCACGAAGGAACGGGTCGACATCGTCGAGAATCACCTCTGCGATTTCGTCGAGGTCGTCAGACCTGATGACGTCGGGATGTGTGACGTAGAACTCAGCGAAGTCGTGGAACAGGTTTCCTTCTCTGAAGTAGTCCTTGTCCGGTGTTTCGAGCAGCCGACTGAAAAAGTAGTCGCGCGGTGAGTTGACGTAGGTGTTGAGACTCGATTGGCTAAAGGCGGTTACTTTCTCAGCAGCCACATCGATTGATTCCTTCCCGAACCCGTCGTGGGTGGTTCGGGCAGCTCGAGAGTGCTGTATCGAGTCGAGATCGCTGAACCGCTCGAACTCCTCGTCGAGGATCTCCTCGAAGTACAGACACGGGGTGACAGGCGTCCCGCCTGCCGTATCTTGAACAAGGTAGTACTGGTCGACGCCGTTCTGTAGCAATAACTGGAATTGCCTGATGTTTCGCTCGTACTCCTGGTCGCGGTCGACCCAGGGGCGGCGCGGCGAAGAGTGCGTCCAGTCTTCATCGAGCCCAAGATAGAACACGACCGGTCTGCCGACGTAGGCCGCCGACTTCGCGTCCGCGAGCAGCACGCCGTCGTTCTCACGGTCGATGGGGACCTCGTACGACTGAAGATAGAACTCGAGGCGGTCGACCGCCTGCTCGGTGACGATGTCGTCTTGAATTCCAAGCCGCTCGAGTTCCTCGCGGAAGGCGTCCAGCGAACTTCCAGTAACTGTCTCGAACTTGTCGAGTGCCGAGGCGAGGGTATGAGCTTCGATGTCTGCGCTGAATTCGAGCAGCCACTCGATTTCGGGCACATCGAGATCACGGAGTCGTTTCTCGTCATGCTCGATATCCACCACCAATCCGAGCTGGACGAGTAGTGGTCTGACGTCACCCACACGAGTATCTCGACCAGCGTGTGCGTGTCTGAGAAGTTGTAGGAACGCTCGGTGTGACGAATTGTCGGTGAAGCCAGGACCACCGTAATATGGAATGTCTGCAGCTTCCAGCGCCGACTCGATGAGCGATGAGTACTGACTGGCTGCATCGAGGACGACAGCCACGTCGTTGGCGTTCTCCGGTGTGACCGTATGGAGGACGGCGTCGACGATCGCAGCCGGTGAGTCGAGAATTCGGAAGGGTGGATAATTGAACGACTCCTCGGTGAACGGGTCGACCGTCTCGTAGTCTGAGGGTAGGATCGAGCGTTCGAGTTCGGTAAGCTGCTTGAAGCCGACGACAGCAACCGACGTATCGGCGTCAATAGTGTACTCAGTGAGGCGTTTGGACGTCGTATCCATCTCACCAATACAGTCGACGGCGGTGTGCGTTGCCGTCGTCGCGAACTGCTCGTAGTCGAGAACAGCGTTAGCCGTCCCTTGGTACTCCCAGCACTGGAGGATGTTCCCGACCGCATGCGACGCCTCCTTCCAGTTGAGATCCGCCGTCTGAATGAGTTCGAGGAACGCGAGTCGGTCCTCGGCCTGTTCTCGACGTCGGGCAGCCAGGCGCCGTGGTGTGATCGCGAACGGACCGAAGTGGGGTTGATCAAGACGCCGGTTCAGGGCACTCGCCATCGGCGCATCCGGCACGAGCACAAGGTCGAAATCCTTGCATTCCTCGTAGAGAGAATCGATAGACTTCGCTCGTGTAATTGACACGGACTATCAGACTCGGGTGGCTTTCAAAAATGTGTCGTCGGAACAGTCCAGTCAGAAGTTCGGGATGATTCCGATATACAGCAGAAGTAGAGGGTAAACGAACGAAAGGAAGATGATGATAAGAGTGACTATCGCCGCTCCTCTACTAAAATAGTCGTAACCACCGTGACCGAACGGCCCATCAGTGGGATCAAGAGAAAGGATTGCAAGCACTACACCAGAGACCGCCAACGCAAGCGACTGCGGTTGTCCGAACGAATATGCGAACCCAGACCAGATGGCCAATCCACACCAGACGATGAGTAGAGCGTAGAAGACTCTTCGAAGCTGGATTTGTGCCCGCTGGCGTTGTGTTTCAGCTAACCCAACGTATGCTGATTTCCGGTCTTCCAAATCACCAAACCGGAATAGATCCTTGTTGAACCGGCGGATGTGCTTCTCATAGAATTCATAGTCGTTCTTCACCTCAGTGATTGTGTCGTTCAGGTCCTCAATTCTCCCTTGAATGAGGGGGAGGTAAAACCCAACAATCACAATAAGAACAAAAATCGAAAACGGTGGCACCAGATCTCGGTCGCTCCATCGAAGTACCAAGAAGATGTTCGCGACGATTGCACCAAGGAGTGTGAACGTCAATCGTTGGATATCTTGAGAAGTTTCGTTGGCTGCCGACGAAAGCCTCTCAGTCAATCCAGCCATCAAAGTCTGCGTGTCTTCAAGTACATCACTTAGAGCTTCGAAATTTTCTTCGACAGCAGATACCTGGAGGTCCTGGTAACTCGATTTAATGTCCTCAACGACCTCTGGGAGCATCTCAATGCCACGCTCCGTACCTCGACAATGTTCAGTACTTCACAAAGCCGCTTAGTTAGAACGTCTGCTTGCTGAAGGTGTGTCTAAAACCAAACAAGCAGACGGTGAGATCCACGAGGACCAGCTTCTTAACTTTCTCGTCAACCGCCTTGACGAGGAAGTTTCGCTCTCGTTAGCCAATAACGCTGAAATCACTGCTGAAGACATCTATGAGGTCCTCGTCGGCGCTTGCGCCGACGGGACCTCTGTCTCTACGCTCTGTGCGTCGAGCCAGAACTCACCCGCTGGGAACACGGTCCTCTACCATCTTCGGACGAAGTTCGAGCCGGAACGGCTCGAACGAGTCGCTAACACGCTCCTGCGAAAGGATCTCGATGAATTGCTCCCCGAACAGGTGGAGGTCTGCGCAGACCTCCACCTGCGGCCCTACTACGGTGACGAAGACGACACAGACGGCCTCTATCACTCGGTAGCGAAGCGTGGAACCACTGCGTTCCACGCCTATGCCACACTCTACGCGCGTGTGAAGAACAAACGCTACACGCTGGCGGTACGCCGTCTCAAAGACGGCGATACCGCAAGTAGTGTCCTCGCTGAGTTCTTCGGTGTCCTCGACGGCCTTGACGCCGGGGTCAAGGCCGTCTACCTTGATCGCGGATTCTACGACAGTAAGTGTCTCACGCTGCTTCAGGCGCACAATTACGCGTACGTGATCCCGATCATCCGGTGGGGTGAGGCGATTCAGCAAGAGCTCTCGGAAGGATGGAGTCGCGTCATTCAGCATGATCTGACGGGGAAACTCGACGGTCACAGCTGGACCGTCGATTTTCCCGTCTACATCGACTGTACGTACCTAAATGGGAAGTATGACGAGAACGGTGTGGCGCGTCACGGCTACGCCGCTGACGCGCCGTTCATCGACTCACCACGGGACGCTCGATACCACTACTCGAAACGCTTCGGTATCGAGTCAAGCTATCGCTTGTTTGAGCAAGCGATAGCGACAACGACAACACGAGATCCAACGGTACGGCTGCTGTACGTGGTGGTGAGTCTCCTCTTACAGAACGTCTGGCGGTACCTTCACTACGAGTATGTGGCGACGCCCCGCCGAGGCGGGCGTCGCCTCTGGTGGTGGCCGTACAAGGAGTTCGTCAATATGATTCGACGAGCTGCGTGGACGGCCCTCGCGGTGCGTCGGGCCGTCCCCGCGAATCGGCCACCTGACGACCGATTCCACCGCTAACCACCGACCGAGCAAGCCAGCGGAGTGAGTGGCGACGCTGTCGCGTCGGCGGCTGACCGCCGCCGACAGCGACAGCTCTCCGTCGATCCGTCCGTAATTCTCTCGTCGAGACCGTCAGTACAACCGCTTCGACACAGAACTCAGGCCGCAGAAACAGCTAGCCGAGGATGCTTTGTGAGGTACTGAGTATGGATCCCGAGATCGAGAACCTCAACCTCGCCGGCAACCTCCTCTGCGAGACCTCGGACGAGT
The DNA here is from genome assembly GCF_000022205.1 of Halorubrum lacusprofundi ATCC 49239. Taxonomy (NCBI): domain Archaea; kingdom Methanobacteriati; phylum Methanobacteriota; class Halobacteria; order Halobacteriales; family Haloferacaceae; genus Halorubrum; species Halorubrum lacusprofundi. The sequence continues at coordinate 450,395 of NC_012028.1, forward strand.
TCACGTTGCTCTTCGAGCCCGATGTCCTCGTCGTCACCTTTCGACTTCCGGATCCACGCGAGTGCTTTACTCATCGTGGATGATGACCTCCATTTTGTTCTTCGCACTGCCGGCCTTCCACTCGAGCTTCTTCCCTTTCAATTCGAAGAAGTCTCCGAGGTCACGAGGGACCGTTACCTGATACTGGCCTTCGGAGTTCTGACTGACTGTTGTAGTCCGTGTTTCGGGCATACCTCTAACAACGTTCTTTGCAACATTAGTTCTAATGGTGTTGTAGGTGTTCAGATAACCCCCGTATTCTGAACGGCCAGTTAATCTCTACTGGTTTTACTCTCCCATGCTTTGTTGAACTCCTCAGTTAATGATAGGTTCCAGCAGTCGTGCTTAATAAAGTGCGTATCTACCTCGAGACGCTCTTTCGATAGCCTTTCCGGAGAAGTTGCCCCGAGCCTGCGACCGTGATTCAGAGTGAGAACAGAGTTCTAAGGCCTTAGTGACGAGAGTATAACCCTCGCACTCGACAGCAGGGATGGGCCGGGAGTTTTACCCGTAGAGGTTCTCCCGGCGATAAACCCGATAGACGAGGAGTGTGCGATTCTCCTGGTTGATGTCAACAAACGCACGGAGCTCGTCGGAGAGGCTTAGTTTTCCGTCGCTCACCCCGTCCATGCGCTCGAATCCCCATTCCCAAGGTTTCCGGAACTCGCACGAGCAGATGCGTTCCAGCTTCCGGGTTGCCTGCTCGACCTCGACGGGCTCGAGATCGTCCAGGCTCTCACGTCCGCAGTCGGTGAACCGAAGCGCGTATCCATCCACATGGGTGCGGGGACGAGAGGTTGTACTCACGTCTACTGGAAGCCCTCCAGCTCACGGGTCGCGAGATTGCTCAGGCGGTTCCACTGCTTCCCGACCGTCCACTTCTGCTTGACCGAGTCATCTTCTGGGTCCCAGTGATAGAGACGGTCGCTCGCCTGTCCCCACTTCTTCTCGATGCGGACGAGAGAGACGCGTCGAGAGCCATCCTCTCGAATCGGGAGCTCCTCCTTCACCGTGTAGAAGTCGCTAATGGGCAATACACCGGACGGCTTCTTCCCTCCCTTGCGCTCAAAGATTTTGACTGCCTCACGCTCAGTCTCCCAGAAGTCCGTTCGAATGCGCCAGATGTGCTCTGGGCGGTTCTTAGGATTGCCCGGCGGGTAGCGCTCGAGCCGGAGACGAAGTTCTCCCGTCGGGGTGTAACGGTCACGCACGAGCCCGGTCCACCAGCCGTTCGAGCGGTCGACCGGGATGGCTTCGATCACGGTACGATTCAGGTCTGCGAGCTTCGGTGGGCAGGTCATGTCTGTATTTGTACTTTACCGCATACCGGATTATAACTGCGTAAAACCCACTTTTAGGACCTCTACCCAAAGTACAGTCGAACTACCAAAGTATTTATCAAAGTTTTTGGACTATAATACCCTTCCAATGGCGGGCGCGTTTTGCGCAGGCGCGTGCGGAGCGCGCGCGAAACGCGCGCGCCAATGAAGGGTTGTACCCCCGAAGACTTGCCAGAATGATTAGAGATGGGTCAAAACAAGGAAGAAATCACATATAAACCCCCTGTAGCAGATGCGAATTAAGTTCTGATTGCGGTACTATTATTCTCCGATCAGCATCGGCGTGCTGGCACGCTGCGAGGATGCCCTCCGTTTTGGAGGTCGCGCCGAGCGCCTCCTGAGCCTCGAGGAGCGTCCGATACCGTTTCGCGTAGCCCGGGCCGGGGTCGGTATGGAGGCTCACACGGTTCGGCACGTCTTCGAGGTCGGGTTCTAAGGACGGCATGTCGTGACCACGATGACGGTTTGGCTCGTCTGATCGGGTAACTGAAACTGGCGCACGCCGGCTCAGTATATATACTCGGATGGTTCCAGATAGAATCGCCAGGGAGATCGGGGCAGCGTGCGCGGCTCCGCCGTGGAATGTGACCACGTCAAAATGGTCCGGGCCATCGCTCGTGGTCATATTTTGGATGGCGCTCTTCTGCTCGCACGACTCCGGGGACTCAGATCTATACGGAGTTTCCGTGTTTATTGAACTTCACCACTGATTCTGTAGACTCTCCGATGCCAGATATCTCATCCAAAGCTAAACGGTTGATGATCATCTGGTGCTTCTTGCACTTCTCGGTCATCTAATGCCCCTAGTAACTCATCTACTGATTCATATTCTCCGAATTAACTGTTTACTTCTCAAACGCCGTCACCTTCCCGCCGAACCAATTGCAACGAGAATTCCCACTATAACTACAATAATAGGACCAGGACCGATCAAACTCGATATAGCAAACCCGGTTGCTGCTGTGATTTCGGCACAATTGCTGGCAAACATACCGTCATCAGGACACTGTTCTGCAAAAGGTGATAGAACTGGGAGAGCAATCAAGCCGGTAAAGCCGAGGATTAAAACCGTAATTATCGCTCCGACGGTTGGACCTGGTTCCACTTGTCCGCGATGACCCATACTCAGTACTTCACAAAGCCGCTTAGTTAGAACGTCTGCTTGCTGAAGGTGTGTCTAAAACCAAACAAGCAGACGGTGAGATCCACGAGGACCAGCTTCTTAACTTTCTCGTCAACCGCCTTGACGAGGAAGTTTCGCTCTCGTTAGCCAATAACGCTGAAATCACTGCTGAAGACATCTATGAGGTCCTCGTCGGCGCTTGCGCCGACGGGACCTCTGTCTCTACGCTCTGTGCGTCGAGCCAGAACTCACCCGCTGGGAACACGGTCCTCTACCATCTTCGGACGAAGTTCGAGCCGGAACGGCTCGAACGAGTCGCTAACACGCTCCTGCGAAAGGATCTCGATGAATTGCTCCCCGAACAGGTGGAGGTCTGCGCAGACCTCCACCTGCGGCCCTACTACGGTGACGAAGACGACACAGACGGCCTCTATCACTCGGTAGCGAAGCGTGGAACCACTGCGTTCCACGCCTATGCCACACTCTACGCGCGTGTGAAGAACAAACGCTACACGCTGGCGGTACGCCGTCTCAAAGACGGCGATACCGCAAGTAGTGTCCTCGCTGAGTTCTTCGGTGTCCTCGACGGCCTTGACGCCGGGGTCAAGGCCGTCTACCTTGATCGCGGATTCTACGACAGTAAGTGTCTCACGCTGCTTCAGGCGCACAATTACGCGTACGTGATCCCGATCATCCGGTGGGGTGAGGCGATTCAGCAAGAGCTCTCGGAAGGATGGAGTCGCGTCATTCAGCATGATCTGACGGGGAAACTCGACGGTCACAGCTGGACCGTCGATTTTCCCGTCTACATCGACTGTACGTACCTAAATGGGAAGTATGACGAGAACGGTGTGGCGCGTCACGGCTACGCCGCTGACGCGCCGTTCATCGACTCACCACGGGACGCTCGATACCACTACTCGAAACGCTTCGGTATCGAGTCAAGCTATCGCTTGTTTGAGCAAGCGATAGCGACAACGACAACACGAGATCCAACGGTACGGCTGCTGTACGTGGTGGTGAGTCTCCTCTTACAGAACGTCTGGCGGTACCTTCACTACGAGTATGTGGCGACGCCCCGCCGAGGCGGGCGTCGCCTCTGGTGGTGGCCGTACAAGGAGTTCGTCAATATGATTCGACGAGCTGCGTGGACGGCCCTCGCGGTGCGTCGGGCCGTCCCCGCGAATCGGCCACCTGACGACCGATTCCACCGCTAACCACCGACCGAGCAAGCCAGCGGAGTGAGTGGCGACGCTGTCGCGTCGGCGGCTGACCGCCGCCGACAGCGACAGCTCTCCGTCGATCCGTCCGTAATTCTCTCGTCGAGACCGTCAGTACAACCGCTTCGACACAGAACTCAGGCCGCAGAAACAGCTAGCCGAGGATGCTTTGTGAGGTACTGATGTTCAGTTATCGCCAGCTGCCAGAGATCTCGAAATGCGTCTTTTTTCTCTTCAGCTTCAAACGATTGATGAAGATCTCTAATCGCACAGATTCCATTCTTGCCCCACTCTGCACATTGCTCAGACAAGTCAATCCGGGGGTTGAATTCAGGTTCACTAGAGAATTGGAACTGCATCGTCTGACCGTCACGGTCGACAGCTGCGGAGAGAACTCCTAAGAGAGAATATGCATAGAGAGGAGAAACTTGTTCACTGTCGCAAGTTTCCCAGAGGCCCTCAACTATTGATGGATGGATTGGTGAAAGATCTCCACGCCAGTGAGTGAACTTTCGGGAAGCAGATATAGAGTCAAAATATTGGTCGTGTTGCAAAGCGGTCTAGACTTTGCCGCTGGTACTCTCAATTGAGAGGTCACAGTTGATTGCTGTTTTGGTCGAACGTTGGAGCAGTTCGTCGAGGAACGCTTGGTAGTACTCGGGGTCGGCGTACTTCACCAACCGAAGTTGGAGTATCGCTTCCAATCCCTCTGCTGTCCAGCGCATCCACTGGTTCTTGCACCGCTTGCTGACCTCGCCCATCAGTCGTTCGACGGGGTTCGAGGTCCACGGAACCTCGAACCCCTCGACAGCGTGCTCGGCGAACGTCACAATCGACGGCAGCCACCGCCGAAGATACCCTGCAGCCTTTGCTGACCCGAACTGCTCCAGTTGCCACGCTGTCTTCTCTAATCGCTCTCTCGTTCGCGCGATCCGCGAGCGGATCGCCGCGAACTCCTCCGCTGGACGATGCTTCGCCACAGAGTTCTTCAGATGGAACACCTCGTCGATCACCTCCGAAACGATCTCCTTCCGACGGTCCAAGGAGAAGACGCCATCGTCCCAGAGGGTGTAACCCAGCGTTCGGCCGACGTGGACGAGATCGAGCTGGTGGTCACGGTTTTCGTCGGTAAAGGCTGTGACGATGCCGCTATCAGCGTCACTGACGACCGTCGCGTCGTCAGTGACTGCGCCGATATCATCGAGTTCGGCGGCAGTTTCGTCCCAGTCAGCGTTGACCGACAGATCCAGCAGGGAGCGTGACTCTTCGGCGGTGTCTTCGCCGAGCGTTGCTTGGACGGAGTGGGACGAGCGGTCGTCGTCTTGGCTGTGGCACTTTGTCCCGTCAGGAATGACGGCGTCAGCGTCTGTGCCAGCGACACAGTCTGGAAGGAACTGTTTGAGCTTGTGGCCGTATTTCTTGGCACGGCGGTTGATGGTGGTCGGCGACGGCATCGAGACGAAGCTGTCGCCGTGATTGGCAGCGTCTCGATAGCTGAGCGAGGTAGCGAGATCGACGCTTTTGGCGGCGATGTCCTGCTGATAGCGGTTCTGCCCGTCGAAGTCGAGAACGTCTTCGACGGGCCGGAAGTAGCTGGATTCGTCTGGGGAAGCGGCTGTATCTTCGACGTAGTGGAGAGAGAACTCGTGTTCTCCGGCAGTTGTGACAGCTGTGCGGGTGTCGGTGCCGGCGCGTTGGAAGCGCTGGTCACCGTTGCCATGTGCGTGTTTCTCACCACAGAGCGCCTCGACGCTGGCGGCGTCGAGGCTCTCGACCAGCGATTCGAGAAGGACTGCTTCGAGGTTCTGGTCAGTGACGGCCTCGGCAAGCGTGGCGAGCGGTAGCGTTTTGTCGTCGTCGATACTCAGTTCGAACCGCACGTCGATTGTGGCGTGCATGGGGTACCTCGGTTTGGACACCAGAGGCAACCCCGCCTTCACGGGAGTCAGTTACTACTGAACTCTAGAGGACTTTGCGACACGACCCAATCATTGGCAAGCCGAGTCCAGCGACGTGTTCAAGCAGCGGATGGTTATCGAGCTCGCCGGATCCTAATTTGATAGCAGGCACGCCGAGATCTGCCAACATATCTGCGCTGTCAGGATCAAACGGTGTCGACAAAAACGTGATCTCCCGCTGGTCACAGTACGCTATGAGCCTTTCGTGGGCTGAACGATCGAGCTCATATTGTTTGAGCATCTCATATTGCGACCCTTCGCCAGTTGTTCCAGTCTCAGTACCTCACAAAGCATCCTCGGCTAGCTGTTTCTGCGGCCTGAGTTCTGTGTCGAAGCGGTTGTACTGACGGTCTCGACGAGAGAATTACGGACGGATCGACGGAGAGCTGTCGCTGTCGGCGGCGGTCAGCCGCCGACGCGACAGCGTCGCCACTCACTCCGCTGGCTTGCTCGGTCGGTGGTTAGCGGTGGAATCGGTCGTCAGGTGGCCGATTCGCGGGGACGGCCCGACGCACCGCGAGGGCCGTCCACGCAGCTCGTCGAATCATATTGACGAACTCCTTGTACGGCCACCACCAGAGGCGACGCCCGCCTCGGCGGGGCGTCGCCACATACTCGTAGTGAAGGTACCGCCAGACGTTCTGTAAGAGGAGACTCACCACCACGTACAGCAGCCGTACCGTTGGATCTCGTGTTGTCGTTGTCGCTATCGCTTGCTCAAACAAGCGATAGCTTGACTCGATACCGAAGCGTTTCGAGTAGTGGTATCGAGCGTCCCGTGGTGAGTCGATGAACGGCGCGTCAGCGGCGTAGCCGTGACGCGCCACACCGTTCTCGTCATACTTCCCATTTAGGTACGTACAGTCGATGTAGACGGGAAAATCGACGGTCCAGCTGTGACCGTCGAGTTTCCCCGTCAGATCATGCTGAATGACGCGACTCCATCCTTCCGAGAGCTCTTGCTGAATCGCCTCACCCCACCGGATGATCGGGATCACGTACGCGTAATTGTGCGCCTGAAGCAGCGTGAGACACTTACTGTCGTAGAATCCGCGATCAAGGTAGACGGCCTTGACCCCGGCGTCAAGGCCGTCGAGGACACCGAAGAACTCAGCGAGGACACTACTTGCGGTATCGCCGTCTTTGAGACGGCGTACCGCCAGCGTGTAGCGTTTGTTCTTCACACGCGCGTAGAGTGTGGCATAGGCGTGGAACGCAGTGGTTCCACGCTTCGCTACCGAGTGATAGAGGCCGTCTGTGTCGTCTTCGTCACCGTAGTAGGGCCGCAGGTGGAGGTCTGCGCAGACCTCCACCTGTTCGGGGAGCAATTCATCGAGATCCTTTCGCAGGAGCGTGTTAGCGACTCGTTCGAGCCGTTCCGGCTCGAACTTCGTCCGAAGATGGTAGAGGACCGTGTTCCCAGCGGGTGAGTTCTGGCTCGACGCACAGAGCGTAGAGACAGAGGTCCCGTCGGCGCAAGCGCCGACGAGGACCTCATAGATGTCTTCAGCAGTGATTTCAGCGTTATTGGCTAACGAGAGCGAAACTTCCTCGTCAAGGCGGTTGACGAGAAAGTTAAGAAGCTGGTCCTCGTGGATCTCACCGTCTGCTTGTTTGGTTTTAGACACACCTTCAGCAAGCAGACGTTCTAACTAAGCGGCTTTGTGAAGTACTGATACTGCTTATATTTACGATTGGATTCGGTAATCTTGTCTACTTGCTCTATTCGTGGGCCACAGCCGATACGGTGGAAATCAACCTCAAATAAGTAGATGCAGTGGGGGTAGAATCTGTCCTATTAAGAACGATACCACTGTTAAGAATAGAGATCTCCGCTTCCACTTATTAACATCAGATTGTGTTACAATCGGATCTCCGTCCACAGAGGGTGGATCACCTAATTCTAGTGCCATAATACAGATCGCTTACTGCCAGCGAAATAACTCTAACCCCTGATCTATCGGATGGTGACACTTATTTTGAGTACTACAGGCTGGCTCTAAGGCTAACATAGGAGATGTTCAGAATGCTTCTACCCTCAGTATTCAACCGGCCAAACTAAAGCGCCATTTGGAGGGTTTTGCGCAAAGAATTGATCTGGGTGATAAGCTAAGGAACTAAATTCAATGTTCTTTTCTTTTTCAAAATTGTACGACCTTGAGACAGTATCACCTGGGAACAACTCATCAAAGGCACCAAACTGTTGCACTGGATCTTTCTCCGGATCAGTGGGATACAACTGAAAACCACCTTCATCAATCCCTCCGTCTGTATCATTCTCTAATGTGTATTCAATCGCATATTCATAACTCCCCTCCTTTTCATTAACCTCGAAGCTTTCGAGAGTTACAATTAGCCCACCCGCTCCCTCATATGCTTCACCAATTTCGTTCCATTCGCGGATAACATCAAAGCTCACAGAGTGATCTGCTACGGATACACCGAACGTTCCAACCAATTCACGCTTTATCGAAATTGAGACAGTAGCAGATTCACCGGGTGGAACTGTTACCTGTTTAGTCACTGTTTCCGCCTCAGTAACCTCTTCAAACGTTGTATCTCCCACTTTTTGTTCATCCACTGTTCTCCCATCAATATCGAATTCAACTTGCTCCGTTCCTTCTGTTTCACCTATATTTTGCACGGTTGCGGTCACCGTGACAGATCCATCGGGTGAAACTTCTTCTGGCTGAACCACCAAGTCTATTATTTCAAATTTAGCCGGTTCCGATTCTTCGGTAGTTACCTCTTCGTCTGATTCTTCCCCTTCCGTTTTATTTTCTTGCTCTTCTTCTTCTTCTGGTAGTTCCTCTTGATCTCCAATACAACCGACTGTTAGTAACATACCACCAGTTGCGACCAATACAGTTCGTCGTTGCATAGTCACTTTTTACAGTGATAATATAAATCAGTTGTCTACAGGTCAGAAGAATATAGATATCACGTTATGAACCCGAAAACGATATTAGGTGAAGCACTGTCACCCATGACACCATACCCAAACAGTCACTGCAATGATTCCCTTCTTTTGTGGTGTCTATGTGCTCCTCTCTGTAAGCACCAGTACATCTGGTTGATCTCAGGCACATATTGACCAAATCAAACTGTATCTAAGGGGTCAGAAATCACAGAAACAATAATATGTCTTGATCGTGATAAGCAATCACTGAACCATGGAATACACCAAAACCTCTACTGACGCCGACGATGAGCTCTCTCGGGCCGAGGAGTTCGCAGACCGGTTCATCGACGAACACAGTGATCTATTCGATAAACTCGCTAACGAATAGTTCGAGAGGTTCTCTGAGTTCATTAATTCAATCTCTTTGACTTAGCTTCGATGAGATTTCGTGGATTGAGATTCCCCTATAGTACCGTTCAGTTCCGTTTAGAACATCTTACTAATCGTTATCAAGAGTAAGGCTGGTATGTCCGAGCCTTTGTCTTCCCATTGGCAAAAACGAGATTGTACTGTTCCAGTTTCGAGAGATGGTTTCGCATTGTTCGACGGGTCTTCGGATCGTCGACTGCCTCACAGTAGGCATCGTAGAGGTCGCCCGCCCCGATCTCGCCTTCCTTCTTTATCGTCTCGTAGAGGACCTGCTGATGCTCGGTGAGTTTGTCGGTCGTCTTCTGTCTGATTTCCGATTTCGTTTCCGGAACTACGCGCTCGATTACGTCGACAGTTATTCCGTCGTCGCCGTTCTGCCGTGCTACTCGTGCGGCGTTTCGGAAGATCCCGATAGCTATCCGTGCATCACCAGCTGCATAATCCGCGATTGTTTCCAGGTGTTGCTCATCGACAGCACCCGGTTCAAGTCCCCATCGAGCGCGATCTTCAAGAATCGTCACTAACTCTCGAATGTCGTACTGTCCGAATCGGATGCGGGCACAGGACTCCAGTCGACTGTTGAGCCGTCCATCAAGCGTGCTGAACACGTCTTCCTCCCGGTTGGCAATGAGGATCATCGTGAGGTCGCGCATCCGATAGAGATCGTACAACAGGCTCTTGTCCTGTAGCTGGTCGACTTCGTCGAGGATGACAACGTAGGGTGGACCATCGTATGCCCGTAGGCGCTCCAAGAGCTCGTCCTTTGGCGTCGACTGCCGATGGATATCGAACGTACTCTCGATCCCGTCTAAGAGCCTGTAGAGCGTCTTGAATCGGGTGTGGTCTTCCCAACAGTTCACGTATTGGTAATTGAGGTCGACAACGTTCTCTCGGAGTTGTTCGATCGTGAACTGGGCGATACAGGTCTTCCCGGCTCCCGATGGCCCATATAGGAGGGAGTTGGTCGCCCGCTCGCCGTCGACTATCGGGCGCAAGGTATCGGAAAGGTGGCTCACCTCCGCCGATCTGTGCTTCACGTCGTTGGGGACAAATTCGGGCTGTAGTACCCGTGCGTCCGTAATCATGGATTCTGATACGTCCTTTTTACAAATAAACGGAAGGGGGTTGTTTCCGAATCTTCCGAAACAGGAATTTGATCGTCATGGCAGTGGGGTGATTAGGAGTGAGTTATCCGAATAACCCAGTTAATCCAAGGTAAAATATTAGTACAGTAGTTTGGTAGATACACCGTGTGGGAATACGGATGAACTACAATATCGACGCTAACACCGAACTGATCGAAAAAGGCTCACACCACTCGGAGTCAGATCTTGCTCGCAAAGTCGATCAACTGGCAGAAAAGATATTCGCCGAAGAGTATGTTGGGTTCAGAGTGGGGTCTGTGATCAAACACTTCCTCGAAAAAGCTCAACAGAAAGATATGTCGCTCACTGTCTTGGATCTGTATCATTGTCTGTCTGAAAATGAGGATGCGAAAGTCGAACTTCCAGCTGAGACAAACATAGATCGGAAACACATCGACCCGGTGCTTCGTAGGTTAGTGCCTGTAATCGGAAACTGAACACTACTGAATTTACTGCGTCGACTCTTGGACCTGTTCGACCTCTACCTCGGCCAACTGCTCGTACTTCTCAAGCACCAGCTGGAAGTAGTCTTCATCCATGAGCCGGGGGCTCTGTACTCGGTGGAAGTCACCCAGTACGAAGGCCGTCTGCTCGTGATTGAGGCCATAGGCGTGGAAGGCCGCTGCATCGAGTTCAGCCTGTACCCGTCGACGCTCGGTAACGTCGACAACGGGCTCGATCCCGTCCAGTCGATCTCGCATTTCTGCAAATTCGTCTCCATAGCAGTTGAGCCGAGCAGATCGTCGCCAAATGTACTCAAACCATTCATCACCTTTGGTGAGTCGGGGTGCTTGTGACTCCTTCAATTTATAGAATACAACAGTCGAATCTATTTTAGTCCTCATCAGAAAGTCGAACGGAAGACTGTTTAGTAATCCAGTGGCGACAAACAGTTCTTCATCGCTATAAATGCGTTTGTAGGCACTGTGTAGCGTGTCTTCAGAGAGGTCCTTCTCGCTCGGTTCAATACTGTAAGGACGTAGTTGTGGGGCTTTGTCGTGACAGACGACACCTTTCGGAATGACAGTCGAAATCATGGTTCGTTCGTCCGTCGACCTCGCAATATCTCGGTATACGATACGGTACTCTGTACAGTCAAGAAGAACGTCCTCGTCAGAGAGTTCTTTGCTTCGTCGTTTTTCAAGCAGGTCGTTTACAAACCCAACTTGCGAACCAGTGCCGTCGAAGGCATCATACACCGCACGTTTCAGTTTCCGCAAATTCTTTCCACGTATTCGTTTCTTCGCGCTTAGTTCAGGATCTTTGTCTTCATCTACACTCCAGAATTTCGGTGACTCAACACCGAAATAGGCGTCACTATATGCAAATTGGAATATATTACTTCCTCCGAGAACAGGATAATCGCCTTCCTCCTCATCCTCTACAAACCGGTCGACATCGTTACCTCGATCCAACTCTCTGTAAGGTTCTACGTACCACGATGACCCAATTTCCTCTGAAATTGGTGGGTGTTGCAGGATTGTGTCGAGAACGTCAACTTCTTGCTGGGACTGAAGATATGGGAATATCGCGGCTTCTGGGGAATAATTGCGTAGAACACGCCGGGAGAGCGACAGGGCTTGATCCTCAAAATTCTGAAGTATATCTACATCAGTCTGTTTGAAGATCCCTCTTACATCGGTTGTTTCCCCTTGATTCTCAAAAGTCACCACTCCAAAATTGTATCTATTATCAATATCAGAGAATATTCCATTATTCTCAAACGTGACTAGCGAATCGATGCTCGTTTCATCAAGAAGGTGTAGTCGGAGATCCTTGGTCGACAGGCCATTAAAAATCGCACCTGGAAGAATTTGTGCGAGATACCCGTCGTCTCTTGCTATCTGAAAAACACGCTCCAAAAACAGTGCAGAAAGATCGCTCTCAGTTGCTGCCGTTCTTCCTGCTACCTTCGGTTGCTGGAGTTCATAGGAGTCACTATTTTTAAAGTAAGTAGCAAAGATTTCAGTTTCTCGTTTGTATTCCTCCCATCCTTCCGCGATCTCTGGATCAGTCAGTAATTCTTCTTGTCGTTCCTGTTTTTCATCCGGCATCAGCGTTCTGAACGCCGAATCAAACCGTGAGAAGTAGTCATCTCGACGTGGTGATAATCTATCCCACGGCGGATTTCCTACAATCACGTCGAAACCACCATCAGAGTAGACTTCTGCGTACTCAAGCACCCAGTGGAATGGATCAAATGTTTCGACCTTTTCGGGCGTGATATCGTCGACACCTGCCGCCACGAATTCGTCTTTCACATCATCGACCAGCTCATCTCTTGCATTTTCGAGTAGACGATTGGCCTCTTTTCGGTGTTGTTCGGCCTGCTCGCTCTCAATCGCCTCTTCGTAGGCTGTGATCTCGTCGATGATGTTCTCGTAGCGTGTCCTGACCGTATCCTCGTTGAAGCTATCGAGCGTGTAACCGTCGCCGTCTTCGGTCGTCTCTGGGAACCCCGTGTACCCGATCAGGCTGTTGCCCTGTCGGAGATTGAACGCGATGTTAGGTAGGGCCAACTCCTCTTGATCCATCGACTCTAGATCCTCTTGTTGCAGTTCAGCGATCACCGACAGCCAACACCGGAGCTTGGCGATCTCGACGGCCGGGCCGACGATGTCGACGCCGTATATGTTGTGCTGGACAGTCGTCTTCTTGAGTGCCTGTTCGTGCGGGTACGAATCGGTATGTGCCCACAACGCTCGTCGAACGCCGACGATCTCCTCCAACACTGAGGTTAGAAAGTGCCCACTCCCACAGGCGGGGTCGACCACCCGAAAGTTGTCGACCTCACCGAGTAATGTGGTAATCAGGTCCATCGACGCCGGGAGCGATTCGATCAACTCGTAGACGGTATCGTAGTTCTCCAACTCGGCTTCAGGCCATCCGCGTTCCTCAATTACCACCTGTTTGAGTCGGTCGAATAGAGCCGGTCGAACCGTTCGCTCTGCACTGAACCGGGTAATCTCCTTCGGCGTGTAGTAGGCTCCGAGTTCCTTGTTCTGGTCGGCGTTGTCTGCTGTAATGTAGTTGATCGTCTTCTCGAAGACGTTACCCAGCACGCTCGGATCGAGGTCGGTCACTGATCCATCCGTGGAGAAGCTGTAGCTTTCAAGTAATTCAAGAATCGACCTGAGAATACTATTCCGAACGTCAAAATCGGCCTCCTTGAACTGCTCACGGTCGTCACTGCCGTCGTGTTGTATCGACGGCCGGAACAACCCACCATTCAGGTACGGAATATCAGCGAACAGCTCGATATCCTGTATCTGTGGCGAGCGTTTGTCCGGGCGTTTGTTGAGTACGTCGTAGAACAACGGCTGAATGAACTGCTGGTAGAGAGAATCCGTGTAAAGGCCGTCCTCATACGTGTCAAGGATGCTCTGTAGGAGGTCCGGACGGACAATTCCCTTGTCCTCAAGGAATTTGATGAAGATAAGCCGGTTCATCATCTCGACCGAAAACAGCCGCGTGTCGTCGGCGGTTGCTCCCTCCGGTGCGATCACGCCGTCGTGGGTGAGCGATCTGGGCGTCTCCTCGGACTCGTTGACAATCCCGAAGACGTACCGGATATAGTCGTCGTAAAACTCGTCGGTGATCTCCTCCTGTTTCTGCTTGATGACCTGCCGGGCCTCACCTGCAATCGACCGGAAGTTAGCAAACTCGAAGGTCCGTAGCAGCGTGTCAACTCGTTCAAGATCGGCATCGAAAACAGCCTCCTCGAGCGGCTCTCGCGGGCCAACTTGGTTCTCAAATAGAGCGACAAACACTGGCTGTAGATCGACCTCCTCAATGACGTTGTGGGTGTAGGAATCCGGGTCGTACCGAATGAACATCCAGCGAAGTCCGTCCGTGGCGAAGCCAAAGTCGGACTCAAACTCTCGCTGACTGAGCCAGCTGCGAACCTGTCCCGCACCGTGCTTTCGAGAATCGAGGTCTTTGTTGATCGGCTCGGCCTCGATCAATAGACGGGTAGAGTCGATATCGTCGTAGTCGCGTAGCGAGATCGTGTAGTCGGCCACCTCCGTCCGGCCACCTGAGAGGCCACCCGCCTCCGTGTCGTAGTCGTAGCCGAGTTTGTCCAACAGCGGCTCGATGACGGCACTTTGAGTGAACGGTTCCGGTTGTAACCCGTCACGGGTCATGCTACTTTTCAAGACGTAAGAGCCGCCACCGCCGCTCCGTAGCATCCGCTCTACCGTCTCGTCCTTCTTCATCTTCTTACGGAGCGTCGACACGGCGTCGTCGATGATCTGTAGAAGATCCGCCCGTGCGTGATCGTCGACGGTCGTCTCGAATGCCTGCTCGACAAATTCGGTGGCTGAGGTGGCTGATTGAGGGGGCATATATGTGGTGAGTGTTCGGTAACTACTCTACGGAAACCCGCGTTTGCTGATAAGTTCTTGGATAGACCTAACACAGACTGTGAAAAATCGTAATACGTGAGTGGTTACGCTGGTCGACTCGGCTGTCTGTAGGATACAGTGTCGACCAAGCTACCGGGGGCAGGGCAGATCCGATGCTAGGAGGATATTCTAATCACAGAAAACTCCGAAATGAGGTCGTGAACGGTTCGTGTCATTCGTAGCTTGACAAACTACACCAGCTCCGAAATGCGAGAATTATTCCCTGATTCGGATTAGAACGACTATTTCTGGATCACTCGAATCTGATCAAACAGCTTCCAAATATATCTACCAAGTTTGGTTGACCAGTCTGGATTCATCGGGGTAGGATTGATAACATCTATTCCTTCATGAGATACTAACCGCTCGCCCACGCCCCAGTGATGACCTTCTCCTAATACAATACAAGCAGAGTCCACATCCTCGGTATGAGATTGTATTGTACCCGCCATTGCGTCCTCTCGCCGAGTGTTCACAAAATACAGCATTATTATGAACAACACAAGGGTAGTCATGAGGAGTACCAGAGTGGAAATATAGATCGTGCCCAAAAGCGAATAGTATCTTGACGCGAATAGTGGGACTGCAACGAGTGGACCCCAGTTGAGGAATGCCCACTGCAACGGGTTCTCGTAGATAGGGAGTGCAGGATGTACTAGGTCGATCTCTTGAATCTCTGCCCCATGTTCGTTTTTAATCCGTTGCATGATGTCCTTATCACGCCCTTTCGATCCTCCACTGACTATTGAGAGAATTAACCCACCAATAGGGTAAGCTACAAGCACCAGAAACGCGGCTCCAAGTGAGATCAATGGCGCTCGTGGAAACAGGTGGGCGATTTCCCGTATTTGTTCAGTCAGTGTCGCTTCGCCAGCTTCACCGAAGACAACACCCGGCGATTCAAGATGTTGGTTGATAGCGTTAACACGCCCGCTAACCTCGTCGATGTGCGTTCCAGAGGAGATGAATACCTCCATTTATCGGATTAAATACTGAGCTAAAATAAAATTGTACCGGCAGTCCAGATTCTATATCATAAGAAATCTGGTGGTTAGTAGAAATCTATCTCCCGAACTTCTGTCAATCACAGGTCGAGGCCGGAGGGTATCTTCAGGCTCAGTATCTGAAGACGGTCGACGAACCAACGACGATCGACGCAGCACTGCGTTCGGGGCTCGATACTCTTGAAAGCGATATCGAGGAGTGGGTTCAGGTATTGCACGATGAGGAAGAAGATCGATTATTCAGGTACCCTGGAATTGAGCCGTTCTTTGAGAGACGGTCTGTCGCTGAGAACGCCCCCAGTCTTGAGCTTCTCTCTCGGGGCCTTGGGCAGACCTACGAGAACATCCGCTTTGATCCCATTGCAGTCGAGGGCTACGAGCCGACCTATCCTGCGACCACGCTCTGTCGGACCATGCTTGCGCTTGTTCGACTGTCGGCGTGTGACGAACTCGGGGGACTGATCGAAGACGGAGAGGATCTCTTTCCTAAAGACGGAGCTACAGTCGACGCGGCACG
Organism: Halorubrum lacusprofundi ATCC 49239; assembly: GCF_000022205.1. Classification (NCBI taxonomy): domain Archaea; kingdom Methanobacteriati; phylum Methanobacteriota; class Halobacteria; order Halobacteriales; family Haloferacaceae; genus Halorubrum; species Halorubrum lacusprofundi. Next base: position 466,478 of record NC_012028.1, read on the forward strand.
GGAGGAAGCAATAGACTCGGTGTCGAAGCTTTCTGCGGCTGACAATCCACTCCAGCGGTGGCTTGCGACCCAGATTCTTCCTCTCTTCGAAGAACCAGATAAGATTCTGTCGCAGAGTCACCGACAACACGAGAGATTACACGAGCCTACACCGAGTATCGCTGGATCTCGGTGATTGCCAGCGAAAGTGAGTCAGTGGCGTCGACGGCGGCCGAAGCGCTCGCTTATTGAAAAGATCTGTCGTCGACGGAGTCAGGAGACGTTTGCAAGATCAAAGATCTTGTGTGCCAACCAGAAGTCTATGACTTCTGGTGACGCTGATCGAGTCCCTCCAACTCCCCGCTTGACTGTCGCCTGAGAAAACGTATTTACGGGGGTCGACACCGCGCCGACATCTACAGAGACCGATCCGCCGATTCGTTCCTACTTTAGAAACTAGTTTAGAGTTTAGAAATATTTATATATCATATTGCACTAACCTCGGGTAATGACATTGGAGAAACAAATAATAAATGGCAATTATCTTCGTACTGTGAGTGGCTTCGGACGACAGCTTTCCCGTCGACTGAGTTCCCGCCACAGGGAGGTCGGTCGAAAGAGGCGGTGGAAACAGGCGGTGGCCCGCTGATGGATCTGTTCGACCGTCTCGGAGAGGCGATCACCAATAACAGCCGGGCGATCATCGTGGTGATGCTGTTGCTCACGGCTGGACTGGCTCCCGGACTCGGATACATTCAGGAGCAGGGGGCTCTCAGCGGCCTCTCGGAGGATACGGCGGCCGCAGAAGCCAACGCGGAGATCCAAGAGCGGTTCAGCGATAACGACCTCAACACCACCTCGACTGCGATCGTCATTCGGAACGATGACGAGAACCTGCTGTCACGGGAAGCGCTGTTACGGAGCCTCAGATATCAGCAGACCCTCTATGAAAACGAGAGCATCAACACGACGCTCGTCGACGACGAGCCGACGTTCGGGATCGCCAACATCGTCGCCCAGGCCTCGATCGCGGCCGACCGGCGCGGAACGGTCGACGAGCCGATGATCTCCGGCTGGAACGAGGAGTCGGGCGTCGTCGAGACGAGCCCGACGGCCGATGACTGGTCGACGCCGACGCTCGACGAGCAGATCGACGAGCTGGAGTCGATGGACCGGTGGGAAGTCGAGGCCGTCCTCGAAGACGTTCTCGATCCCGACAGCGATTCGGCGGCGACGCAGGCGGCCTACCAGTTGCTCCCCGAAGACTACTCGCCCGGCTCGCTGTCGACCGACAGCCGGATGCTGCTGCTTACACAGGAGACCGAGACCCAGATCAGCGCCGCCGCCGAGATCTCGACCGAGGTCTCGAATGCGCAGGGGGATGCACGCGCGATCGCCTACGATCAGGAAACCGACCACTACGATGTCTACGGCACGGGCCTCGTGAACTACGAACAGAGCTTCGTCATTCAGGACAGCTTCAGCATTCTCGGCCCGCTCGTGTTGCTGTTCGTGGTGGTGGCGCTGTCGCTGGCCTACCGTGATATCGCCGACGTCGCCCTCGGGTTGGTCGGTGTCGTGGTCACGCTGCTCTGGACGCTCGGCGCGATGGGCTGGCTCGGAATCAACTTCAACCCGGTGATGATCGCCGCCCCGATCATCCTGATCGGCCTCTCGGTCGACTTCGCCCTTCACGTCACCATGCGCTACCGCGAGGAGCGACAGGCCTCGGAGGGTGGCGTTCGGCAGGCGATGTCGACCGCGCTGACCGACCTCGGACCGGCGCTCGGCCTGATCACCATGACCACGGCGATCGGGTTCCTGTCGAACTACACGAGCCCGCTGTTGGATCTCCGGGATTTCGGTGTCGTCACCGCGATTGGGATCGTCTCGACGCTGCTCGTCTTCGGCATTTTGATCCCCGCGCTTAAGCTCGAACTCACATCGGTACTCGCGGGCTTAGGCTGGGACCGAACGCCCTCGCTTCCGGGCTCTCGAGGAGCCACCCAGCGCCTGCTCCACGGCGGGTCGACGCTCGCCTCGCGGATGCCGGTCGCCCTGCTGGTTGCGGTGCTGTTGCTGACCGGCGGGGCCGCATACGCCGCGACCGACGTCGGGCTGTCGGCCGATCAGGAGCTGTTTATGGGTGACAACCCACCCGAGGTGACCGAGAACCTGCCGGAGTCGATCCAACCCGGCGAGTACTCGCTGAAATCCGACCGCGCGGACATCTACGCTGACTTCCAGCCGCCGTACAGACAGGGGTTCATTTTGGTCACTGGTGACGTCGCCACGCCGGGGGCGCTCGACGGGGTCGACGACGCAAGAGACGAGATCAACGACTCGGATGCGGTCTACGAGTCGGCGACCGACGAGCCGGCGATCGTCACTCCGTTGTCGGAGATGCGGGCGGTCGCCCGGACGGACCAGTCGTTCAATGAGACCTTCGAGCGGTCGGATACGACCAACGACGGGATTCCGAACCGGAATGTCGAGGAAGTGTACGATGCGTTCTACCGGGCCGACGAGGATCGGGCGAGCCGCGTCCTCGACCGGAATGACGAGGGCAACTACACCGCGATGAGTATTCAGATCGGCACCGACGGCAATGCGGATCGGAGCGCGGCGACGACGGCCGTCGACGATGGGGTCGCGGCGTTTGACGGCGAACTCGATGCGGTCGGAACCGGGAGCTTCGTCGTCGAGGAACAACTCAACACGCGGCTGTCGGCGACGCTGATCCAAAGTCTGGTCGTGACGATTCTCGCCGTCCTGGTGATTCTTACCGGCGCGTTCTGGCTCAAGGAACGCCGCCCGACGCTCGGTCCGACGACGCTCGTGCCTGTCCTTCTGAGCGCCATCTGGCTGTTCGGAACGATGGCACTCCTCGACATCCCGATCAGCATCATCACCGCGATGGTGGGCAGTATTACGGTCGGGATCGGCGTCGACTACAGCATTCACGTCAGCGAGCGCTACTGGCACGAACGAAAGCACGGACGGAGCATAGAGGAGGCGCTGCGGCGGACCATCGCCGGCACCGGCAGCGCGTTGATGAGCAGTGCGGTCACGACGGCCGTCGGCTTCGGCGTGCTGGCGTTCGCACTGTTGCCCTCGCTTCGGCACTTCGGGTTCGTCCTCGCGGTGGGTGTCGTCTACTCGTTCGTGACGGCGGTCTACGTCCACCCGAGCCTGCTTGTGGTCTGGGAACGCTACGTGCTCGGTTCGGAGACCGTCGTTCGTCTCGCCGAACCCCTGGAGGGAGATCAATGAGTCATCCAAAACGTCAATCCGTCGCCGTCGACCGGGACAGCCAGCCGAAAACAACCCCTGTGTCGTGCGACTGTACTGGAGGTGTCCGTGTATGAAAGAGTATCCAACGCGACGGCGGTTCCTTGCCGGATCGGTGGGGGCGATGTCGACACTCCCCGTCGGGACCGCGAGTGGAGACATCTGGGACGATGAAGATGAGATCTTGGGCGATGATGACGACGATGACGATATCGAGGAACCCGACTGGGACGACCTCTGGCGTGCGATTAATCGAACAGAGACGTATCTTCGCCGGGAGTTGTCGGAGGACAACACGTGGTACGACGACGACCTGACACACTGGGATACGACGGTTCGGTTCGAGGGCGCCGCCGATCTCAGAACCACCGTCTACTACGCGCTGTTGACCGACCGGATCTGGGGGAACGAAGACGAACGCGACGACTGTCTCTCGTATCTGCTCGACCGGCGGTCGACCGACGGCGGCTGGGACGACACGGTAACCAACTTCGGGATGCTGCTGCTGTTCGACCGGATGGACGACCACGAATACGAGTCGGTGGTCGAAGATATCTTCCGGGAGATTGATGCGAAAAACCAGTCGCTGATGGCCTCGAAAGACGAGGCAGGCTTCACCGATAGGTTCCGAATGCGATTGCTGTATGCGGTGCTCTCCGATGACCACAGCTTCGACGAACTGTTCCCACGGGAGTTACCGATCCGGGCTGGTGATCTGATGGCGCTCACGTCGGCCTTCGACGGAGAGGCGGTTTCCGCGCAGGATCAGACGGCTCGGCCGAGCTACATCACCAGACAGTTAGCGTACTTCCTGCTCGGCGCGACCGCCTACGACCGGGAGCTCGACGAGGACGAAACACAACTGGTCGAGGTCGCCGAGAACGTGCTCCTGAGCCGACGCCTGACGAACGGCGCGTGGAACACCGTTCCGACGACGCTCTTTGCGACGTTCGCACTTGTCGAACGGGGCTATTCATGGTTCGACGGCGAGGTTGGAACGCCCGTCCGCTGGATCGCCGACAACCGGCTGACCGACGAGGGACGCGTCGAGAGCTATCGACTCCCTGTCCGGGATACGACATTGGTACAGAAAGCGCTACTCGCCGCTGGCAGTTCGCCGGACGCCGAGTTCCTGCAGGAATCGGCCCAGTGGCTCTCCGAGGCGCGGACGCCACAGACGGTCGGTCGTGAGTTGGACCGCGAGCCAGCGCCGTTTCGACGCCACCACGGACACGGCTGGGGGTACATGCCGCATGCGTTCTCTAACTGGGACGACACTGCGGTCGCACTCGGCTCGCTGTCGGCGCTCACCGATGGTGATCTCGACGAACAGATCGACTTCCTCCGTCGGGTACAAAACCGCGACGGAAGCTGGTCGGCGTACACGACCGACTTCGCCCCCTTCCAGTCGACGGAGATCGCCGACGAGGCCCGCTTGACGATCGGCGACGAACAGTATCAGCTCCGCTTCGGCTATATTCCCGCGCCAGACATCACTGGAAACGCCCTTTCGACACTCGGTATGCAGGGAGACACCGTCGACGACGATCGCCACATCGACGACGCCGTCTCCTATCTGCGAGAGAATCGGGCGGACAACGGGCTGTGGCTCGGCGTCCGGGGGCAGGGCTACACCTACGGCACCGCCCGTGTGATGGAGGGGCTCCGAGCAGTCGACGTCGACATGGATGACGACTTCGTGACCGCTGCCCGCGGAACACTACTCAGCCGACAGAACGACGACGGTGGCTGGGGCGAACAGACTCGCTACGATCCGAGCCAGCCGGAATCGGGAAGCATCGAGTATCAACCGGGCGAGTCGACGCCGATACAGACCGGCTGGGCGCTGCAGGCCCTCCTTTATGGTGGCATCGGCCCCGATCGGGAGGCGGTCTGGGACGCCGTCGACTACCTGCTCGAAACACAGCAGTCCGACGGCTCGTGGGAGGTCGATCCCGTGCTGTACACCTTCGGCGGCCCGGGGTACAGCACCGAAGCGATCACACAGGCCGCAGTCCTCAGAGCACTCGGTCTGTACGAGTCGACCATCGACTAGATGACCCGGACAATCGGCGTTTCCCACTGCTCTGATGCTGTCCTGCTGGCTAACGTTTATATTAGGTTCGGCGATCGAACATACACCGAGTTCTTCAAACACCGGTATATACTCCCGCAGCACGTTTTTCTGCTATGTCTCGAAATTTGAAAAATACAGTCTGTCGTAGCCTAATTGATGAATTAATCGAGATGCCACGTATCCGTCGTGTTCTCGGTCTAATCGAACTTCCTACGCCATCAACGGTCTGTAAGGCATTCAACCGGCTTGATATGGCCGTATGGCGCGTCTTATTGACTCTCTCAGTTACACTACTTCCGACAGCCAGCGTTGTTGGGATTGATACATCAGGCATTCATAATCTCGATCGATCACTCTGGGTGATCAAGACAAAGTAAGAACAGAAGACATATACTGGCACTGTCTAGTTAAGCCAATTTGAGATGTGAGCAGTTCGTGGTTTGAGTTGTTGATGCTATCCCCAGAACTGCTCAGAGAGTCGTTAGACACGGCAAATCTTGAATGTTGGGAGCGAGAGCGGACGGCGACGCCCGTCAGGGCGTTCGCCGTCCGGCTCCACGCGACCGGTTGTTCGCTCAGAGAAACACAAGCAATTCTGCGATTATTCGGCGTCCAACGCTCTCACCAGGCGATCTTTCAGTGGGTACATCGAGTAGCTGACAGCGTTCCCGACCCGCCTGAGGCGCAGCCGAAGCGGGTCGCTGTAGACGAGACCGCTGTCAAAATTAATGGCGAGTGGTCTTGGTTGTATGCTGCAATAGACCTCGACACCAAGTTGATTTTAGGTGTCGATCTGTTCGGATCTCACGGTACCGATCCAGCTGCTGCGTTTCTGCATAGACTCTCTGAGAAACACGACCTCTCCGAGGCCGTGTTTCTCGTCGATGGCTTCGGCTATCAGACTGCCCTTGCTCGATTAGGACTCAGCGGTCGGCGTGATTATACAGACCGAAACCTGATCGAAAAATGGTTTCAAACGCTCAAAATGAGGATCGACCGCTTCCATAATTCGTGGGTGGGCAGTCGGTCGAGCGTTCGTAGCTGGTGTTCGCAGTTTACACATTATTATAACCGCCAGCGACCGCATCAATCGCTAGATGATCGAACGCCAGCTGAGGAGGTCGCTAACTAGACAGTACCGAAAATCCCTATTTATCTGTTGTTCGATAGTTCAAACCAAGCGCTAGTATATTCGAGAGAGCAATTCTGCATCGATGTTCGCATCCGAGTGATGTGTTTGGTTCCCACTTGATGTCTGGCTCACAGCACCTCTATCTTCGAGCAGTTCGATTGCACCCTGAACCCGCTCTTCGATGCGTTTTCCACGGCGCTGGTAGCCAATAAGTCGACTCGTCTCTAGGACCAGATCATCTCTGGTCATTGTGCCGCCTTCTTTGAGCAGTATCGCCACAGCTTTCGCGATCTCTTCGGTCGGGATCTCACCAATGGTCCTAGTGGCTGATTCAGTATTTACTCTCACCCTAAACTCAAGGTCGTGACGGTTTGGCCACAGGAACCCGTCTCGCTCGTAGATCTTGTTTTGGCGTTTGAGTTCACTGACGCCACTCTTGAAGATCCGTTGGATTTTCTTTCCGGCCCTCGATTGCGACCAAACATCAAGAAAGGTCTGCATGGCAGTTTTGTATTCAATCGGTCCGTTCTGTGTCACCGTATCCTCGATAGCATTCAGATTCGCGTTATTCTGTCCCCGTAGGTCCACCGAATATCGGTCGCTCCATTCCAGACTAGGTTCGACGTACTCTGCCAACCCCTCGTGATCAAACTTCGATTTGCTTGCGACAGCTTCTGGCTCGTGTTTGGGGACGTCTTCTGTCGTCGACTCCGATTTCCCGGCAACCAAGCTATCTATTTTCTCGGTGATTTGCTTGATCTGCTGTTCTCTGTTCGATGTCCAGTCTGGCGACCAAATTCGGTGGATCGTCCACCCCAGATCCTCCAGTACCATCTGTCGTGTCCGATCTCTATCTCTCGCCGTCTTCGAGGAGTGGTAGGCTGCCCCGTCGCACTCAATCCCGAGGACGAATTTGCCTGGCTGCTCTGGATGTTTGATCGCCAAGTCGATACTGTAGCTCGAACTCTGGACCTGTGAGACAACATCATGTCCTTCCGCTTCGAGTGCCTCATACACCGCCTCCTCAAACTGCGAATCGAAATCGAGTGTGGTCGTAACCTGATCGTTGCGTTGGAGTGCCTGCGTTCCTTTTTGGGCGTATTCGAGGTAGTTTTTGAAGTCCTGTGCGCCTGTACTGTTCGATCCCGAGAGGTCGATATCACCCGGCTGCATCGAACACACGACCGTGATCTTCTCTTTGGCCCGAGTCACAGCAACGTTGAGACGTCGCTCACCACCACTTTTATTGAGTGGACCGAAGTTCGTCGATATCGTTCCATCTTCGGCAGGACCGTAGCCCACACTGAAGATCATCCGATCACGTTCGTCACCCTGCACCATCTCGAGATTCTTGATGAAGAACTCATCTAAGACGTCGTCTTGGCTCACGAAGGCATCCAAGACAGCGTTTTCTTCGCGTCGCTCTATAAGTGCATCTCGGATCGCTTGTTCCTGTGCACTACTGAAGGCGATGACACCGAGGCTCTTGTCGCTGTTATTCTCTGCGTGGTCTTCGATCAAATCAATCACTCGCTGTGCCTCGATTTCGTTCTGTCTCGACCCACCGCGGTCGTACACACCGTCCTTAACATACTCGAAGTAGACACCGGTCTCCACGTCTGGGTCGTTTTCCGGGAACGTCCGGAGACTGTTGTTGTAGTAGTGGTGATTCGAGAATTGGATGAGTTCCTCAGTGCGGCTCCGGTAGTGCCAGCGAAGATTCTTTTCCGGTAGTACAGCCGCCGTTTCTTCGAGTATACTATCGAGGTCTTCTCGGACATCTCCAGTCGTTTCGACATCAGACTGGAAGAACGAGGTCGGTGGGAGTTGTTTTGTATCGCCTGCGATGATCGCCTGGTCTGCACGGATGAGGCTACTAATAGCATCTTGTGGAACGATCTGGGATGCCTCGTCGAACACCACGGCGTCGAACTCTATCGAATCCGATTTGAGATATTGGGCGACCGACAGCGGACTCATCATAAAGCACGGAGTCAACTGGGTTATGAGCGACCCCGCTTCGTCGAACAACTCACGGAGTGGTTTATGTCGACGCTGCTTTTCAGCTTCTCGGCGGAGGAGGACTTGTTCCGAGCTGGCTGCGTGTTGCAGATTCAACGTCGGCCGTTGGTTAGTGATTAAGTGTTGGACCTCGATCTTCGCGAGTTCTTGCTGTTCTTGATCTAAGCTGCGGAAGTCCTCTAGGTACCGTTCCATCTCGTCTGCGTTGAACGACCCGAGATCCGTGTGCTCGTAGACGCTGTTGAGCCATTTCGTATAGAACCGTTTTTCGAACGCTGAAACGAGGTGCTCACTACTGTAGTCGCCTCGGAGGAACTGGTCGACATACTCCTCACAGATTGTCTCACGAACGGTATCCAACTGCGAGGCAAACTGAACACGCTGTTGGAGCTTCGAAACATCTTCTCGAAGCTCTCCAAGCAGTCCCGATAATTCAGACAGGAGGGCCTGATTGAGTGCTGTGCCATTCACAGTCATCTCTTCGACTGCCATGGCACCCTCGAAGAACTCAGCAGCCTCATCGTACTGGCTCAGTGCGTCGGTTGTCTGTTCTAGCAATGGGTCTACATTAGGGAGACTGTTATCGAGAAGTGCCTCAATCACCGGCTGTGTATCTACAGTATCAAACGTATCGAGTGTTGCCACCCAGCTTTGTGCTTCAACGAGTCCCTCCCAATCAGTATCCCCACCCTCATACAGCGGACCAAGGCGCTGGATAATTCCTTGATACTCCTCTCTCCGGTCTTCGATTCGCTGTACTTCGGCCAGCTTTCGTGTATCTTCGAGCAACTGTTCATGATCGGGGCTGTAGCCGTCTTGGGTGTGGTTCGTTAGCTTTCGTTTGAGCGACCGGTACCCCGATTTGAGTATCTTCAGGAATCCGTAGCCTGCAAGTTCGTCGTTGAGCTCTGACCCATTCGCAGAGAAGAAGCTACGATGATAGTTCTCCGAGAGGTCTCCCATGAGTTCATCACGCTCCCCTTCGAGTTCTGCAAGTTCTTCAAACCGGCCTCCCTCTAGGGCAAAGGAGCCATCGAAGAACGCCTCTTGCCACGCAATATCTGGGCGATCAGAGAGGAGGCTTACCAATTGAGTGACTTCCCGGAACTCTGTAAGTGACTGTGGTTGCAGTCCGAGCTCTGCATCAAGGGTATCACTAACAGTTTGGAGGGTGTCGATTGCAGCCAACTGCTTGTTCAACGATTGGCGCATGGAATCACCAGTGTCCACACCCCACTGCCGGAGGGTCGTATGCCGCCACGGACTCGTCTCGTAGGCGTCGATCTGGGTATCGAACCGAGCGAGGGTTTCTAACTCGTCGACCGCTGTATCGAGCGTCTCCTGTTTCACGCCCAACGGCTGTGTAATTCCAACATCAATTCGTGGTGACTTCGCGTGCTCACTTACAATTCCAAACGCTTGGTAAGCAGTCAGATTCCATCCATCCGGCGAGTAGAACAACTGTTGGCCGTATTGGTTGATCGTATCCCGTCGGTTTCGGAGCTTCTGAAGCTGTTTGGATCGACCTTTGGCTGGCTTGATTTGTGAGGCCTTGAGTTCCTGTTCGAGACTCCCGAGGACCTCCACATTGGTGGCTTTCTCCCCGTGGACTTCGAGACAGAACCGGGCGAGACCGACATTGTCGAGTCGATTTTTGACAACATCGAGTGCGGCTTGCTTTTCGCTGACGAATAAGACGCGCTCACCAGCAGCCAACTTCTCTGCAATGATATTCGAAATTGTCTGGCTCTTTCCGGTTCCCGGTGGGCCTTGTAGGACGAAGCTTTTGCCTCGTTTCGCAGCCTCGATGGCTTCCTGTTGACTCGAATCTGCATCCAATACTTGGTATGTATCGATCGGGTCGACAACATCGTCCAGTTCTGTCGCTGTCGGCGTCGTAATGTCACCTTCCGCCTCCCGGATAGGCTTCATATCACCGTTCAGCGCTTGAATGATTGGATCAGACTTAATTTGGGATCGATTGCGTTCGAGATCTGAGTATAGACTAAACTTCGTGAAGTCGAAGATCCCCAGCACGATGTCCTGTTGGATCGTCCATCGGTCGAATCCACGGAGGCTCTCGTAAACAGATGCGAAGGCAGCGTCTATCTCGTCGAGTGACAGTGCGTCGTCAGCTGGGAGACTAATACCACGTTCGGCTGCGAGCTTTTTGCGTAAGGCGGGATTTATGCGGAGTCCATCGACTTTCGGTTTGATGACGTAATCGTGTCGTTCCCCGTCTGGGTTTGTCTTCTCTACAAGTTCGACGGCAGCAAGGAACAACGGTGATCGGTTTGCCTCATCACTATAGTCGACGCTATACCATCGAAGCATCCCCAACGACAGATACAGTGACGCGACACCCCGCTCACGGAGATACTGTTTGTTATTGAGTCTAATATTGTGGAGTGAGTTGTCGGATTCATCCGGCGTCCGGCTGGATAACAACTCTTTTGGCTCTATCTCAGGCCCTTCGTCTTGGTTCTGAGTCGAATCCTCGTCCGTTTCGTCCTTGTCCGGTTGTTTCCGAATATAGAGATCTTCGCCGTTTGCGAGTTGACTGGCGATCGCTATTGGGTCGGTCTCCTCGAATGGGAGAGATTTCGTCTTTGTAGGCTTGAACGAGATGAGCTTGTTCCGACGAGTCAGATCAAGGAGTTGGGACTTCCATTCATCGATCTTCTTATCCAGTGGGCTCCCTGTCGAAGGCGAGTCTCCAACACGTTGGTCTGAGTCTTGCTCGTCGTATTCGGTGATTAAGTCGACGTTCCGGTCCCAAAATATCGGTTGATCTGATTCAGGATCGGATGTAGAACCCCTGTCCGGTTCATCTGGTTCCTCGCCACCGTCGTCTCTAGCCGTCTCCGCACCTCCAGTACTCTCCTCAGAGTTCTGCGGTTCGTCTTCTTCATTTGACCCCGCTTCATCTGGTCCGTCAGTAGCAGGTGCTGGTTCTGCAGGGAACTCTTCGAGTAGCCTCACGGCGGCCACAAGTTCCTCTTCAGAATCCACGACGATTGGAAGCGCCATCTCGGTCTGTGGGGCGATTGGAAGATAGACCTCTTCTCCCGACTCAGTGATATGCTCTCGGATGAACACTTCGAAGTCGTCGACATCGCCGAGGCGTTCAGCTGGTACGCACTGGTAGTCGGTAACTTGATTTCCGTCACCGTAGGCCCGACGGTATTCTTCCATCTTGTGGGTGTTTCGAGAGCCCTGCTGTTGACCGTAGCTTGGAGCCTCATCCGTGAGTCCACTCCCGAAGACGACGTTTTGGACTTCGGTATACCATCTGTTCATCGGGTCATCATCGTCGACACGATAGGAGGTTTGGTCGGACTCGATGAGCTCCTCGAGCAACGAGGCAAAGGTACGGAATAGGTCGTAGTACTCCGCGAGCGCATTCGCCTGCACACCATCTTCGACGACAATTCCGGTCGTTTCGTCTACTTGATCGACACCTGCTGCTTTTCGAGCCTCGAAAATCGAGTCGAAGTGTTTGTAGATAGTCGGTGAACTGAAGGGGCCGTGCTCGTTGATGTCAGTCGAAGTGGGAACTTTCCCAAGGTCAGCGGCAATCTCTTGGAGTACGTGAAGGACTTCCTCACGTGTGTAGCTCTGCTTGGATGTTCCACGCGGAGTGAGACCTGCTTTTCGAACCGCCTGTGTCCATGTATCGAAAGTATTCTCGTATTGATCAAGTGTATACGACCCTCTGTTCGTCATCTCGGCTCTCGTCGGCACTTGACCCAGTTCTTTGTTCAGCCGTCGAATTTCGTCGAGAAGGTCGTCCGAGGAGGGTTCTTGGGTCGACTTCTTTATCGTTTCGATTAGAGTTTCGGCTTTATCGCTTGCCCAAACGAGGCCCTCTCCATCACGGAAATAGTATGCATTGAGTTCCGACCGCAGATATTCCTCGACCTCACGTTCGGACGAAAACGTCCACTGAACCTGAAGCGCAGAGAGATCTGTTGGCTGCTGATTTAGAAGATCCTCAATGCGTTTTTGTTTCGTTGCCGGGATTTCTCCGTGTGAGTTCGGCACCGGCGCTCCGTCATTCACAGTTTGTGATTGGTCCGGCAGCTTATTAGTGGAACTATCTGGACTAGAAGAGTCCTCATATGCCTCTAGTTTGTCTGTACTTTGTTGCCACGCGTATTCTTCCCACTCTCCGAGGATCGACTCTGCATTCCCATCGGTAGACTGGACTGCATCGAGCAATGCTTCTAAGTCGTCTTGTTTGATGGTCTCTTGATCCCAATCGTACTCACCATCAGCATCAAGTGTGTCAATAAAGTGTGTCCCTTCTGCGAGTAGATTCTCTAAAACACCACCGTCTACCGACGTCGACATCGCAAATCCGGGGAGTGTTTCGAACCGTCGGCCAAGCGAGCAGAAGCCCGCTGCTTGCTCTAGGAGTTGCTTTCCATCCTCACGGTGAGCAGCTGCCGAATCGGTCGGTGCGATACCAACCACGTTGTAGAACATTGCATGTTTCGGAGTATCTGCAGGGTTCCGTAGCACACGGCCAATACGTTGGACGAGTGCCTGATTGACACCGCCAGTAGCCATGTTGATCGCCACCGACGCGTGTTGCATATCGACACCTTCTCCCAGCAAATCACCAGTTCCAAGAAGAATCCCAGAACTTTCGGGCTCGTCGAATTCATCGATGGTCTCACGCAGCTCTGTACGGCTTTGTGATCCAGAGACGAGATAGATCGATGCTGGATTGGCAACAACATCGTTAAGTCGAGACTCTAGTTCTTCGACTTGCGCATTGCTATCTGCGAGGACGACCACCTTCTCTGTCGTGTGATGTTGAACGACGAGGTTGATGACAGCATCCAAGACTGGCGAAAGATTCCATTTCTTGGTCCGTCGTGAGAACAATCGCGTAACTAGTTCTCGGAACTCCTCGTCTTGCTGCTTCAGTTGGTTGCCTTCCTTGGTGTGGGAAAACCGCCGTAGGTCATCGTACGTTCTGAGTCGACGATCGGTTTTGAGTGTGAGTTCTCCTTGCGTGAGGCGGGTTTGGAAGTCACGAAATGCCTGGTCTGCCCGGGTTGCGACTTTCTGTAGATCGTCCCCAACGACATCGTATGGCGCATAGTGTACTTCCCAGTCGAAGGATGGAATGACACCGTCTGTTCTCGCCTCGGAGATCGTATATCGCTTGATTTCTGGCCCAATACTGTTCGAGAGTCGTTCTTTGATGCGTTGACTATCGCTTCCAGCATCGTCGACAGAGCCGGACATCGCCAGTACATCCCCGTCGAACTCGTCGAGGAGCGATCCCCATTCAGTGCCAGTAGCGTAATGATGAGCCTCGTCAAGTAAGACTAGATCGTATGCTATCTGGTGGTCGTTCACCAGCGATTGCGGAGTCCGGAAATGAATCGTCCCCCATTGGAGTGTGATGTCGTCACTGCCCTTCGTTCGCTCCTGTGGGATATTCAAGTGTTTTTCGAATGCACGACGCCACTGTTCGAGGATGAGGTCGCTGTGGGCGACGATAAGAATGTCATCGCTTCCATTTGACTCTGATTCAGATACCAAACCACCGATTGCTTGATCGGCCGGATGTAACTCCCCATACTGGAGCGCGATAGCACCAAGACCGAGAACGGTCTTGCCTGTGGCTGTTGCCATATCGACGTAGCCACGTCGGTCCTTTTTCCACCACTTTTGGAGTGCATCACGCTGGTGGTCCCACAGTGGGGTCATCATCTGTGGTTCGTCTAACAGCGACAGGAGTCCTCGTGAGGCACGGTCCTCAAATTTAGTCAACAACAGATCAACATTCGAGGCTATAGTCTCATTGCCGAATAGCTGCGTTGTTATATCAGATACTGTGGTACCGGAGAGATTGAACGAGACGCTCAGATCGTCACCAACATGTCGGGTAAGGAGTTTTTCAATGAGTGCCTCAGTTGCCTTTTCTACATCGTCGATACCAAAATCAGTCGTCGTGATTTCGTGACTTAATTCGTTGAGTTGGAACGCAAGCAAACCCAGCTTCTCGTCGTCGACTTGTTCTTCCAGGACTTTGGGCAGGTCGGCATACCGACCAGCCGTTTTCTTCAATCCTCGCCGATAATAGGTTCCTAATTCCCGTCCGAAGTCATCTTTAGAAAGAGTAAGGTCACTAATTTGAATCCCTGAAGAGATATCTTTAGCCGTGTCATCAATATAGGTCGACCACTCCGTTTTAGGGCGTTTGAGAAGGAACGCATCGTGGTATTCTTCTCCTATCGATTGTATCCCACGTGCCCGATCGTCGACAAGATCGTCAATATTTCGTCCCATTATATATACGAGCAGAGTAGCTACCACTTGCTAAGTATTGGCGTGGTATGTAGGTTCCGTTGACAGGGGCAAGCGTTGTTAATTCATTATTTTGTTACATTCGTTGATTTTGTACTATCGATCTTGTCTAAAATCTTATCTATGAACTCGTGGCCACGACACCGTCCAGATTAGGGGATCTCTAAGGATTAGGAAATGGAGTACTTGACTTGTGATTAGTTATCCAAAATTCAGGTAATTTATCCTAACACGATATTATCTATATTGCCGAACCAGATCCTGGATTTCTCCCTTATCGAGCGGCTCAATCTTTACACGCTTGCCGTCAAAAGTGTAAAAGATCTCAGCTGTCACGGTTCGGTCTGGATACAGTTCAGACACAATGTGATAGTAGACACTCAATTGCTTACGATATTCGGATTCTGCGTGTTGATCTAAGTCAGTCTTGTGGTCGACAATTTCGATGCGGTCAGGAGTGATATGGAGGAGATCGATGATCCCAGAGATCGTCACACGCTCGCCGTCGACATCGACTGGAAGGAACGCCTGTTCCTCGGCTATGGTCTGTCCCTCCATCGAGTCTAACAGTACCTTGACGTTGGCTTCATCCTCGCTGTCGGGCTCTATCTTTTTTCAAGGCGAGAATCCCGCCGTTTACGGCGGGCGTGAAGCCGACAACTCCCTCACGTTCCACCGTCGGTTGCAGTCTGAATACCCCACGACGGCAAACCTTTATTAGAATTGGGTGTGTAGAAATCAGTACGACCAAATGAAGTACAACCTCGAAACTGGGTCGCACACGGTCTACGCGCTCCAATATCACTTCGTGACCGTCACGAAGTACCGCGCAGACCTACTCACCGACGAAATCGCAGAACGGGTCGGTGAGATTGCCAGCGACATCTCCGAGGACTTCGGCGTAAACATCCAGAACGTCAACGGCGGAAGCGACCACGTTCACATCCTCTTCACGGCGAAGCCAACGACCGACCTCACCAAGTTCATCAACTCACTCAAGGGCGTCACATCTCGCAAAATCCGTGACGAGAACCCCGAGGTTCGGCAGGCGCTCGACAAAGCGTTCTGGCAACCGGGATACTTCCTCACCACCACTGGCCAAGTGAGCATCGACGTGCTGATGGAGTACGTGGAGGAGCAGTAGCGTGTCCACGACCGTCACGAAGACGTTGCAGGCGACGTTCGCACCCCCCACCGCGCACAAGCAGTCGAAACTCAACGACCTGCTCGAAACCTACCGTGACGGTCTGCAAGAAGCGTTCGACGCCGGGGCGAGTACCATGTCCTCGGTGAGCGACATCGTGACGCCCTACGACTTGCCGTATCAGGCCAAAGCCGCGCTCTGCAACTACGTCCCGAAACTCCGCAAGACGTACAACGCGCAGGATTTGGACGACGAACACCCGATACGACTCACGAACCAAGCCGCGAAGTTCGACCACTCGGAAGAACGCGACTACGAGTTTACGTGGTGGGTTCCTCGTCCCGGTCGGGGAACGAATTTCTGGATGCCGCTCCGCATCAATCCCGAACAGGAAGACCTCTGGCACGACCTCGTATCCGAGGACGCGAAAGCGGGCGAGATACGGCTTCAACAGCATCGGAAGAATTGGGTACTACACGTCACCGTCGAGTACCCGGTTGAAGAACCAGCGGCGGACGGTGACGCCACGCACATCGGCTTAGACATCGGAGAAACCGCCCTCATCACGGGCTGTGCCCTCAAGGACGGTTCTCCGACTGACCCGTTCGTGTGTAGCGGAAGCAGAGCGAAGCATCTCCGAAAAGAGATGCACACGACCCTGAAACGACTGCAAGAGCGTGACGCTTCGGAGTGGCGTACCGACGAACGGTTCGACCACTACCAGAACGCCCTCACCGACATCGTGGAGAAAGCGTCTCGGGAAGCCGTCGAGTACGCCAAGCAGTTTGAAAATCCGGTGTTGGTGATGGAGGACTTGACGTACATCCGTGAGCGTCTCGACTACGGGAAGTACATGAACCGTCGGCTTCACTCGTGGGCGTTCGCCCGACTCCAAGGGCGCATCGAGGACAAGGCGACGGAAGCAGGTATTCCGGTCGAGTACGTGAATCCGGCGTACACCTCGCAGACGTGCCACTCGTGCCACCGCATCGGTCGGCGGGACTCGCAGGCCGAGTTCCGGTGTCCGAACGATGACTGCCACGTTTCGACGTTTCAGGCCGACATCAACGCTTCCGCGAATATCGCACGACGGGTTGACCCGTGGGGAGAGAGCGTCCCGCTTGACAAGGCCGGACGCGATGACTCGCCTCGGGATGGGAGCGGTTGTGACACCGCCACGACTCACCGTGAGAAGAGCGTACCAGCGCAGATGACGCTCACGGCCTACGAAGAGTCGAAACCCTCTACCAGCGACGACTGACTGGTATTCCCCCTGCGTGGGAAGCCTCGCCGTTTACGGCGAGGAGGATGTCACATCCTCGCCGAGTACGTATGCCTCAGCGAAGTCGTGGACCTGTGAGCCAAACTCCATCCCGCGGCCACCAGTACCGTCGTCAAAGACAGCATCGTCAATGAACGTGTGTGGTGAGAACCGTGGAGACCCCTCACTCGCCGAGATTTCTACCTCGAAGGGAGACTCATCTACGGGCTCGGGCGTGAACGATGAAAGGTCGGGGTTGACAGCCTCGACGTCGACAGGAAGCTCCTCGAGAAACGTATTGGGATTCTCACCAGCGGTAAACACAACATGGTTCTCAGCGCGTGTGATGGCGACATAAAGCAATCTTCGTTCCTCATCATACTCGCGTGGGAGACATCGTCGGAGGACGTCTAGCTTCCAATTATCGTAGACGTACGGAACTCCATGAGCCACTTCCGAGTACAGTTTACGTCGACGGAGGCCGATGGGATCGTCGTAGGAGATATCAGTCCCACTTCCTCCTGAGGAAGGGAACTTATTGGTATTCATATTCGCGAGGATCACGATGGGATATTCGAGACCCTTCGTCGCGTGGATGGTCTGGACGGTCACTGAGTTGGTGCCAGCGCCAGCTTGGACCTCGTGTGTGCTGCCGGACTCGATTGCATCCTCAATGAACCGGATCAGATCGCCCCGGGTGAGCGTCGTAGCCTCGTACACTGACTGGACAGTATGGAGCACAACATCGGCCGTCGGACCCTCACAACCATATCGCTCAAATACGCGACGGGCAACGCCACCGAACGTCTCCAGTTTACGTAGCTCCTCCCGGAACCCGATCATCATCTCCGGATACGCCTCGTTTTTTAGGACTGCCTTTGACTCGTCGATTGTATAGCCTGCTTCCTCCAGGACGAGTGCCCAGCCGCGGTCGGCGTCCCGTTCAAGGATCCGGAACCATGCTAAGAGGAGCTTGGCAGCGTCAGTGCGGAACACCTCGATACCACCCTCGTACGCCATCGGAAGGCCACATTCCTCAGCCACATCCAACAGATCACGCCCGAAATCTCGAGTCCGCGTTACCACAGCTATATCACTGTACGTAGGTGCACGAAGTTCGCCATCTTTCTCAACCGCATAGGACTCGTTCCCAGTGATCTCATCGATTTTCGTGAGAATTGCTTCGTGTTCTTTGTCGCTGCGTATCGCCTCGATGATGCTGTTGTCGTAGTCAGCATCTGCAGTGAGCGACGTGATTTTCTCTCGAACGGCGTCGACATCGACTGATTCAGAGCTTGTCGCTGGTGTCGTGAGCGCATGCTCGGTGAAGTCCAACACCGACTGCGTCGAGCGGTAGTTGGTATCCAATTCAAGTTTCGTGACCGGTGTTGTGGGATACTGGATCCGGTCGTAGTCGTTGTTCAACTCCGTAGTGAACCGCTCAAGTCGCGTCTCGAACTCCCGGATGTTGTCGACATCAGCATATTGGAAACTGTAGATACTCTGTTTCCAGTCGCCGACCACACAGATATTGTTCGTCCCCGCCAGCAGTAGCGTCAGCTTGAACTGGATCTCACTGGAGTCCTGAAACTCGTCGACCATCACATATTCGTAGCCCAGCTCCTCCCGGAGTTCGTGGTCTTCGCACAATAGAACAAACGCGAACAGCTGGAGGAAGCTGAAGTTCAGATAATTGCGCCGGAGCGCAAACGAGAGGTAGGCGTGATACATGTCGTGAATGAACGTCTTGAGTTCCTCTCGGTCTTCCTCAAACACGCGACGGGCAACCGTGTCTGGTACCTGCTTACCGCCGTCACGAATTTCCCACCGTTCGGGAGCCTCCGGGAGGTAAGCCTTGTTCTCACCGTACTTATTGAGCTTCGCACGAAGGCGTGATTGTTTGCTCCCACCGTTCCGTGGTTCGTTAATCTCCTCAAACAGGTCCTCGAACGCCTCGAAATCGCCGTCAAGATGCGACTCGCCGTCGCGATACCAGCCCTTGGCCGTGGGGAACACGCCCTTCGCGGCAAGTTCCTTGATCAAATCAAGCAGTTCTGTGGTATCTGAGATGGCGGTGAAAAACGAGTTATACTCCGGATTAGTGTCCATAAACTGCCCGATGAACTCGTCGAACAGTGCCTCCTCAACTAGCTCATCCTCAAGGATCTGAGTTGACCCTGTAATCCGGTCATCGATACCGAGGTACGTCGGGACGGCATGGCCGTGTTCCTCCAGCAGATCGTTTGCCAGCGAGTGGAACGTCTGGATGGGTGCGTCTGTCAACTCCCGCATGCCATACTCACTTTGGCTCACGATCCGCTCCTTCATTTCGGCAGCCGCGTTGTTTGTGAACGTCACTAAGAGAATATCCGCAGGGTCAACATCACTCTGCTCGACAATCGTCGCGTACCGACGAGTGACGGTGAATGTCTTTCCGGTTCCGGCGCCAGCGTCGACGAGATGTAGTCCGTCTGTACTCTCAATGAGTCGACCTTGTTTCTCATTGGGATCGAAGTCGCTCATCGCTCACCCTCCAACAACAGGTCGCGGTTGTCGACGTACCTGTAGTTCGGCTCGCCAGCGAGGCCCTCCACAGGGAAGCGCTCGTCGCCAGCCAGTCGACGGTCGAGTTCGGTAAGACGGTCCTGGATGAATGTCTCGAATGCATCGAGATCGCTCTCGAAATAGTTACGCTCCCAGACACGGGTCATCTCCCGCATAGCCTGTTTGCTCCCCGTAGTCACGTACTTGTACTCACCAATAATGTCTTCCAACTGGTCAATCATCTGCTGGCCAAACGCCGATTCGATGAGTTCGTTGCTATCGGTTGTCTTCGGTGGCTTTTCCACCTCAAAGAGGTCATCGTACGCCTCATAATCTATTTTTGAAAGTATCTTTTGACATTTGTTCGCTCCATCCTCCAATAGATACTCAAAAAATTCTTCTCTGTTTACATACTCTTCTGGTGACGTGGGATAGTACGTCACAGTTGTCAGCGTATCCTCGATATCGACTTCACCCACAATAGCATCGTCTACTGTCTCAAGGAAGTGGAAGAATGTGAACTTCAGCCGCTCGTCCGGGAACTTTGAGCGCCAGTAGGTCAGGTATAACAGTGCCTGAAAGTTCGGCTCATCTGTCGGATCGTCGACCGAAGAGTGTTTCACCACATCACGTGCGCTTTTCTTCGAACCACTCTTGAAATCGGTCAGCTGGATTCGCGACTGAACCAAGTCGATCACACCGTTTATCCCGAGATCTTCGGCGTCGAACCGACGTTCAGTGACGGGCGAATCGACCGTTCGGTCGAAGTAATCAGCGATGATATTAGTGCCTCGTCCCGTTGAGGGTGTAAGAAAACTATCGTCAGTTGGCGGGTTTGCACCAAGATGAAAGATGATCGTTTTGAGACCGATTCGGTACTCCGTCCGGCGAGTTTCCTCGTCTACCGAGCGCATGAGTGGCCGCGCCTCTTCAAGCATGAACTCAACGGTTTCCTCGATCACAGTACTGTCGACAAACTCTGGATGGTTGACGTAGAATTCTGCGAAGTCGTGGAACAAATTACCCTCTGTGAAGTAATCTTTGTCCGGACTCTCAACCAACCGACTGAAATAGTAATCACGAGGTGAGTTGACATAAGTACTCAAGCTCGACTGGCTGATCGTCTCAACGGACTCTGTTGACACACTCGCAGACGTCTTCTCGAAGGCGGTTGGTGTTTCGAGATCGCTCCGTTGTGAGTGGGTCGTCGAGGGGAGGTCACTAAATCGATCGTACTCTTGTTCGAGTAGCTCCTCAAAGTAGAGACATGGAGTCACTGGGGACCCACCCGTGGAGTTTTGGACAAGATAGTGCTGCTTGCTGCCACTCTGGAGGAGGAGCTGAAATCCCTGAATATTGCGCGTATACTGTGCTTGCTGATCGACCCATGGTCGCCGTGGTGGCGAGTGAGTCCAGTCCTCATCAAGGCCGAGGAAGAAGACGACATCTCGTCCGACAAACGCCGCCGACTTTGCGTCTGCAAGGAGTACACCCTCGTTCTCACGATTAACCGGTACCTCGTACGATTGAAGGTAGAAAGATAGCTGGTCGACTCCGTGTTCAGTGACGGGTTCGTTTGCGATGCTGAGTGTGTCGAGTTCGTCACGGAATGTCTCAAGTTCGCAATTCGCTCGTTTCTTGAAGGCAGTTAGCGCCTCACCGAACGTGTATGTCTCAGCCTTACGACAGAAGTCAGTCAACCAGACAAGTTCGGGGGCCTCTGTCTGATACAACCGTTTTTCCTCGTGTGCAATGTCGAGGTCGATATTGAGCGTCGCAAGCAACGGACGTATCTCCTCAATGAGAGTCTCAGTCCCACGAAATGCCGTCCGAAGTAGCTGCAGAAACGCTCGGTGCTCCGCGAGGTCACTGAATCCTGGGCCTCCAAAGAACGGAATGCCAGCGGCTTCTAGCGCCGACTCAACAAGCGGTGAGTACTCGCTATTCTGATCCAATACAATGGCAACGTTCTCTGCATTCTTCACTGAGACCGAGTTTATGACGGCGTCGACGATAGCCGTGGTTGAGTCTAAAATACGGAACTCCGGCAGCTCGAAGGGATCGTCCGTGAACAGGTCGACCGTGTCGTACTCATCGGGGAGAAATGAGCGCTCCAACTGTGTGAGCATGTCAAAGCCGACGATGACTACGTCCTGATTTGGGTCGATGTTACCGATAGTGAGTTCCATCGATGCTGTGTCAATGTCAGCAATGCGCTTGACAGCACGCTCGGTTGCGTCGTCGACATACGCATCGTATTCAAGGATGGCGTTATGGGAGCCTTGGTGTTCCCAACACTGAAGAATATTTCCGATGGCGTAGGCAATCTGCTTCCACGAAATATCATCATGCTCAATTATATCAAGAAACGCGAGTCGATCTTCAGATTTCTCACGGCGGCCGGCAGCGAGCCGGCGCGGTGGGATTGCGAATGGGCCAAGATGCGGTTGGTCTAGCTGACGATTGAGTGCACTTGCCAGTGGCCCGTCGGGTGTAATAATGAGGTCATAGCTTTCGACCTCATTGTACAGCCTTTCGGGAGTTTTGGCTTTGGGGAAAGACACAATTAAAATAAAGTAATAGTATCTGATAAGTGTTTATCCCTAGAAAAATCTTAATAAGAGGAATAGAGAAGTTTACAGACGGTCCACTTTCAGTTTGACATATAACTATTACAAAAATCTAATTGCACCTTTAATTCAGATAACTGCTCTGCTATTACCCACAATTACTTATAGGACTGCAGAATCTTAGTTTACCGCTAAGCAGGTTGTGTCGGTAGTTTTATAATTTGGTGAAATGAATATCGCTTAATGAGTATCTTCGCAAATTCTTTCGAAATCGAGGTCCCGACACTACCTGCGGAAATATATAAAATTGATCCTCAACCTTCTGAGAGTGATCCTTGGCGGGCGCTTGATTCATATGAGGAGTCCATAGAGCGGACTTGCCGAGGAAGTGCCCACAGAATCAAAAACAGTGGTGACTGGGCGATTTTATCGATAGCAGCCACAGATAGCCAAGATGAACTTCAAGGGCCGGATGGAACAAGGCTTGTTCGCACCAGCGAGACAACTGTAGGGGGCGAGAACGGAAGATATCAATCCGCAGTAAAGCAAGCACTGCGGAATTCGTTGGAATGGTTCGTGACGAACCATCTGGACTTCTGGGAGCGTGGGAACAGCCAAGCGTTCTATGAGTGGGACCCATCGAACACCGTCGGTATGTACGATGCATACCATGGGTACAAAGCAACAATTGATTACAACGACGGCTATTACCTCACTGTCGATTCGACTGTTAAATTCATTTCCAGTAAATCTATCAACGAATATCTCTCGGAATTGGGGAGAGACGTCGTCAAGACGCGATTTTTTGACCGTTATTGCACCCTGATGTCAGACTCACGCCCTTCTGTGGAACTCGTCTCTCTGGCTGAAGACCTGACTGTCTCCGATAAAACGATGAACTTTGGCGGGAAGGAAATGTCGGTTATTGATTACATAAAATCAGATGACAAGTACTCACAGGAAGCCTTTGATGCCATAGACCCTGATGAGCCATTGGCAAGAGTTCGGTTCCCTTGGAGTGATGATCCCGTTGACACCGCCCCATCGTTGCTCCATCCACTTCCCAATGGAATAGAACCGAAGATGACAGGATATGCGGCACGATCAGCAGACGAACGATGGCGCGATACTGAACGATTCGCTAAGCGAATTGATTACGTTCAGGTGTTCGATGAGCAATGCAATGTCTCAGACGAACCTCGGCGAGGGGGATCCGTCCACGATTATCCATCGCTCAAGTTTGGAGGAACAGAAGTACTGAATCTCGGCCAACAGAACCCACTTAATACGGATCAGACAGTTAATAGACAAAACTGGCGATATCTTGTCCGGGATTTCTTGGAAGAATATGGACCTGCAGTTCGACAAAGAGGTGCTGCACAAATCGATGTTGTTCATCCTGACGGGCGGAGCGATATGGCTGCAGAACTATTTGCAAATTTGTCGAAATACCTTGAGAATTTCGTCGGGATCACAGTTCGCGATCAACCAGGAATTGTTTCTCACTCTGACTATCAGAAACTCCGAGAGTGGAGAGAACGTCACGCCGAAGACTCAGATGGAATCCTCGTCCTTCAGGAGGATGGCTCTGACCGTTATCTCGATATCGTCGCTGAACTTGAAGGGAACCCGACACAGGGAATCACTGTTGGCACCTACGAGTCTTCACTTCGGTCCTCTGGATTCGATGACTCAATGTATAACATCGCATGCGGACTTGCGACGAAGATGGGTGTTCGCCCCTTCCTGCTCGACCAACCACTGAACGCAGACTTATTTTTGGGAATGAGTGTTACTGGGGACGAGGTGAATAACGCTACAGCAGTTCTAGTGTCCGGTGAAGACGGTGATCTTATCGGTCAGACACAGACTAATTTGGCGACAGGATCGAGCACAGTTACTGGAAAAGACGTTGCTGCTCGAATCGTCCGGCAACAGATTTCCGCTGCAATTGACCGGAATCAGCTCGGTTACGTGGGATCACTCACCATTCATCGTAACGGTCAGTTCGGAGATGGAGAGTTGGAAGGGATACGAGAGGGCATCGCGGAACTACAGTCCAGTGGTGATCTCAACGAGGAACTCACATGGCAAGCAATAGAGATATCAGACGGTTCATCCCATCGCCTCTACACTGACGATTCTGGATCTATGGTACAGACTGGATCAGTTATGCCACTCGATGACAAGAGCGTAACTGTTGTAACGTTCGGTTCTCCGCATATTCATCAGGCTACCCCTGATCCGTTGTACTGTACAATTGCGGATGGAGAAGGAGAAACAGATATCAATTTAATTGGGACAGATATCCTGTCTCTCTCGTTTCTTAATTGGGGATCGCCGATGATGAAAATGAAGCAACCCTTGACGACTTACCTCCCAGCAGAGATGCATGACATTTTATCAACTGGAACACAGCTTAATCACCCTCCGTTCTGAGCCCCAGATGTAGCCTATTTGCCTCAACTCTTAGATGACGGGTCTCCGACACCGAGGTCTTTCCGAACGTTTCCTCCATCAACCGTGTAAGGTCTACGTCGATCTGTCTCTCGGCTATTTCCTCGATCGCGTTCAGCAGGTTCTGTTCGATCCAACTATCATACTCCGAACTTTTGTCACGCTCAAGAATGGATAGATGAGCTTCATAGCTATTTACAGCTTCGCCAAGATTGTCTAGTACGTTCGAATTGAGACGATTCTCCAAAATCGCGGTGACGTATCTGTAGCGTAGCGCGTCCGGTGGATGCCCAATTTCGTCAGAGTACTGAGGGAGAAAGTACGGCTGCTTTGACTGAAGATTACTAACAACTGCAGACAGGTAGGCTGGACCAAAAATAAGGGCCCCGCAGGCATCACAGAGTAGTTCTGGAAACCACTCCTGCCAAGTGGCCCGTACAAGTGGCCGCTGGCGCTCTCTGAACTCCGAAACAAACCCCTCAAGTTCTTTTCTAAACCCTCGTAGTGCTTCCGTCGATAAGTGATCAACGACGGCGTGACCCAGTTCGTGGGCCAGTAGTGGAGAGTCAGAAAAAACATCATTTTGACGAGGAAGATGAATTGCATAGTAATCTTGATGAATCACACCATAGGATGCAAACGCGTCCCAGACTACTGGTAGGTACGTCGCGTCGATTTTAAGCCGTTTGTCAACCTCGTCACAAACATTTGCTGCATATTCAAGCAGAGTGGGATACCGATTCGACTGCTCGATAGATAGTGTATGATATAGTATTGCCTGTTGGAGATCTTCTACCCGTGAGCGCGTGTTTGTCAATCTGCTAAGGTGAGGGGCATAAACTCTCCGTAACTGCTCCGTTGAGGGGTTCTGTTTAGCGGTTTCCTGCAATAGATCCTCACGATCCTTCACTGTCTGCAGTTCGCTTCTTACACTTTCAACCAAGTTGACAAACGGATATTCATCAGTTAGGTTCTGTTCTGAAAGATATTTCTCAAGATGACTAACTTGTCCCTCAATTCTTTCACGACGATGATATGTGAGCTTAACCGACAAGCTTACTCCTTAGTCGCTCTGCCTCAGATTTAGATACTTTTCCGGCGAGTTCTTCGATGTCAGTGAGAGTTGTCTCCGCGCGTTGAATACCCTGTACTGCATCAAGATTCTCTTCAGCCTGCTCCAGTGATTCAATATCTTCCTCTAACCTTGTCACAGCTTCGTTCGAAACCTGTCGCCAGTTGTCGCAGAGTTGCTGTGATAATGCGTATGTGTAATCGTCTACTTCTTCCGGCGATGTCAGCCCTCGACGTAGCTTCGAAAGGAGTTTCTTACCCTCACTCAGTTGAGACCGGAGCGTGTCGTCTTGGTAGGACATTTCGAGTCCGTCGTCACGGTTTCTAAGCACGCCAATGGCTAAGAGCGCGGCGTCAGCCTGCTCATTGAAGCGGCGGTTTTCTTCGTGCCGCCGCCTCGTTCGCCAGATGCTCATCGTTAAGACGAAATTGTAGGCCGAAGTGCAAATATCTTGCTGTAGCCACCGTCCATCTACTGAACGCCATTTTCAGCGGTTAAAACGGTGGATTGTAGTCAGTTAGCACTTTATTTAATCCAAAATAATATCAATTTAAGTGTAATTTTGAAATGTGATTCTGAGACAGTATTCCAATGAAGTGCAGTCCACACTACCTACGAGCGTGTTTACATCGGTATTGGATTGTTGCCAATTTAATATCTGTTTCAAAACACCTGAATCTAAATAGATGATGAAAAAATTCTGATTAAAAAGTATAAGATACCTGCATTCAATAGTGTATCTATGATTAGTATTTTGGATGAGAAAAACTCGGTCAATAATCAACCGATATCAGAAAATATTCGCCAATAATACATGTCTGTTGATCTTGGTGTACGTCTACTTACTCTCCGATGTGATGCGCTGGCTGAAGCGTCGACGACTACCATCACTGATCTGGTCGACTACTTCGAAGCAGATCTCATCTATATTATTGAAGAAAAACTGGACATGCGAATCGTGAGCACAGTCGAGCGTACTGCTTCTTGTTCAGTAGTATACACTCGAAGTAGCGCGGTTCACACCGAGACTGTTGACGGGGTCACCGTGTCTATTGTCAGCTCGCTCGACTTCATAGGTGGGGCCTCCACCGCCAGCGGGCGAGAGATTCCAGAGGATGTCAACTACGTCATCTGTGATGAGATTCAGACAAGCGCCGACTCGGTCACATTAGATGTCTCACTCGATGGTCTCGACCACCTCGCTCGCTTCCAGAATCGAACCGACCGAGAAGTAACGTTCCTCACCGGGGCCATGGAGGCCAGTTACGATTTCGTATGGAAGGCCGACGTCGACGACGAGAGCGTTCGCCTCCCCATCCGCGGACTTGCTCCAACCCGCCGGCAAGGGGCACCCGAACTCGCCTGCATTTCGCTTGATTCGGGTGGCCGCATCGCTGTGTCCACGACACCGGCGGATAAATTCGGTCTGCAATCTCTTTCGGGTGTGGGCAAGGGAACCGCCCCAAAGCTCGCTCGAAATGGGTACGAGACGCGTGACGACGTCGCAGCCGCGACGGAACAAGAGCTTCGTGAGGTGCAAGGTATCGGTGAGTCGAAAGCTCAGAGCATCCGCCAGAGCGCCCACGCATTATCCGAGGGATGCGTCATCCGTCTCACGGACGAAACTGTCCCGGCAGCAGAGTATAGTCCGCTGTTCATCGATATCGAGACCGACGGCCTTAATCCGAGTATCATCTGGCTCATCGGCGTCTATGACCCTGAAACAGACGAGTACGTCGACTTCATCGATACAGAACCGTCGCGAGAAAACCCAGGCAAAGCCACCCGAGAGTTTGTTGCGTGGCTAGCCAGCAAGTACGATCGCACGTCCCTCATCGCGTGGAACGGCCACAACTTCGACTTCAAACACCTCAGCCGATTCATCCGAGGACACGCACCGGAGTACGCAGACTACTGGTCGAACTCCGTATTCGAGTACGACCTGTTCGATTGGGCTGTGCGAAAAGACAACGCCATCCTCCCCGGTCGGACGAACCGGGTTGAAGATGTCGCTGAGGCTCTCGGGCATGGGCGCGACTCGGCTGCTGCCGCCGTGGATGGGAAATCACTGGCGAAGACCATCCAACGGCTTCTCGTGTCTCCAGAGCGCGCTCGAGACCTAGACTGGGAGGCCGCTCGGGCATACTGTGAGGCAGACGTCCGTGAGCTGGCTGCAGTCTACGAATCGATTGCTGAGGCGACGCCCGGCCACAAGCGTGCCAGCGTTCCTGCTGATGAAAACACCACGCAGACCGGACTCATGGACTTCTAACAATGCACGACGACCACGATACCGACCACAGCCAGACAGACCTTACGACCAATCCGAAGGACAACAGCAACAACGGTGATATCGATATCGAGACGGACATCCTCCAACTCACCGGCGAGGATCTCGAGAGTACCTACCCGAATAACCGCTACTTCGGGCAGGTTCACGAAAACTTCGAGATTCCCGCTCGTGAGGAACAGACTGTTCCAGCAGGGGACGTGCTTCCGCCCAAGATCGCTCAAAACCTCGAATTCAACCCGTGGAGCCACCAAGCAGAGGCTCTCCAGGTGCTCGACCGCGGTGACAACGTGTGTGTGGCGACTAGTACATCCTCGGGGAAGACGCTGGTCTACGGTCTTCACATCGCTCGTCAATACCTTGAGGATCCGGAGACGCGGTCGCTTATTGTCTATCCGACAAAGGCGCTCAGTCGCGACCAAGAGCAAGAACTCAACGAGTTCCTTCGTAACACGCTTGGACTGGATATCAGTGTCGGCGTCTACGATGGTGACACGAAGAGCGAGGAAAAGTCTCGCATCCGCGATGAGTGCAACGTCGTAATCACGAACTTCGTCGGTCTGAATCAGTATCTGGAGAGTCACCACCTGTGGGCAGACTTCCATTCGAACTGCTCGCTAGTGGTTATCGACGAAGCCCACATGTGGACTGGCCTCGGCGGGATGCACGTCGCCTGGATCCTCCGACGCGCCCAGCGGATCATCGATTACTACGGCGGCGATCCGCAGTACGTTCTCACGACGGCGACGATTGGCAATCCCACAGAACACGCTCTCGCACTCACTGGTGAGCCCGCGGCAGTCGTCGACGAAGACGGATCACCGCGAGGCATCCGTCACCTCGTGTTCTGGGACCCCCCGATGAGTGGTGACGACGGTTTCACTGACGACATCGACTCTCCGGCGCTTTCGAAGCGTCCTGCGACGGTCGAAGCCCCGGAAGTGTGGGCGCATATGTGCCAGAAGAACGTCCAGTCGCTCCTGTTCTGTGACTCGCGGAAGCTCACCGAGTTGTCTGTCAACCGTGCGAAGCGGTTCATCAGCGACCCAAAGAACCGATATCAGGGAAGACCGGACCTCGCATCCTACCATGCCGGACACGGCAAACAGTCCCGTCGAGGGACGGAGTACCAACTCAAAGAAGGACAACTTGACGGCGTCTCGACGACGAGTGCCCTGGAAGTCGGTATCAATATCGGCGGCGTCGATGGGACCGTCCTCATGGGCTATCCGGGGTCGCGCCAGTCGTTCTGGCAACGAATCGGTCGATCGGGCAGAGGAACGCGAGATGCGCTCTCTGTGTTCGTCCCGAGCCACTCCACGCTCGACCAGTACATTCTCCGGCACCCGGAGTATGTCCTCGAAGAAGATCACGAGAGCGCCGTAGTCGACCTCGACAACAATCCCGTGTACCTCCAGCAACTCAACTGCGCCGCGCAGGAACTCCCCCTCACACGCGATGATGCAGAGGATTTCGGAGGCGAGGAACGACTGGAACGTGCCGTGGAGTACGGCCGACGTAAGGGCGACCTCGAAGGATCCCTCGATAGCGGCGTGATGTACGCCCATCGCGACCGCCCACAGGATGCGATCAGCCTATACTCCTCCGGCGGAAACACCTTCGACGTTCGACTAGCTGGCGATGGATCGATTGATCACCAACCGATCGGCCGTGACCGGGCCTACAGAGACTACCACGAAGGAGCAACTGTTCTCCACCAGGGCGAGCAGTATCAGGTCGTCGAACTCCGAGAGGACATCCCACAGCCGTACATCTCGCTCGAGAAAGCGAATGTGAGCTATTACACTCAGTCCCAAGGCCAAGTCAACATTTACGACACGGTCGTCGAGGACTCACGCGAGGTCGGGCCGTTCACCCTCAACTGGGGGTATGGAACGGTATCTATCCACTATAGCACGTACCTCAAGCGAGAAATCGGAAGCGGGGACGTGCTTGAGTTGGGCAATGAAACTGGTGTGCCCCCGTTAGAAATGCGAACCCAGCTGTGTTGGGCCGAGACTCCCAACGACATCGAACGGGCGATGCTCAACAAGCACTCGGAGTACCACAATCCAGAATGTATCAACCTCCCACCGCGGCTTCACGGGTACCTCGGTGGGATTCACGCCGTCGAACACGCGATGATCGCCGTATCGCCACTTGAGCTGAAAGTCGATGGCGGTGACATCGGTGGCCTCGCAACGAATCGGCTTCCTGGCAATCCCGACAAGAGTGGATGGTTCATCTACGACGGTATCGAGGGTGGTCTCGGGTTCTCACGCTCGATTTACGAACACTTCGAAGACGTCGCCCGGCGTGCCCACGACCTCATCGTGGATTGTTCGTGTGGCCGTGACGAAGGGTGTCCCGCCTGTACGATGGACGACCGCTGCGGAAACGACAACCGCCCGCTGTACTCTCCTGCAGCTGCAGACGTCATCGAGCATCTGCTCGGTGATCAGGAGGAGGATGACCTCAACGAACATCTCCCAGAGACGGGTAGCGAAGTGACCCCTGTCGAAGAACAGCGACCGCCTGCCTCAATCTCATAAGAATCCCATGTTCAGAACACTAATCAAGAAGATATTTGGAAATGAGAAGGATTCTGCTCGTAGAGTTGGAGATCAAAAGAGTGAGCGAGCACGTGAGAACCATCATCCGGACTTTGAACGAGCAGACGAGTACCCGTACGATCACTACACTGGTGCTGTTGAGGATATAAAACAGCTGAAACGCGAACGTCGCCACGAGGAAGCCGAGGAGTTGCTCTTGTGGTGTATCGATTTTACTGAGAACCAAGCACAGCGGGAATACGCACTCGACAGCCACGCTATTGTGGCACCGTGGTACTACAAGCACTTGGCAATCGTCTATCGGAAGGACGACCACTTTGGTGATGAGGTCGACATATTAGAGCGGTATGTGGAAACGATGAATGAATTAGGAGGGACGCCGAAAGACGAACTCGTTGACCGACTTGAACGTGCTCGTGAACTGGCTTCCGGGTAATTCATAAAGCGTGTTTTCAGTCCAGCAAGGAACGAATACGATCAAGGAATCCCTCAGAACCTCGTTGAGAATCAGTATCTTCGGTGACTTCGTCATTAGGGTGCAAACCACCACCACACACGGAAATATTCGATAAAATATAGACTTTCAAAATATTGGATAGACAATCAGTTGTCGAATAGGTTAGGACCTCTTTTTTATGGCATTTTGATGCGAATTGACAGAGTTTATTTATCAGTGATATGTGCTTCTAGCTCACTGGTTAGTCACAATGATGGAGGACGCTCTGGAACTACTTTACACGGGAGATCTTCACCTCGGCCGTCACCCGAGTCGGATCCCGGATGATCTGGATGGTCCCGAGCTGTCGCCGAAAGCTGTCTGGCTGTCGACGGTCCAAGAGGCAATCGACCAGGATGTTGACACGGTCGTGATTGCAGGTGATATTGTTGATCAGGAGAATCGCTATTTCGAGGCGTACGGAGCGTTCGAAGACGGAATTGCCCAACTCGACGAAGCAGGGATTCCAGTCGTCGTGGTTGCCGGGAATCACGACTTCGATGCCCTTCCTGAAATGGTTGATAACCTCGATTCCGACACGCTCCAATTCCTCGGGAGAGAGGGTCAGTGGGAACGCTGGACGCTCGAACAGGACGGCGAGCCGGTAGCCCATTTCGATGGCTGGTCGTTTTCGGCCGAACACGTCTACGAGTCTCCGCTCGAGGAGTACGATCTTCCGGAGACCGATGACGCGCCTCAGATCGGAGTGCTTCACGCCGACCTCGACTCACGAGGAAGCCGATACGCACCGGTTCTGTCCAGCGAGCTCCGCGATACCCCAGCAGATGCCTGGCTACTCGGTCATATTCACAGTCCGGGGATCCAGATCGACTCGCGTCCACTGGCTTTGTACTCTGGATCGCCACAACCGCTCGATCCGGGTGAACAGCAGGCCCACGGCCCGTGGACGATTACGATACCCAAAAACGGAGAGGTACGTGCTGAACAGATCCTTCTGGCATCCGTTCGCTACGACCAAGTTTCGGTCGACGTGTCCGGGGTAGAAGACCCGCAAGAAGCAACCTCCGTAATTTCAGAGGAAATCAAGGAACACGTTCGATCCGAACTCGACACGAGATCGTTGGAACTCAGTCTAGTTCGGGTTCATCTTACCGGTCGGACGGATGCCCACTCAGCGCTTGTCGATCGGCATCGGTCGATGGAGCGTGACCTCGGATTCCGGGAAAGATCGGTTTCGGTCCGAATCGAATCGATTGACGTCGACACCCGTCCGGCAATCGATCTTGAAGACCTTGCAGAAGGAGACAATGCAGCTGCGTACCTCGCTGACCTCCTACTCGAAATCGAGAACGGTGATACTCGCGAATCCTACGGCAACATGGTCGATGACTCGTTAGCAGCGGTGCGGCAGGCTCATAGTGCGAATGCGTACAATCCGCTCCGACGCGAAACCGAACTCAGGGATCCGGACGACAATGACGCTATCGAACATCTCGAACAGCAGGCACGGGTACTGCTCGATACCCTACTCAGCCAAAAGGGAGGTAACGCATGATCAGGGACCCGATCTGCTTCGAGGAAATCCAGATCATCCAAGCTCCTGGGTTCGAAACTGGCGGCTTCTCTGTCGACGACTTGTGCTCCGGTATCAATGTCGTTCATGGACCGAACGCGGCAGGAAAGACGACGCTCGCTGAGTCGCTTGAATGGCTTTGCTGGCCCGAGATCGCCGACGAGCGTGCATCCCTCGTGGGGCAGCTCTCACTGAACGGTGAAGACTGGCGAGTCGAAGTCGACAATGGCCGCACGAGTTACCAACGTGACGGTCAAGAGGCGAACGGTCCGAGCCTTCCTCCAGCCGATCAACGCGACCGTTACCGTCTCTCCCTCCACGACCTACTCCAGCGAGACAACAACAACGAATCTTTCGTCGAGATAATCGAGCGAGAATCAGCTGGTGGCTACGATCTTTCTACAGCATACGACGAGCTCGGGTATTCGGATTCCCCGAGTCGGGCAAACAGGAATGTCGTCCAGAAAGCCAAGGGAGCGATTCAGGAGTTACGTGAGGCGCGGACCGACGTTTCCGAACTACGTCAAGAGCAGAACGAACTCTCACGGTTACGTGGTGAACTGGAGGCAGCGCGTCAAGCACAAGAGCGATCCGAACTGCTCGAGCAGGCGATCGACTACGCACAGGCGAGAAACCAGCTGGAGCAGGCTGAATCGAGGCTCGACGAGTTCCCCGATATCTTAGACCAGGTCGACGGAGACGAAATCGAGCGTGTTCGATCCCTCGAAGATGACATCGACGAGTGGACCGAGAAAAAAGACGAGGCCGGGGAAACGGAAACGGACGCTCAAGAACGGCTTGATGAGGCCGACCTTCCTGAAGAGGGGCTCCCGACAGGCCGTATCGACCATCTGAAAGAGCTTCGCGATGACCTTGATTCTGCGGAGGACAGGAAGCGCGATCTCCAGGGAGACTTGGCTGACGCCCAACGGCAGCGAGAAACTGCCCGAGATGACATTCCCCTAGATGTCGACACCGGGGACCTCGTGGACTTGGAACCCGTCACGTGGAAGAACGTCTCGAAGTTCGCACGAGAGGCCGAGGAACTCCAGTCCGAGCGTGAAACCCGGGAGGCCGTCCAGCGACTACTGGAGGACGGTGAGCACCCTGAGTCCGATTTACCCACGCTCCAACGCGCGAGTCAGTCGCTGGAGGAGTGGCTGGCTGCGTCCGTTTCTACGGAGTCGAACGACGGTTCAGAGGCATTCCGAATCGCTGTGTTCTCGGCCGTTTCTCTCGCCTCGACGGGCATCGCGCTGGGTCTACTGGTGCATCCACTGCTATTCTCCATCCTGCTCGTCGCTGCTGGTATCTTCTGGTATGGGCTGCGCGCTCGCTCACAGTCCAAAGACGGAGGTAATTCACGGGACTCGCATCGCAAGTCGTTCGAGAAAACCGGTCTGAACCCGCCGGCGAGGTGGACCGAAGACGAGGTTCGGTCTCGTCTGATCGGACTGTACGACGCAATCGCAGCGCACAAACTGGCCGAGCGACGGTCCGAATGGCGCGATAGCCTAGCGACGGATTCAGACACGCTCGAACAGAAAGAGCAGGATCTGGAGGAAACGCGTGCCAAACTCCAAGACCAGTTGGGCGCCGCGCCAGATGCGTCTGATGTCGAACTCGCCGTGATCTCCAAGCGAGTGCTCGACTGGCAGGAAGCCCACGACGAAATTGAGGGGATTCAAGAGAGCATCGAAACCGTCGACGACCAAATCAAGACCGCCCGCGAAGAACTCCAAGCGAAACTCGATCCCTACGGCTACGACGATGTCGAGAGGTCTGGTGAGGCGACCGAAGCAATCCGAAACCTCGAGAACCGCGAACAGCAGCGCGAAGCCGCACAGCGGGACCTCGACCAAGCTACCGAGACGATTCAGGAAGCGACCGAGAAAATAGGTGCGCTGGCGGACGAACGCGACGAAATCTTTGCGGATCTGGATCTCGACTCCGATGACCACGATAGGTTGGAGGGACTCTGTGAGCAGGTCGAAGCATACGAATCGGCTGCGGAGGACGTACGAGAAGCCAACATCCGGGCGAACACGGAAGCCGAAGAACTCGAAAGCTACCCGGGCTTCGAACCGGACCTCAAGAAGCAAGAGATTGCTGACCTCAGAGAAGACCTCCGTGAGGCGGAACGAATTGCTGAGGATTTCGACGACCTGCAGTCACGGCTTGCCGATATCAAGGCAGAAATCAGGCAGGCAAAATCCGACGACCAAGTTGAAAATGCGCTTGCGGAGCGTGATCGGGCGCTCGATGATCTGAAAGACCAACTTGAGGACGACTGTGCTGCGATGGTCGGCGACGTACTGGTGGATCATGTTCAGGAGGCGACGATGGAGACTAGTCGACCGGACGTTTTCGAGCGTGCTCGTGAAATCCTGACGACGATCACTCGCGGCCGGTATCGATTGGACTTCGATGAGGCCGAAGCCGAATTCCGTGTGTTCGACGAAACCAAAAAGAAGGGGCTCGCACTTGACGAGCTTTCGAGCGGCACTCGGGTCCAAGTCCTGCTCGCTGTACGAATCGCCTTCGTCGAACAGCAGGAACAGGGAGTTCAGATTCCACTTCTCCTCGACGAGACGCTCGCCAACACCGACGACCGAAGAGCGAAGAGGATTATCGAGTCAATGATCGAACTCGCTCGAAACGGTCGGCAGGTTTTCTATTTCACTGCACAGGGCGACGAAGTGGCAAAGTGGACTGCTGCACTGGAGAGTACAAACGGTGTCGACCACGAAATCGTCGACCTCGCAACGGTTCGTGATGTTGACGACACCGTCCATATTCCCGATACAGACTCTGTCGAATCACACACTCCGCAGGCCCCCAGCCCCGACAGTCACGACCATTCCTCGTATGGGGACGAGCTCAAGGTAGACTCGTTCAATCCGCACCGTGGGGTCGGGACGGCGCACCTGTGGTACGTGGTCGACGATGTCGAAACCCTCCATCAACTCTTGGAGCTCGGGATCGAACACTGGGGACAGATGAATAACCTGCTCCAGTGGGGCAACGGAGACCTCTCCTCAGTTGAGTCCGACCAGGTAACGGTTGCCGAAGAGAATTCTGCAGCGCTGAATGAGTTCGTCGCCGCCTGGAAGGTGGGTCGTGGTGAGCCCGTTGATCGGGAGGTTCTCGAAGCTTCTGGCGCTGTAAGTAGTAATTTCATCGACGAGGTCACTGCCCTTGCCGAATCGGTCAACGGGGATGGGAGAAAAATCGTTGAAGCCCTGCATAATGGCGAAGTGAACCGCTTCCGTAGCGGGAAAGCGAATGAATTGGAGACGTATCTCGAAGAGAACGGGTACATCGAGCCCCGTGATACGCTGGATCAAGGCCAGATACGAGCCCGAATCATCGAGCGCTTCGTTGATGAAGGTGTCTCTCCCGAAGAAGCCAAAGATAGGACTGAGAACCTGCTTTCGCGCATGAACAAAAACTGATTTTTCGCTGAGTTCGACACGCGTGCTTTGCTAGCAACTGGCTCGGAGACTCCGTTTCAATGAAAGAAAGAATCCATGAGATCACACCTACTTCAATGGCCATATAATAATGTGTCTTCGACAGGACGTGTTGGTATGGGTAATTTCAGAACAAACATCATTTTATTCGTGATTTGCCTCATCGTCTCAATACTGGTCCTCGAATTTTCGGGCGTACGACAAGAGATGGGGATTTCGTGGTGGGGAACGTTCAGTATCATTCCAACATGGCTCGCTATCCCGGCTATTTTAATTCTGGTAGTGGCGTGGATTTTGAACCCCTCATCGAGCTCGCGTCGCTAGTCGACCACCCTCACCAGCACCTCCGGCCTGTCCTCGACGAGGTCGACCAGTTGACCGATAAGGAGGTGCTGTACGACCTGCACCGCGTCAGCGGGCTCTCCGTCGTCCTCAACGCCGACGGGGAGTTGACGTCACCGAGAAGAAGCTCTGATTGTGACCGTGTGATGTCTCCTTCCCTATTCGCTCGGAGTCTTCAAGCTGGTCGGGCGAGGAGTTTAGGCATCTGCGCTGATATGTTTTGACGACAACTGATGGGTTTCCCGATGAGTTCGAGGGGAAGCTACTCCGAAGCGGGACTCCAGCGGAGCATTCAAGGCCTCATCTTAGCCTTCTTTTCGTTCGACCTGCTGCTCACCGTGTACAACAGCCTATCGTACTTCCTGCCCATCATTTCTGCCATCTCTTCCGCGGGTGTCGTGCCGGTGTTCAATGTTCAGGTGAGCCTTCTGAAGGGGCTACTTCTAGTGGTCCTGCTGGGTCTGGCTATCCCGGATGTCAAGCCCGACCGGTCGAATATAGAGCAAGCCTACCTCCTGTTGCTCTCGCTCGGTGTCGTCCTGTATTATCGCCTCTGGGGGACTCTGATCGGCCTGTACCTCGCTCTTTCAGTTGCTCTGGCAGTCTCGGTTGGCTTCGCTCAGATAACTTCCGGTGGAAACTGGCGGTCAAGCCTCGCGGACGGGTTGGACTACACAAACACGGTCGCTCTCCTGGGGATCGGAGCAGGCGTCTTGTCCGCATTCTCTTACCTCCCACAGATCCTTCTCGGACTGTTCGGGCTCTATTACGGCGCCCGGTGGCTACTCGCTAAGGCTCGCATCCCCGATGCTAGTCAGGTTGACCCTGAGGAACGCCTGTACCGCGCAACCATGCGGTTGAGCGAGACGCCAACCGGCGTTCTGACTGCGGGCATCGTCTACGCAGGGCTGCTGTCTACTACCTCGGTGATTCTCTCCTTCGTGCTGCCGATCCTGGTGCGCAGCGGGTTCAGTCTCTCTCCGCGCGCGCTCGTCTTGAATCTGAGCTACATTTTCGGGATGGCGTTTCAGGTGGTCATCTTCTACTACTGGTTTGCTCTTCTCCAGAGAGCTCCGTACTCGGTCGACCACTGGCGGGCCAGCCGGTTCGAATATGCGACCCAAAAGAACGCTCCTCACCGCCCCCGACCACTCAATCTGCTTCTCCCGACCGTCGGATGGATCCTGACGCAATACCCCTCTTCGGCACTAGAGCAGTACGGGCCGGTCATCGTGGCCGTGTGGTCTGCTCCCTCCATATGGACGTTCTTGGCACTTCTGGTACTATTTCTGGGCTACTCCCTTGTACTGGTTCAGGGATTCCGCTGGCTCGAAGTTCTCCCCCTCGCTGGCTTCTTGACGCCATCTGAGCGGAGTATCGAAGACGACTTCACAACATTCGTTCTCTCAATGGCTCTGCTGCTCCTCGCTGTTGCGGTCGTCTCTCCTTCAGGTGCCCTCCTGCTGGTGCCTGTTCCCGTGATGTTCCTGTTTGACCACTTCTTGGAGCGTGAAGCGGCCGCGATCACCTCCGCCCTGATATTGGTTGCCTGCTTGAGCGCACCGTTGGTGGTGAGATTGGAGACTCTCGAGGGCGAGTACTGGAGCCTGGCACTTCTCACAATCTTCCTATACGGTATGACGCTCGCGAGGCGATCCCTGTGATTTTCCCTGCAACTGCTCGGTGAGTGGACGACAGACTGGAACTGTCACTCAGCGTCTAATTTGTAGAAACCAATACTGCGAAGGTCTGGATCGTCAGCATAAGAATTCTATATAGCGATATAAACTTTATATTACACGTCTGAAACCACTCAAACGGTGTATTTGCACGCTAAAAGCCTTCTACTCCAACTCTACCAAACCACAATACCGAATTTAGGCCACTGTGCATTAGTCCAGTAATACACACAGGTTTTACTAGGGTCGCCGCTGTACGGGAAGCAAGAAAGATGGACACCGATCAACAGGACGCTTCTCCGGGGGTTCAGCCCATCGAAGACGCCGTCGACGAGTTCCTCCAGCGTGGCTCCAAGTCTGGCAACTACAAATCGAACTTAGAACACGTGTTGACACAGTGGCGAACCAACTGGCCCGGAGCCAGCGGCATCGAGACACTCGACGACGTCGACAAGAAGGTCATGGCCGACTACGCCACTCACCTCAAACGACGGATCGATGCTCGCCAGTCGACCACCACTGACAGCGACTCTGGCATCACGATCTCGACGGCATGGGCGTACTATGATAATGTCTCGGCGTTCCTTGACTACTGCTTAGAGTGGGACAAGATCAGCGAGAACCCGGCACAGAAAGCGATAGCCAAAGACCAGCTCCCCGAACGGCCGTCGACGGTCAGTGGCTCCCAACAGTTCTGGTCGACTGAGGAACGCCGACAGCTCCTCGATCACGTCGACCGGCGAGCCTCCAAGGCTATCGACGAACGCGGAACTGGCGCGGTCGTCGAGCTTCGAGACAAAGCACTGGCATACGTCCTAGCCTTTACGGGCGTGCGTGGTGGCGAGATCCTGAAAGACTCTCGCGACGACCGCCGAGTGGGGCTTCGGTGGGCCGACGTTAACATCGAAGACAACCAAATCACAATCCTCGGCAAGAACCAACAGCGCGAGCCCGCACCACTGCCCGAACAGACCCATCGGCCACTCCAACAACTCAAACGCGCCGTCGACCCAGCTTCGGACGACTGGCCGGTGTTTGTCTCGCTACACGCGCCCTCAATGTACGGTGTGTTGCCCGACGGGTTCGAACGGCCTGATAACGACGAGCAGAGCCTACTAGACCACTGTCGGACTCTTGGGGTTGTGCCGCCAGCACTCTCGACAAACGGCGCTCGATCAGTGTTGAAGCGACTCTGCGAGGATGGGGATATCGACGTCGACGGCGACGACAAGTATCTCACACTACACGGTGCACGGCGTGGAGTGGGCGAGAAACTGTATCGGGAACGTGGGGCCGCAGCCGCTCAACGGACGCTCCGACACGCCGATCCGAAGACGACCTCCGAGATGTACTCACACATCGAGACCAGCGAGAACGCCGAGAACGTGAGTGAGGTCTTCAGGGACGAGCGGTGACAACACGCCCGACAACAGCCCTCCAAGAGCTACGATCCCTCGGTCGAACGCCACTGCGAGTCCGATCATCGCCATGACGCCGATATAGAAGGTCGCCCGCTTTACTCGCGTCGTCCGATTCTCACCGTACTCGCCTTCGTTTCTCGGTTGGCCCTTCAACCGGTCGCCTGTCTTTGCCCACACAAATACACCAACTAAACCGATTACGATGATTGTGGCTGCGGGATACTGCGACACCAGATGTTGTATTCTATTCATAGTCTGTCTCCTGATATTTTCTTTTGCCCCTGAGTTTCACCATTCGGGACAGAACTTACACGAACGTCTCCTGCTTAGTGTTTGCGACAGTCTGGACCCCCAAGGGGTGCTCTCAATAGTCCACGCGCATGCGTGCGTAAAATATCAGACTAGTCAACATACCGATTCTGAGTATTTGGGTATTGAATCTGATACAACGATCGAATGAAAGGCAGTCTTCGACTATGTGCGAACCATTCGCTCAAGAAGGTAGCTTCGGAGTTCGAGGCCGACTACAACGCGGTTCGACACAGCTCGTCGCCCACGAGATTCACGAACCGACGCGATACGGGAGTAGTGAGCCTGAGTGATTGCCGTCGACCTGCTTTCGGTCGGTGTGGTCCTCGCTATGGCGGTCGTCTACGCGGTCGACACTATCCGCGACCGACTGGACCCCAAACCACCTGAAGGGACGACTAACCACGTCGAGTGGCTGTATGCGACCAACCAGATCATCCTCGCCACGTCGATGTCCACGAAGACCCCAAAGCGACGAAGATTCCGACAGCGGTCGAACGGATCGACGGCATCGGCACCGAACTGAGCTTTGCGGTTGCCGAACGCTACGATACCATTACTGAAATCAAATATGCCACCGAAGACTACCTCAGACGAATCCACGACATCGGACCACAGCGAGCCCGCGCAATCAAGGACCGATTCGATGTTTCAAAACGTGTAGTAAGAATGTCTTATGATTGCAGTAAACTTTTTTTACCCCTGTCGACGCGCTTCGAGCAACTTTTCGGCGACCAGTTCGGGATTCTCGGCGGCCAGCCGAAGGGTTGCATCATGCAGCTCTCGCTTCGAGGCATTCCGTACGTCTTGCTTCCTGAGCGACCGTTCGATGTCTAGTTCCAGGGCATCATCGTATTCGTCCCACGTCGACGGGCGCGCATAGATCGGCGACTGCTTGGCTTCATCGTAGTTGAACGCCGTCTCGTGAATATCGCCGGTTGCGTCAGGCTGTGACTCTGGTTCAGGTTCGGACGTGGTCGGCTCCGATTTTGATTCTGTTTCGGGCTCTAGGTCGTCGTCGTCATCTTGCTGGCGAGACTGTGCTTCCATATCCGAAAGCTCGCTAAACCGGTCACTCCCCATTGATCCCACCTCGGACGACGATATCGGCGAGTTCGTCAAGCCTATCGATCATATCACTGTCTGGGTCGTACTCTGCCAGTGGGACGCCCTCACGCCACGCACGTTTGAACGCAATTCGTTGTCGGATACCCGGATCAATTTCCTCGTCGTCGTCGAACAGCGACGGGTGGCCGAACGGAGGCAAGAGGTCGCCAAACGATTCGTTGAGTTCGTCGCAGAGCCACTGAGACTCGTTATCCGACAGCATCATGTTCGGGACAATAGCGAGGATGTCGACATCAGTGTGGTCACGGGCCGGGACGATTTCGGTTTTTAATAAGGTCTCGAAGCCCCGAACCGACTCTTCAGCAGGCGTCATCGGGACGATCACGTTACCCGCTCCGAAGATTGCGGCCTCTCGAAACAGCGAATCTGAATCGCCGGGTGTATCGAAGACGACGTAATCGTAGCGGTCTCCGAGTACAATATCGAGGAGCTGCTGTTTGATGACGAGGATGGCAAAGCGGTTCTCGGCGTCAATGATTGACTCCGACGTTGCGAGATCGGCACTAGATGGGATGAGGTCGAAGCCCTCACGTTCGATGATAATGTCGTCGAGCGACGGGTCTACCGTTTCGTCGTCATCAGCCATGGCGGCTTCTTTGAGGTATGTGCCGATGTGGTCCTCCAAGTCGTAGGCATCGGCCTCACCCACTCCCTCGGTGGCATTACCTGCTGGATCAATGTCGACGAGGAGTGTCCGACCACGCTGCTGGAGCCGGTCGGCGAGATTGATTGCGACTGCCGTCTTTCCGACGCCGCCTTTCGTCAGCGAGACGGCGACCGCTCGTGGTTCGCCGACAGTCATTGGTCGACCTCGCTGATTGAGTTGGGACTATCTGGCCTATCTAACCTATCCCTTCTATTCGTTCTATCCTTTCTTTCCATTCTATTCTTTCGATTACTTCGGTCAAACCCTTTCATTGATGTCTCTTATTATACCCGAGACAGACGGCCTACAAAACCATTCTGGTGGTGATGAAATTCAAATCTATCTAACCTATTTAACCTATTCTTTCTATTCGTTCTATCCTTTCTTTCCATTCTATTTGTTCTATTCGCTGGTTAGTCGGATGGGACTCGGCTTAATTACAGACATAGTCACACAGCATGGCTCATCTTGATCTCCACGGCAAGGGGTGGATGCGAGACGCTTCAATCTCGCTCTTATGTAGAAACGTGGAAAATCGCAGTAGAGTGCCTCTGGGAATGTTTTCTCTGGGAATTGGATTCTGTCGATATCGGATTTCACACCGCACTCCACGCAGATATCTCTCAGCAGGGGTCGACCTGTTTCCACAGCTCTACATAAGAGCGATAAGACTTTACCAACAAAGAAGGCGATGAATTCTCTTTGTTGGTTAAAGCTGTACGCTCTTATCACTACTTCTGCGGTTGATCACCAGTCAGTCAACCCCCTCACCATGGCTGCACCGAGGTTTCTCGCTTTCTCTCGTCTCAGTCCTTTGTGTTCTGCAATCTGTGTAGCCATCTCATAGACCAGTTCTCGAGCAACTTCGGGAAACGAAGGGAGCCGAGCGGTCGCGCTTCGCGCGGCCCGCTCGGATGCAATGAATGCATGCGTGAGTAAGACAATCGTCACGTGGTGATGCCATCCTTTCCACGTACGGCCTTCGAATTGATCCAATCCGAGTACCTGTTTGGTGTCTTCGTGAAAACGCTCGATTGCCCACCGAAGGTGGGCATATCTCACTAACTCTCCTAAGTTCCACTCGTCAACTCCCCAGCACAACCACGCTCGCAACTTATCTTCAGCATCCTCAATCAGAAGCCATACTGTTTCGTCTGAAACTCGCCGTTTTGCTACGCTCTTCACAACACGAACACGAGTGCGAAAGAACCGCCCAGTAAGCGGTTCTTTCGTTCCTTCTGCCCACGTTACTTCCCTCCAATCTTCATCATCAAGGTCAGCACAGATCTCTACAGCGGACTGGGAAATCACGTCCTCAGGATATCGTGGTTCGGACGGGGGTCGGCCACGATCCGACCCCCGTCCAGGCTCCTCTATTGGTGTTGATTCTGGAATAACAGGTAGTGTTTTAGGTCTGATGCCAAGGATGTAGGGTTCGTTCCATTCTCTGAGTTGTGTACGGAACGAGAGATACTTTCCATACCCTGAGTCGGCCCCCACGCAGGCGTGGGGGACCGACGCTTGCCTGGCTCGTGAAACGAGGTCAATTGCAATTTCCGGCTTCGTTCGGAAACCAATGTTCTCAGCGACATCACACTGCTGTCGTCGGTCTTCAAATTCATCATCTTCAATCCACTTGCGGGGAAGATACAACTCGAATCCA
Source organism: Halorubrum lacusprofundi ATCC 49239 (assembly GCF_000022205.1). Lineage (NCBI taxonomy): Archaea > Methanobacteriati > Methanobacteriota > Halobacteria > Halobacteriales > Haloferacaceae > Halorubrum > Halorubrum lacusprofundi. Next base: position 509,908 of record NC_012028.1, read on the forward strand.
AGCGGCCACGTGAGCTGGTCGGCGTTCCGGGCCTGAGTGGTTGGCGTAACCTTTGAACGGTCTGGCGTCAGTAACAGGCCAGCGGAGACCGATCGTTCAATGGACGAGAACTCAAGTATTCAAACGTGGTGCAGACCACTCTCGCCCGGAACTGCCGCTACAAGATCAACGCCGACCTGACAGGAAGCAATCTTCCCGATTGATCCGGCGTACTGACGGTTGACACCCACACTATGATGACCTTGTTTGAGCATATCAACATCGTCGACGATCAGCATCGCCGCAGGCGATGCGATCGTCTCTGGGATCTGTTGATTGAGATGATTTTGGACGGCCTCATATCCCCATGGACTTTCGCTAATGAACCGCCTTACGCGGTGTTCGTTAACTGCAAGCCGTTTTCCGATTCCTCGAAAAGTTTTGTGGCTGCCTGGACGGATCAGACCTTCAACGTAGGCTGGAGCAACGTTCCACGTGTTAGCTGCACGCGACCAGGTAGACCCATCGGGGCGCGTCGTGAACGCGCCCCGAAGGGGAGCAAGGAACCGCCGGATGGCGGTTTTTGGAGTTCGTATACCGAACGAGATACCGTTCATACAGATCTATAGAGCATGAACAGAGATAGCACCGCCGCTGAACCGCAGAAGTAGTGGTAAGAGCGGCTATTTTTATTCTTGATTGTGAGTTCCTCAGCGATCTGTGAGCCCGACACCCTCCGCCAAGAGTTTGTGGGATCGAAGCGTGTCGTCGTGGTCGGCAATGACATCCTGGATCATGACTTCCTCGACACCCACTCGGTCTGTGAGTTGCTCAAGTAGACCAGCGAGCGTTTCCGGGCTCCCCGAGATTGCTCTGGGCCATTCGTTGGGATCAAGCGTTGCTGGCGTTGGCTCGGGGACATATCCAAGTTCTTCGATACTCTCTTCGACCGACGGAACAGTCCCAACGACCCCCCGTTGCATACGCTTGAACGATGCCTCGGCAGAGGCGCGGAGCCGTGCTGCCTTCTCGTCTGTTTCTGCACACACTGCGTTGACCGCGACCATCCCCTGTGGTTCAGCGATCCTTCCAGCCTGTTGTGATGGCTGGAACTGCGTGTGATACTCTTCGAATGCACGAGTGGCAAACTGTGGCCGAATGAACGCCGCAAAACAGTAGGGGACGCCGAGCTCGGCTGCGAGTGCTGCACTCGATGGACTCGACCCAAGGGTCCATGGCCTTGGTCGCTCCTTAGATGAGCATGGGATTTCCACCTCGCTGTAGGCGTGTTCATCTGGGTAGGTCTCATAGAGATGATTAATGACCGCGGTAATCTTTTCGGCGTGGTCCTTGTCTGGATTCTCGACGCGGCGGTCCGTTCCCAGAGCACGGTCGACGGCTGGTGATCCGTTCGCCCGACCCAGTCCAGCGTCGATACGACCCGGTGCGAGTCCATCTAACGTTCCGAAGAGCTCTGCGACTTTGAATGGACTGTAGTGGTTGAGTAGGACGGCCCCAGATCCCAGTCGAATCGAGTCCGTTTCAGCAGCGAGGTGACCGAGGAGTACCTCAGGAGTCGTCCCTGCAAGAGAGTGTGCCATCCCGTGGTGTTCAGCAACCCAGAATCGGGAGTATCCAAGCCTTTCGGCCTGCTGAGCAGCTGTGGCCGTGTTCGAGTAGGCCTCAGTCGCAGTCCCACCGTCGGGAACTGGAGAGAGATCTACAATAGAAAGTTCCATATCTCATTTCAATAGATGGAAGCCATTACAGTTTGTGTGACCGGATCTGATTAGGCACTTTGATATCCGTTCAAGTATTCCCTCAGTAGCACTTATTCACCGTTATTTGAGGAGTGAGTTGGACATCCGTTTTGGGAAGCCGACAATTCGCTGATAGAGGCTCAGTTGTTCCTCATTGTCTCCTTCACGAAGATACGACCGTGTTCGCTGGCTGATAATCTCGACTGACAAGACTAGCAACACAATGAACAGGATCGTCGACATCATATTGGTAAACTGGAAGGTTTGCTGCTCGGTGACATCCTCCTCGCCGTAAACGGCGAGGCTTCCCTGCCGCAGTTGGGATATTTATCGTTTGCAGATGCTCGCCTGTTGAGCGAACGTCCCCTGTCCACAGCTGGGGTCGTGTTCTCCACGACGGAACAGGTTGACTACTGGACGTGCCACACGCCCGCTACACCTATCCCCGGATGATCGGGGACTCGGAGTTACCTTTTGTGCTTGGTCTAACCGACGCCGAATGTTCTCTGCACCATTCGAGTCGGCGTTCATCACGGCTTCACACCCACGACAGACGTACAAGCCGCGCTCTACACGGTTTGCGTCTCGTTTCTGTCCACAACACGAACACGTCTTCGACGTGTCTCGTTCGCTCACTACGACCACTGCGATCCCTTCGGCTTTCGCCTTGTAGGTGAGTAAAGTCGTGAAGCGGTCGAACGCCCATCCGTGCAAGCCTTTGTTTCCACGGTCGCCCCAGTTCCGAGGCTCACCAGTCTCGTCGTCTTTACGTATGCCTCCGAGGTTGCCGACAGCAATTGTTCCGATACCTCGTTCAACACACTCTGTAACGATGTGTTTCGTGACAGCGTGTAAGTAGTGCGACCGACGCTCGGAACGCTTCTGCCGGAGTCGGAGTGCCTTGTTTGACCGGGAGGAGTTGCACTTCGCTATCTCCTTGGCGAAGTACCGTTCGTCAGTCTTGAGAACGTTCCCCGGATACAACTCATGGTCGCCTGTGGAATACGAGACGGCGGCGAAGTTCGAGATACCGAGGTCGATCCCGGCAGTTTCGTCGCCGGGAGACTCAGCCTCGATCTCATGTTTACAGACGATATGAAGTTCCCATTCGTCTCCATTCCAGACTGCTTTTATCTGACGAACATTCTCGACAGCAACATCTGGCCGGGTTTCGATCTCGCAGAGAATGAAATCTGACCAGTGTTCTTTGAGGTTGCGGCCTTTCGAGAGGCGTATCCGGTTGTTCTTGCTGTCGTGTTTGAAGCCGTCTTCTTTGAACGTAACCGTCGACCGTGGATGATTGTCGCCGTTCTTGCGATACTTCGGTGGGTTTGCGCGGTCGTCCCCGTTTCGGCGTTTGGCATACCACCCGTGGAACGCTTCAGCGAGTTCTTCAATGACTCGCTGACTCGACTGTGAATTGAGGTCGGCGTAGCGTTCGTGGTTCTTTAGATATGCCTTGAGTGGGCCATCCTCGGGGATTGTCCCTGTCTCGCTCCAGATACGGTTGCACGTCCAGCGTGCGATGTTCCAGAGTTTCGAGGCGGCAAACCCAAGCGAGTCCAGATCACCCTTGACCTGTTGCTGATTCCGTATGGTAGCAACGTAGGTTCGAGTGACCTGAATCGCCATACATAGACTATGTAAATAAACCTACTTAATGATGTGGGTTAACATTGAATATCCAGCCTGCTATCCACAGTGGGTTGTGCTGGGGTTGTCGGATTCACGCCCGGTCGCCAGACTGCGTCTGGCGGGCAATCAGAAATCAAAGATTTCTGATAACGGCGTGAACGCCGGGATTCTCTCCTTGAAAAAGATAGACAACGTCACACCCAAACCGCCAGCACCGATGATGCCGAGACTGACTGCGGAACGGACGTTGTTTTCTAAAATAAACATCGACCAAGCAATAAATGGCCGAACGATTTGGGTAATCATTCCGAAGGTAATTGTTTGGTCGCGTCTCAGAACCGTTTAGACTTCACCTCCAGTAGCCTCAACCGAGGCGGTGCAGTGAATCTTCTCGTGGATTGATTCACACAGAACCTCATTGAAAAACTGGTTGTAGCGATCTGGGTCTTGGTATTTCACCAGTCGGAGCTGAAGCACTGCATTCAACCCGGCCCGGCTCCACTGCATCCAGTCTCGCTTGCACCGTTTAGCGACTTCTCCCATTGCCCGTTCGACGGGATTTGAGGTCCACCGCACCTCAATCCCGTCGAGTGCTTTCTCTGCAAACCTCTGCATCGATGGTAATCCCTGCCGCAAGTACGCTGCTGCTTTCTCTGAGCCGAACTGGCTCAATTGCCAAATTGTCTTCTCTATCCGTTCGCCACGATTCGGTGATCATGTCTCTATCAGCAAACCAGCACTTATGTTGTGTCCGGCAGACCTACCATCCGTGAGCGATACACACCAACTCGACGGCGAGGTAGCTCTTGTGACCGGCGCGTCATCCGGTATTGGGCGTGCCGTAGCCACGACACTTGCAGCCGACGGCGCGGCCGTCGCCGTTGCCGCCCGGCGTGAAGAGCGTCTGGAAGATCTAGTCGACGAGATCGAAACCGACGGCGGGACCGCTCTGGCAGTGCCGACAGACGTGACCGACACTGACGCAGTCCATGAGATGATCGCGACCACTCGTGCGGAACTCGGCGGCCTGGATATATTGATCAACAATGCGGGCGTTATGCTGCTCGCACCGGTTATTCGTGCCGAACACGACGACCTCCAGCAGATGCTCGATGTGAACCTCAAAGGGTTGATGGCTGCAACACGAGAAGCACTTCCTGGACTACTCGATCAGAACAGCGGACATATTGTCAATATCTCCTCGGTTGCGGGCCAGACAGCAAACGAGACCAGCGGTGGCTATTCCGCGACGAAGTTCGGTGTCAACGCCTTTTCAGAGTCACTGCGGAAAGAGATCGCCGACAGTGACGTTCGAGTGACTGTCGTCTCCCCTGGGGCCGTCGAGACGGAACTTGGCGACCACATCCCCGATGAACAAACGAAAGAACGAATGGCCGATCTGACTGACGATTTGATCCCGCTCCACCCAGACGACATTGCCAATGGCATTGCGTATGCACTCACTCAACCACCACGTGTGAGCGTGAACGAACTCGTGATCCGACCCACAAATCAACGGTAATCGCTGTCTGCTTGCCGTTTGCTGACGATCGAGTCCACAGCAGCCCAGATATGAAAGAACCCAGTGGTCTCTACTAGGGGGTTGGATGCCTCCGGTGAGCCAATAGGGAGTGGTTGCAAGGTGATACTCGTGGCTCGGAGGGATGGTGTTCCAGCATAGTAATCGATACCGTCGACATACGAAGGAAGCAATGCTCTACTCAGAGTATGAGTGCAGCATGGTGGCCTGTTTTATTCTGAGTCCACTGAAACATTCGATCAAATGCCTACGTACTGTGTTGTCTGCGAGTGGTTTTTTCAGCCAGTATTTTATTAAGTTAGCTCAAATAACATAATGTATGGTCGGCACGGGCACACTCATTATCGGAGTTTCGTTAACTGTCGTGATGGTTTTGACTCTGGGGCTGTTGTTACGGTTGTTCAAAGACGCTGATGGACTCTAATCAGCGTAGAGCACATTTGGTTCATGCTGCATTCGCACTCGCAGTATAGCAATGAGTAGACCTAACCAACAAAAGAGGCAGAGAAGTCCTTCTGTTGGTTAAGCTTGTGAAGACTCTGGAATAGATTCTGGAAACGCTCTATTAACAAAAGAAAACCCACCGAAGAAACCGAGTTCGCCACTACCCAATACCACTCCTGAAACATGGAAATCACACACTTCGGATTATGTTGTTCTTCGTCGACTAACGAAGTATGTTTGAGAAATCAGGGTCGACGTCACCATCGTCGTCCAGACCGCTCGCAGTGAGTCGACCAACTCGGGGATCAGAACGAAACCAAGACCTCGTCAACAAAGCTAACCCATCAAGTGATGACCTCCTACTCCCGTCGCTCAATAACGGTATCACGCTCCTGGATGTCGACGGCAGTCGGGGGGTTCCAGTGCTCCAATCGCTTGTCCTCGATCAGCTACTACTCCACAACGGACCCGCTTTCTGGGTCGACGCAAATGGCCACGCGACGACGACCACACTCGCCCAGATCGCGCCCAGTCATCGGCTTCTCAATCGCATCCATGTCGCACGCGGCTTCACTGCTTACCAGCACTACGGCGCGGTCTGTGACCTCCCGACGGCAGTGAATCAATCCATCCAAGAATCGACCGACAATACCGGACCGCGAGGTCGACAGCCTACGGATTCTGACAACGACTCCTCCCTGCACACCCCATCGCTCATCGTCGCCCCCGCTGTCGACGCCCAGTACCGCACTGATGACACCCTCAACGAGGGACACGCAAAAACCCTCCAAGCGCGAACACTCGCCCGCTTGGCGACCTACGCTGACGGCTACGATGTCCCCGTTCTTGCCACCCGTAGTAAGCGCGACACGTTCGCGGAGCCGGTCAAAACGGCCGCCGACCACCATCTGGAGTGTGAGCAAACCCGAATGGGCCCGCGGATTGTCGGTGACGACTTCGAGACCCTCATCTATCCCGTCGACGACGGCGCATACTATCAGACGACGTTTGCCTACTGGCGACAGTTGCTCGAAGCACGCGCTGCGCAGGTCGGTATCGAACCAACGACCACCTCGCCGTCGACTCCCGACAGTGTGGGTACTGGCCTCACCACGACCGGCGAGACGACCTCGATGGCGGCGAATCCTCTGCTCGATGCATGGACTGCTGGTGGTCCTGGAGGGCGATAGCGATGGGACGAACGAATCCAACCTATCGGGACGCACTCCGAGCTATCGAAGACCGCTGGCAGGACTTTCGTCGAGCCCTCCGTCGACGCGATCAACCCCGCTTCGATCAGTTGTTCGCCTACGTACGGGAACACGCCGATGCCAGCGGGCTGTTGAACCATCAGAATCCACTGTTGCCCGCGCTGCTCAGTATCGATCTCGAACAGGAGCGTCGACTCGATGAACACGAAGAACGGCTTGAGGAACTCGAAGAAGAGATTGAAGCAGAGGAAAACAAATAGTACGAATATAGCCGTAATACTCATTACGTATTACTTCATATCTCCAAGTAGAGACATGCCACGCATCACCACAAAAGGTCAAGTCACTATCCCGAAGGAAATTCGAGAGACGCTCGGAATTGAGCCCGGTGACGAGATCGCCTTCGAAGAGGTTAGTTCTGGATACAAGATTCAAAAGAAAGAACCGACTACCGCAGACGGAAACGATCCTTTTGCTAAATACCGCGGCAGTGCCGAAAGCGACGAGACCATGCCCGAACGCATGCGTCGACTTCGTAGGGAGTACCCCCGAGACGTAGGAGACGATTGCGACGATGAGTCGGAGGCAGAGGCGTGATCACGTCGGTCGATACGAACGCCCTTCTCGCGCTGTTATACGATGATGATTATACAGACAAGAGTGAAACGGAGCTTCGACGTGCCTACCGAGATGGTCGAGTCGTCATCACGTCAATTGTGTACGCTGAACTTTCAGCAGATGGTCACTTCGATTCGACATCCGAATTAGACCAATTCCTCGAAGATTTCAGTATTCAGGTTACTGAGCCATCGCAAGAAGCACTTTTCCAAGCTGGCGAAGGATTTCAGCGATATTCTACCCGCCGACCAGATGGGCTTCAGTGTCCATCTTGCGGGGCAAAGCAGACTGTTCAGTGTGAAGAGTGTAGTGAAGATCTTGCACCACGTCAGCATATTGCTGCAGACTTCATTATTGGTGGGCACGCAACTGTCGATTGTGATGCGTTGGTTAGCTTTGATACAGCTTTCTATGAGACATATTTCCCGTCATTGACCATATATCCGGAATCATCGGCCCACGACTGAGCAGCTGTTTCGGACGCACTTGAGTTCAAGAGACCCAGTCTTGACGCCGTTGATATCTACACAACCCAGTAGCTCGTCATCTAGACGAGACAACTCAGATGGCTGGATCCAATTCGTATTTGGGCGAAACGCATTTGCACGCACCATTCAAATAATGAAATAACGAGTATGTCCGATCACCCGGCACATGAGATCGAATCCGTCCGGAATCGGCTTAATGTCGTTACCCAGGAGACACGATTCGCGCTTCTCCAAGATATTCTTGGACATCCCTCGGAATTGCCGACGTTGAAAGAACTCGATTACGTCAATCCAAGCAAGAGTCAGACGACGATCCGGCAACATCTTGAGCAGCTGGTTGATGCGGATATCGTTGAACAGGTTACCTTGCCGAAAGACCGACGCCAAAACGATCTTCCGTACACATTCTACGGGATCAGCGATAGTGGTCGACAATTCCTCAAAGAACACAAGCTACTCCGCGCACAGGATACGCTCCGAGAAATCTACGATCGGATAGAGAAGACAGATGACATCATCCGATACGAGACTGCCCCGCGACCTGAAAACTGACCGTAATGGATCTGGTCAGAGGGTCGAGTGACCCTACCGTTTAAATGATGCCGCCGATGATGAGCAGACCAACGACAATCAAGAGCGTCATGATCACACTTCCTCCGGCCAGCAGCGTGTTCTCCATAGCCTGCTTGTAAAACGGCATTTCAGCGTATTCAGTACGGAAGGATTCGAGATTCTCCTCGTCGTAGAAGTACTTCGTCTTGAGCGCGAACCGGTCGGTGACCGCACAACCCGTACAGACAGGCTCACCGGTCAGCCGTTCAGTTTCGATGTGACTCCCACACGCAACAGCGCCACAGTTCGCGCAATAGGTGTAGGTTTCGTCGACGCCGTGTGTCTCACAGTGGACGCAGCGATGGATACCGTCCTCAATCGTAACCCGAGAGGGGCCTGCGGCGTAGTACTCGTAGGGATGGCTGTAATCCTTCAGATGCGTCGTCTGTCGAACCTCCGGGAGGAACACTGGGTCAATAGACTGCACTGAGATATCCGAAAGGTTCGGCTCACAGGTCTTGTTGTAGGTCACGTTGTTGCCACCGGTGTAAGTCACCGTCGTCGTGTGGAACTCCTGGAGCCGGTCGACTGCCCACTCTTTGTATTCGGTTTCGGTCTGGCCGAACCGGTGATCACTGACCTCGTCGAAGACCTCCTGAAACCGCTCAATATCGAGGTCGACCGTCGTGTGACGATTCTCCGCGACCAAGGTTGCAACGGCATCATCGGCTACCGACGGATGACCGCGACCGGCGTGGACAACAAAGTTGGTTCGCTCATTAATTCGGTGGATAACCCCTACAGAAGTCTCGAATACCGCATTCGTGTCAGCAGTGACCGAGACAATTGGATTGAACGTGACCTGTGTGTGCGGCTCCGGAATTTCTGTGCTGTCGATGTTTTCGATATCACGGAAGGCCTCTTTGATTGGTACTTCGATGGACGCTGCCGGATCGTATGGCCGGAGCGTCTCGTCACAGAGAATCTCGATGCGACCATTATAGAGATCGAGGCCGATCTCGTCGGCGATCCGCCGGAGGTCCTGGCCATCGGTGAGTTCGATCTGATACGGATCGTCATTCTGTTTCAGCCTGTCGGCGTACTCCTGTGCTGGCCCGGTGAACCGACCAGTCGTCACGACCATACCGCGTTTCGGACCGTCGAACTCGAACGTCGCAATCGCGGAATGGAGTTTCTGGACGACCGGTCGACCAACTGAATCGGTGTGCTTGCACTCGACGACGACAGCCCGGCGGATTCCGTCGACGACTTCCTCCATCAAGATATCCCGTCCCTCATCAGCCGTTTTCGTCGCTTGCCGCACGTTTTCGTATCCGAGATTCCGGAAGACGTCCTCGATCACATCCTCGAATTCGAAGCCGGAGAGATCGTCCAGGACAGCCATACTGATACTACCAACACTATTCTGTTAGCAGTATATACAGTATTTGAAACCGACAGTCGCAGATTTAGACGGTGAGAAGTCGGTTAGTTATCTCCGCTGTACGGCGGTTTGACAGTGTCGACGACCCGTACGTCGAAATTCAGATTTGGCCGAAGATTATGGCGGATTTTCACCGGTGTTGAGGTGTTTGAATGACTCCCTGTGATATGCCACTCGCCACAGTTTCAACACAGCCCGTGTCACGAGCCGGACGTCGACCTGTTTGATACACGAATCCTCGACATCAGCGGGATCTGACGATGCATCTGGCGGTGGATGGAAGTGACCAAGATCGCTTACGTGTGGGAAGTCGTCACCAGTTGGGTGTCTTCCCCACCGAAAATTCTGGTTCAGGGAGTCTGTATAGTGAAATTTATAGTCACCTTGGGTTGTCCACTGAACATCAATCCGGGCAGATTCTGCATCACACAGTCCATCAGCCAATTCGATTGTGAGATGATTCGGTGACAAGTAATCATCCACCGTTGCTGTAGCTAGCGGTTCTTCTTGATCACAAACATCCCGAATTGTGAGGAGTGCTTTTCGATCAATCGCACCACGCAAGGTGTGAGATTCTTCTGAGAGATACTCGCGATCAGACATCGAATCTATGGAGATGCGCTCGTTTTGGAGTTCGGCACGTTCTCGTCGTTGATGAATCGCTGGGCGCTCGAAATCGAAAGCGCAGCGTTTGCGAACGCGAGATTACGACGGGTTGTTTTCCATTCCAGGAGATCAGCGTCGACTTGGTCGTGATCAACGCTCTGTGTTGTGAGAGTCTCATCGGCAGCTTTGACCGACAACTCTTCGGGTGACTCAGCGTCGTACTTCTCTTGGAAATCTCGGATGGTCGACCGGAGTTCCGAAACACGCTCACGCAGTTCTGCTACGGACAGCTCCTCAAGGATATCGGTCGCCTGCTCAACGACAAGCGATTCTGAAGATCGAGAGTACAGCGTCGCCCCATGGTCACCGGGTTGTGTTGAGACAAATCCGTCGTCTGAGAGCGTATTGAGATGCTTTCTGGCAGTCTTTTCTGAAACGTGTGCTCGCTCAGCGATAGCAGCGACGGGTTCTGGGGAGTATGCGTGGCTAATGATTTCTCTGACGCGAGTATACGGACTCATCTCCTGCTTCCATTCTTCAACGACTTCCTCATTGACATCATCAAACGGTTCTGGAGGGGGTGTATCAGGCATGGGTACACATACAATGTGAAGTATCATAGCTATTTTGGTGTAGTACTATATTACTTCAGAGCAGATTGAGTTCATCAGGCTCTGTTGAAACCCTTGGTAGTTGATACAAACAGTGTGCTGCATACAAGGCGCGTATCTCGCACAGAAGTTCTTCGAAAACCAGCTGGTCGGATCGGTCAAGACACAGCATTCATCGACCGGCCGTTTCATTCGATATTACGTCTGAAGAACAGATTCAACAGAACCGAGTATCACGCACCTCCCGTTAAAACGACGATGTAGTCAGACAGATCGGCTCAGAACGAATCGGTTACACTCATATCGTACTGTCTTTGCGTAAGTATTAGTTTGACGCGTCAGAGACGACCACTATGGAACACCCGAGTGTTCTCGTGTTCGTCGAATTCCCTGATCCGAAGTTCCCGACCAGTGGGTTCTTGAATGGTCTCGCGTACCCGGACGCGGAACTCATCGGCTTCTACCAGGTTGACGAAGACGAGTCCGTTGAGGAAGCGCGGGCCGAACATGACGAAGAATTCAGAGCGGAACTAGCGAGACACGCTGAACAGTTTGAGGAACGAGGAGTACGGACCGAGTTCGACCTCACGTTCGACGACGATCCGGTTGAAACACGCGAAAAGGTCGCCAAGAAAGATGGCGTTGATGCGATTCTCACGTCTGGAGGAGCAAATGCACTTGGAAGAGTGTTGATCGCTTCCCGTCACACGAAGAATGCGGAGGCGAAGGTGAATACGCTCCTCAATATAGTTGACCGTGACGAGCTTCTCTCAGTGGACCTCATACACGTAGCGGATCCAGATGACCCGGAGGGAGAAGCTGAGGGTGAAAGCGTCTTAAAATCGATGAGTTCGATCCTCACCGACCAAGGGATCCCGTCGATTCGAATCAATCAAGAGGTACGGAAAGGGTCGGACGTATCGTTCGAACTGAGACAAGCAGCTCGCAACTACGACCTGTTCGTAATGGGTGCAACCGAACAGGATGTCGGAGATGAAGTATTTGGCCCAGTTGGTGATTATATCGTTCACGAACAGGATGTTGCTGTTTTGACTCTTCGGTAATCTTCGCCTCGTCGGGAGGCTGTTCCCGATGGTCAGCAGATGAAGTCGTATTGAACCCACACATTCACCGACTGGGTAATCCATTCGACTTGAGGCGAAGTAATCGAAGCCGTCGTGCTGACTTCATCCTCTATATTCAGCACGACCGTCAAAATATATCACTAATTGAGGATTTCAACAAGGCCAATCAAACCGTAATCGACAACAGTCGTCAGAGGATGGAACTGCAGACAAGCTTTGATAGCACTACCGGTCGTCTGGGAGCAAATCCTCGATGAACTGGAAGCCGTTAATAAAGGTGATTGAGTCGCCATATCCTTCAGTCGCCAGTACAGTTTCAGCACCCTCACCCGCAGCAATATCAGTCGTGTAAATGTACACACTCGTGGCTGTGCCCGCACTGAGGTGTTGAGCTGCTAATGCAGCAAGGGCGGCATCGGCCCGTTCGACCTCATCCGCTGGGCGGTCATCAGCGTTCGCGATGTATCGTTGGACACCATCCATCGCACGTGAAACGCTTGGTTGTGAGAACTCAAGTGGGGGAGCGACTGCCGTCCAGCCCTCCTCAATCGCTTTGTCGACTGGCAACTGCTGGCTGTCAGAGTTGTCCATGGTGAGTTCATTGTACACCCGCTCTGGAAGCACAAAGGTGAGATCGTTGCGGCGGGCGAACTGGCGAACGACTTTATATCGTTTATTCGATGGCTTTCCCATCGCAACGAACAGGCCGGTATCGCCAATATGCAGTGAACTCACGTGTCGAATTGGTCGACATCAATCGCGTCGAGTGAGGCTCCTGAGGATTCGATCTCGTAGTATTCGTCGACGACAGGACCGAGTGCCTGAAGAATGATTTCGGCGGCCAGCGGTGAGATGTCGAGGTCCTGAGCCATCAATCGGTGAGTCATCTCGCCCCGTTCGCGTGCGACGGCGTAGGTGAGCGCCGTTGCGAGACCAGCAACCCCGTGACGGTCGATGTACGTATCGATATCGTCGTTTGTCTCGCGACGGCCGACTGCATCAATCAATGCTGGCGTAATCGTGTACTGGCGATCTTTGCTGGCCGTTACGGTCAAGTCAATCTCATTGGCGGCATACTGACGAGGTTGCTCAGTTTGGGTTACCTCGACAACGCCAGTATCGACGAGTCGGTTTACATAGCTGTAGGCGGTTCCCTGAGCGAGCCCAAGATCATCTATCACATCTTGAACAGTGGCCTTGCCTTCATGAGCGAGATACGTGTACAACTGAGCCAGCTGTGGCTCTTCGAGAAGGTCCGCAACCGAAAGGAAATCACGGACGATGTTCCCGGTGGCCTGTTTCGAGGTGCGTGGCATAGGTTTGTTCTCACTTACAGATTACAGCGAATCCGTAAAGAGTGTTTGGATCATTTTTCCGGAGTTTCTTAACCTACAAAACAGAGACAGCCAGCATTTGGTCTTTCCAGGACGCAATGCGACAGGCATTGGCAGCTTGACCAACACCCAATCGGAGAGACCCTGATGATGAGTCGACTATTGCATTACGAGTGGAAAGAGCAAATATTGTTGGTTAATCTTTGATCAGATCACAAGACACAGTAGACCGTCTCGGGGTCAAGCCTGAGGCACTCGGCGCGCTCGGAGTATAAATCCAAGAAACCTGGAAGCTACACGCCATTGGTTATGTGAAAATCTGGAGTCAAAGATAGCATGTCAGGAGTATCAAAGAGACGATGCCGTTCACGATAGATATCCTCGATGATGGAAGTATTCTCGAATGGGAATCGACAGCCGACGGCACAGTCGTAACCGAGCACGACGACTATACGCCACGGTTCTACGTTGGCCCGCGCTCACCCGACAGTGATATCGACCTCACGAAGCTTCGGAGGATCTACGAGAATCATCCTGATGTCGTCGCAACCGAGATTGTTTCTCGGCGGCCAGGATTCCGTCGCGATGGCGAGGAGGTTCTCGCCGTCGACGTTACTCACGTCAACCGGGTCACAACACTTGCTCCCCAAGCACGCCAGCTATCGGAGTTCCCAATCGGGGATCTTGCCTGCTTCAACGTCGACTTCTTGCGGGAATTCCGGTACTGCTTAGAGAACGATATCGATCCAACCCCGGCAAGTGAATTGTCGACACTCCGGCTTAGCGTCCCAGTAACGGAGACGACAGGAGATGCCTACACAGAGCTGTCCGTCGACGGCGAGACGATTACAGGGTCGACAGAAGACATTCTGACAGCTGTACAGGCTGCGGTCGACGAGCGCGATCCCGACATTCTGGTCTGTTCAACGAGCCAAATCATTCCCACACTGCACGAGATGGCCACGCACGCTGGCGTCGGCAACTTTTCACTGAGTCGATGGCCCGATGTCGACTACCAGCAGCTGGCTAGTCAGTCGACGTATTCGAGTTATGGTCGGGTGGGCCACTCACCGGCCCGATACAATGTTCCCGGTCGTGCGATCATCGACGAGTCGAACACGTTCTTCTACGGAGAGACGAACCTTGACGGCGTTCTCGATCTCGTCTCCCGTTCGAAAAAGCCTGTTCAGGAACTCGCGTGGGCATCGATCGGGAACGTCCTCACCGCAATCCAGATCTGTGAAGCCCACGACCGCGGCATATTAGTCCCGTGGAACTCCTGGAGACACGAGTTCTACAAACCGATGGGAACACTCCACGACGCCGACCGTGGTGGATTCATCTTCGCACCAGAGGTCGGCTTGCATGAGGATGTTCACGAACTCGACTTTTCGAGTCTGTATCCGAACATCATCTGTACGCGCAACGTCTCGCCTGACGTGATTCGATGTGAGTGTCACCGTGATCGTGATGATGTTCCTGGACTCGGCTATTCGATCTGCGACGAACGCGGCTATCTTGTCGACGTTCTCCAGCCGATCATCGATGCTCGTGATGATATCAAGGCTGCAATCCGTCGTGAACAGCAGCGAGACGAACCCGATCAGGCACGGTTCGCAGAACTCGAAGGACGGTCGGGAGCACTCAAATGGATTCTCGTTGCCTGCTTTGGCTACCAGGGGTTCAGCAATGCGAAGTTCGGTCGGATCGAGTGCCACGAGGCAATCAATGCCTTTGCTCGTGAGATTTTGCTGACGGCGAAACAGCAGCTCGAAGCTAGTGGATGGCGTGTCGTCCACGGGATTGTCGACTCAATCTGGGTGACTCCCGACCCCGACGTCGACGATAGCCAACGGGAGGACCTCGATGTACTTGCTCGTGAGATCACCGACAGAGTCGAGATCCGTCTTGAACACGAGGCTCACTATGACTGGGTCGCGTTTGTCCCGCAACGAGAAAGCACCGCTGGCGCGTTGACGAAGTACTTCGGAAAGGTCGCTGGTGAAGACGAGTTCAAACTACGGGGTATTGAGGCTCGACAGCGGTCGACGCCGGCGTTTGTCGAGGAGATCCAGCGAGAGTGTCTCGACCGCCTCGACGAAACACGATCTCCGGAAGCAGTTCTCGGGTATCTCGAACGAGCCATTGCGGAACTCCACGCTGGTGACGTGGCTGTCGACCAACTCGTCGAACGAAATCGTGTGTCTAAGCCGTTGGAGGGATACACGCAGAACACCCTGAACGTGGCGGCTCTGAAGCGTGCTTGTGATCAGAACCTTGCCGTCCATCAAGGACAGGATATTGAGTATGTAGTTGTCGACGACGAGAAATCCTCGCGAGATCGCGTTTCTCTTGTTCACGAGGATGGCGAGACGTATGATCCGTCGTACTACGAGACACAGCTTGTCCGCGCTGTCGAAAGTGTCCTCTCACCGCTTGGGTGGGACCGAACAGACATTCGACGGGAACTCGCAGAGACACAAGAGACGATGATCCTAGGATGGTATTGATTTGAATGATGATCAAATAGGGAGTCACACACCACCCTGCAAGTGTTCTCTAAATACGAAAGCGTCTATTTCACTCAGGTTGATATAAGCTCGCAGTATATAAAACGGATTCTTAAATAGTTCTTTACTAGACTTACTACACTCTAAAACCGATAGAAGGAAGCACGATTTTCAATTCAAGAATACCGGCAACAACAACAACAACAACAACATTTATAA
>NC_012030.1:300000-431338 GCF_000022205.1 Halorubrum lacusprofundi ATCC 49239
TCCGTCGCTGAGGACGCGCTCACGAGCGTCCCGAGCGTGATGAAAGACGGGTCGCTCGCCCTCGGGGCGACCGACTGGCAGTCGATGACCTCCATTACGCTTCCCGCGGCCTTCTCGGGCGTCTCGGCGGCCGTGCTCCTCGGTGTCGGACGCGCCATCGGTGAGACGATGGCCGCGACGGTGATGCTGGCCGGCGTTCCGCGGATCAGCGAGCCGCTCGTGAACGTCTTCTACGGCTACGAGACGCTCACCTCGCTCATCGCTCGCGGCTACGGTAGCGCAAACGGCGTTCACGAGAGCGCACTGTTCGCCGCCGGCGTCGTCCTGTTCGTGACCGTGTTGTGTCTGAGTCTCGGCTCGCAGTACATCGAGGCGCGTATGCGTCGCCGCCTCGGGGGTGTCGAATGAGCCGCGCCACTCAGACCGCCCTCATCCAGGACGACCGCACGGTGTACGAGGCTGCCGCCGGGACTGCGGTCGGACTCTCCGGAGTCACGTTCGCTGTCGGCTTGGCGGCGCTGCTGGGCCTTGTGGCGATCGACGCCCCCGTTGCTGGTCTCGAGTTGTCGGTGGTGTTCGGTGCACTGCTACTCGCCCTCGGGACGTCGGTAGCGGGCTTCGGGGCCGCCTCACGATTCGGGTACGTTGACGCGGCACCCCAGCCCAGCGCGGGGATCGTCGCCGCGGCCGCGTTCACGGGGATCTGGTTCATCGTGGGCGCAATTGTGTCCGGGGCAGTTGGGCTCGGAACGGGCGGCCGGCTCGGAGTCGGGATAGTCCTCGGGGGGATCGCGTTCGCGACGACCGCGCTCCCTCGCGAAGATATCGGATCGACGGTGCCCGCAGGGGCCGTCGCCGGCCTCTGTGGGCTCTCGCTCATCACCGGCGTCGTCGGCCCCGGATGGAAGCAGGTGCTCGTCGGGTACAATGCGACGCTGTTCGGCGACACCGTCGTTCCTCTGGTCGTGTTGTTCGCCTCGCTGGTGAGCGGCTGGAGCGCCGCGAAAGCGTACGGCGGGTTCGGTGCCCGCGGGCGTAACGTCGGTGCATACGTGCTCATCTATCTCGTCGTCTGCTCGATACTGGCCGTGCTCATCGGGCTCGTCGCTTTCGTCACAGTGAAAGGGCTCCCCGGGCTGTTCAACGGGTTCGGAGTCGGGGGCGCAACTCTCGTCAGCTGGCCGTTCCTGACCAACGGTGCCGGGCTGTTGGCCGATATCGCCGGTGTGTTCCCCGCACTCGTCGGGACGGTCTGGTTGGTCATCGGTGCCGTCCTCTTCGCCGTGCCGACCGGCGTTGGCGCCGCCGTGTTCCTCAGCGAATACGCCGAACAGGGCCGGTTCACGGGAGCCGTCGAAGTGGCGACTAACGGCCTCTGGAGCACGCCGAGCATCGTGTTCGGGCTGTTCGGCGCCGCCTTCCTGATCCCTCGCTTCGGCAATCAGAAATCGCTGATAGCCGGGATGTTGACGCTCGGGTTCATGCTGCTGCCGTTGGTGTTGATCACGAGCCGGGAAGCGATCCTCTCAGTACCCGACGATTACCGCGACGCCAGCGCGGCACTCGGCGTCTCGAAGTGGCAGACGATCCGAAGCGTCGTCCTCCCCGCGGCGATTCCGGGAGTCACCACGGGCGTGATCCTCGGTGTCGGCCGCATCGCCGGTGAGACCGCCCCCATCCTACTGACAATGGGCGGTGGCGTCCTCCCGGCGAAATCGGCTGCCCCCAACGTGTTGGGTAGCTTCCAGCTGAGCGGGTCGCCGCCGTTCGTTAGTAACCCCGCGCTATTGGAGGCGACGAGTGCGCTACCGTATCAGTTGTACGCACTCATCACAGCGGGGCTGAGTGGAAACATCCAGAACCCACAAGAGTACGCGTGGGGGCTGGCACTGACGCTGCTGCTCGTTGTGTTGATCTTCTACGCGATCGGTATCACGACGCGCTACTACTTCAGACGGAAACTCCACCAATGAGTCAGACAGACACCGCAGAGACGACGGCGAACCGCACCGACGGCCAGGAGGTCTCCACGACCGCCGGCGAGACCGTCGAGGAGACACGTTCCGAGTGGACAGACTACGAGGCCGGCGGCGAGACGAAACTCGCCGTCGAGGACCTCGACGTTCACTACGGCGACGACCATGCGCTGAAGGGTGTCTCGATAGACATCCCTGAAGAGAGTGTGACGGCGCTCATCGGCCCGTCTGGCTGTGGAAAGTCGACGTTCCTCCGGTGTCTCAATCGGATGAACGACCGTATCCGAGCCGCCAACGTTGACGGAATGGTCGAGCTCGACGGCGAGGATATCTATCAGGACGGCGTCGATCTCGTCGAGCTTCGGAAGCGGGTCGGGATGGTGTTTCAGAGTCCCAACCCCTTCCCCAAGTCGATCCGCGAGAACGTCTCGTACGGACCACGGAAACACGGCGATATCCAGACGGGTCTGCTCGCACGCTTGACCGGGCGCGCAGAGCCCGACCGCGAAGAGGCACTCGTTGAGCGCTCGCTCGAACGGGCCGCGCTGTGGGGGGAGGTGAACAACCGGCTGGACGACAACGCGCTCGGACTGTCCGGCGGTCAACAACAGCGACTCTGTATCGCTCGCTGTTTGGCCGTCGACCCGGAGGTCATCCTCATGGACGAGCCGGCCTCGGCGCTCGATCCGATCGCCACCTCGAAGATCGAGGATCTCATCGAAGATCTCGCGCAGGACTACACCGTCGTCGTCGTCACTCATAGCATGCAACAGGCCGCCAGGGTCTCCGACCAGACCGCCGTCTTCCTGACCGGCGGCGAGCTCGTCGAGTACGACGACACGGAGAAGATATTCGAGAACCCCGAAAGCCAGCGCGTGGAGGATTACATCAGCGGGAAGTTCGGGTGATCACCGTGCCTCGGGAGGACTATCGCGAGTCGCTTGATGCGTTGCGGAGCGACATCGAGTCGATGTCGGAGGACGTCCTGGATCAGCTCCTGTGCGCGCTTGACGCTCTCGAACGCGATGACCATGAACTGGCCCGGGAGGTGATCGACGGCGACGACCGCATCAATCAGCAGTACCTCAATCTTGAGGGCGACTGTGTCGATCTGATCGCGCTCCAACAGCCCGTCGCCTCAGATCTCCGATTCATCGTCGCGTCGTTCAAGATACTCACCGATCTGGAGCGGATCGGTGACCTCGCAACGAACCTCGCCAGATACGCCCTCTCTGGCAGTTCAGAGATCTTCTCGAAAATCCGGATCGAAAATATCGGCGAGACCGCGTACAGTCAGCTTCAGATGGCCATCGAGGCCTATATGCACGCGGATTCCGAGGCGTGTCGAGTAATCAGCGACCGTGACGACGAGCTCGACGCGTCGTGTCAGACCGCCAGCGAAGCTATCGTTCGCGACCTTGTCGCCAGCGAGCCTGATCGCTGGGAAATTGAGCAACTGCTCGATGATGTGTCTCGGTTGCTACTCACGGTCCGAGATCTGGAACGAATCGGTGACCACGCCGTCAATATCGCTGCCCGCACACTGTACGCGAACGACAGCGATCGCAAACTGATCTACTGAGTATGGAGACGAGGAAACTACAAGAAGTCGGCGGCGGAACATTCACGGTGTCGATTCCGAGAGCATGGGCGGAAAACAACGGCTTTGAGGTCGGCATGGAACTACAGCTGTACACCCATCGTGATGGGTCGATTCTCGTCCGATCTTCGGATACAGACATCAACTGTTTGGACGAGGCAACGATCGAAGCTGCTGGTGAAGGTCCTGAAGCCGTCCGTCGTGCGGTTCACACGGCTCACGCGATCGGGTTCGAAACAATAGTGCTACGTCAATCAGAGACGTTCTCAGACCCTATGGTGAAGGCGGTCCGGTCGACAGTTCGAGATCTCATCGGAGCGAACATTCTTACCGAGACTGACACGGAGATCACGATCAAATACCTCTTAGACACGTCGTCTATCTCGATCCGCCAGTCGATCGTTCAACTCCAGTACGCGGTTGCTTCCCTCCTCCGCGACGCGACCGATGCCTTCGTCGATGCCGTCGATACGCATGAGCGAATTCACGACCGAGCTGACGAAGCACGACGATCCGCAGAAATGGTCACGCGACACTTCTCACGGTCGCTCATCTCACACGCTGAACTCGACGCGCTAGACATGTCTCGGGCCGAACTGTTCGCCTGCTACGTGATCGCATCTCGCCTCAAAACGGTCACCGATCGGGCAGTCGAGATCTCGAGTATCGGGAAGAAACTGTCCGGGCCGCTCGCTAATGGGGTGACCACGGACATCTGTTCCGTAGCGGATGATGTCGCCTGCTCAGTCGATAACGCGGCTATCGCCGTCCTCAGCGGAGATATGACGAACGTACAGCAAGCGAGGAATCGGTGTGATAGTGCAACAGAGACTATTAGCGCGGTTGAAAGTCGGTTATACGACGGGAACGTGACCGAATCGACATCGACATCGGCTGCCCTAGCAAATACGCTCTCCAGCTTCCGGCAAGTGGCTGGTTGCGGTCACAGAATGGCCGATGTTGCGGCGATGGCCGTACTTCGTGACGAAAATATCGAGGTCTGAATGCGCGGATGTCGGCGATATTCGAGAGCGTTGGGGAGGTCCCTTCACTCCTTAGGACGATGTTCCTCAACGGCTGCTTCGACTTCGGCCCATGAGACCGGCGGTTCCATCTCTTCGAGCACTTCGTCGACTGCCGTCAACTGATCGCCGTACTGTGTTCTCCATTCCCGCTCGGCACGCGCAGTAAGTCGCCCTCCGACGGCCTCGTGTCTGTTTCGTATCTCGCCGAGCCGGGACTCGACGTTAGACGGCGGCGTGTCACCTTCGCGTTCGGCCCACGTTCGAAGCGTCGCCAGCTCGGATCGCAGATCCGTGATCATCAGCGACACGACGCGGTGGCGAACGGTTGCCGCAGCCCACGTACGCGCCGCGTCATTCTCGGCGGCTCCGTCATCGACCTTGATGCGGTCGACAACGTCATCGAGTTCACCCACCGACTCTGCTACCGCATCGACATCGGTGGTGAGCTCTTCGGTGCGCCGGTCAGCGTCGGTGAGCCACGCCTCGAACGAATCGAGCTCAAACTGTAAGTCGTCAGCGGCACGCTGGACCTCAGTAGCAGCGTTTGTGAGCTGTCTGATCCGTTGTGCGATCTCATAGAGATCACCGTGATCTCTCATTTCGAGTATCTCTTGGACCGTCTGCCCGAGTTCGTCTGATCGGGTTTCAACGACGTCGCGCCGTTCCACAAAATCGTCGATACGGGCTGAAACAAGATCCAAATCGGGCACGGATGCGGACACCTCGCGCACGTCGTCCAGCTTCTTCTCCGCGAGCTCGACCCGCGTCTCCGCGGTCGTCACCACTTTTGACGCGTTGGCAAGTGCGTCGTCGACACTCGTTCGGCGGACGACTCCGTCCTGAGAAACGATCGCGAGTGTCTCCCGCACCGTTCCGGAATCGTCCTTGTCGTCGACCACGATGTCTACTGCCTGTTCGACGGAGAGTCCGTTGAGGTCCGTTCGACTGTCACCATGTTCTGTCTCAGTCATATATCTCGAACGCTACCTGTACTTCGTTAGTGAGACGGTGTTTCATCTCTCCCACACGTGTTGAGCAGACGGCTACTGAAACGGTGGCGATCGCTACTGATCGAACCCAGTGGCGACGGTCATCGGCCGGGCGGCGACTGAGTGTGTTCACGGTGGTGTCATTCCATGGATACCGATTCCGGGACAGCGTCATCGAACACCGCATCGACGCGTTCCGCAATTTCGTCGCGGATAGCGCGGACCTCCTCGATCGGACGTCCATGTGGATCGTCGAGCCCCCAGTCACGGTTCTCGCCGTTCCACGTCGCTGGGCACACGTCCGAGGCCGAACAGCCCATGGTGACGACGAGGTCGATCGCTTGTAGCTCATCGGGGGTCACCTCTCGGGGCGTCCGGTCGCTGATGTCGATGTCCACTTCTGCCATCGCCTCAACGACGATGTCGTGGACGTGATCCGCGGGCTGTGTCCCGCCGGTGACGATCTCGATCCGGTCACCCACGCCGCGTCGGTCGCGTTCCTGCTCGGCAAACGCGGCGGCCATCTGGCTCCGTCCCGCGTTCTGGACGCAGACGAAGGCGATCCGATGGCCCGACTGTTCGCTGTGTTGAGTCACAACTCGTTATGCGGGAGGCACCAGTATAGTCGTTACTTCAAACCGCTATGGAGTGCTATCGAGTGGTATATACTGTGAATTGAAACGGCCCTGATCTATTCATGAGGGTGGTGAGTAAATATAAGGCACGCATCAATCTTATCCTCCGAGATTGTGATATTTGTGAGCGTGAACTGGCACCCGAACCAGCATTGAAAGTTAATATTTAGTTCCGCATGGAAGAACCATGATATTTAGACATATTATAGATAACTGATGATTTTGGTGTCAAAACGATTTTGAAATTACAGGCTCTGTTGAAATCCTATTCTTCAGATATGTTCTCGTCTGAAATAGCCGGTCGCTGAGAGCTGCGTGTTGATTGAGGCGTGAGTTTCCCGTACTGACCGCGACCGGCCCAGAATGAATCACTTGCTGAATATTTCAACAAATCTTCGCATTAAAGTACAAGTGAATAGGATGCTACATCGATAATATGTCCATTAAATCGAAGAAAATAGCAGGCAATATGAGGATCAAACCAGTTCATATTTTGTTAGCTGTCCCCGTTTGGATGGCGATATCGATAGCTGTCCCTTTGGGAACTACCGTGAGTCTTATCATTCTAGCTACATTACTAATATGCTACTTTCTGCTTCGTATTTTAGTTTCGTTAGAACGTTTGCGTTTTGATATGAGAGAGTAGTTGAGCGCGTTGTACGGACCGAGACTGGGTCGGAATATGTCACTTGATGAGGATTTCAACAGAGCCAGTTCTCTCTATCTCGAAGCCGCTCGATTTCATCAGCGACATTCTTGATCTGTTCGTCGGCGCTCTCTGTCGGGATGACGTTCACCTCCCCCGCTTCGGGATCTTCGTGAACGGTTTCAGTCGCCAAGTACGCACCCGTCGCAGCCGGTCGGGATGGGGGTACTGTCCTTGCAGTAGACTCTGTCCTCGAAAATGAGACGTAGTCAGTAATTGGTCCCGGCTCGATCCATGTCCGCCGAACACTCGCGTTCTCTTCTGCTACACATACGAGCTCCAACCCATCCGCCACGGTAGCAAGATAGCGACGGTCAAGCGGCAGGAACTCCTCAAACTCGACGGCGAGGACTGCCTCGACATCGACTACGTCATCTCGTTTCTCGGTCTCCGACAGCGCCGCATTCGCCTCAGTGATTAGCTGGCCCCGTTCTAGGTGGTTATGGCCGTCGAGCCATTCGTGGAACGCTTCGACGAGTTCCGCAACTTCAACTAGCTCTGGCGTCTTCTCGAAGGAAACATCCTGCCACGTGGCAGTTTCCATGAGCTGGGCGATATCACTCAGGAAGGAGGGTTGTTCGGCTGCACGCTGGAAATGCTCACTGTCCCACTCTTGCTCTTCGAGGAACCGATGGACGAGCTCGCGCCGCATCGCGTCTGAGAGAATCGCTCGGTTATCGGTCTGGTTCACGACATCGGTCGCTTGCACGACCAGGGACGTGACACGTGGGACAGCTGATCCGGGTGCTATGTCTTTGAGTTCCTCTCGAAACGTCTCCATGCTCGTCGGAGACCCAGTGATGACGAGGATGTCTTCTGGATTATATTCCTTGAGAAGGGCCTGATACTGCTCAGTTGCTGTTGACCTGGGCTCTCCAGTGCCGAATGGAACCGTAATGAGCGTCCCGTCGAAATGCTGGACCTCAGACACACTTATCGTCCCCCGCAGCCACCAGTTGTTCCTTTGTGGATCGGAGGCTGGCCCAGTATCTCCTTGTCTGAGAGCCTGCTGCTGATTTGTAGGGTAAGTCGAAAACGAATCTAGGCAATCGGGGACATATCATATTGAGGGTCCTCACAGTCCACCTACAAGAACGTTGGTGCTACGCTAAAACCGAAATTTGCTTCATCAGGATGCTACATATTTATACTATGCCGGGGTCAAGTTCCTCTATGACAGACCCATCTGACGGTTCTGATTTCATCGCAGACGCTGAATGGCATAACGAATGGTGGGATACAGGCAATGGTTCGCTATCTGAGTTAGAGCAAACCGCTTCTCTAGACCCCAGATCAGACTTACTCAAAGTACTGCAGTCCATTGATGACGAGCGAGAAGACGGTACTGAGTGTCTCGTGTATCCCATTTACGGACCGACCGGAATCGGCAAAACAACGCTTCTTCAGCAATTCATCGCTGCAATCCTTGATTCAGACACCGTTGACTTCTCTCCCAGCCATCGTGATTTAGATATCGTCGGCTCCGTTGATTCACGCCAGATCCTCTATGTCCCTCTTGAGGATTCTCTCTACCATCTCGAACCTTCAAGCAGTGCTGTGGAAAAACTCGAAAACGTTATCGACTATTTCCGCTCTCACGTCGCTCCACGTCGAGGTCGTAAGTACATCATCCTCGACAATATCGGGGCTCTGCGACTCGATGAAGATGAACAGAGTGCTCTTCTAGACTTGGTCGATGATGATACCTATCTACTGCTGACCGGAATTGTAGAATCCCAGGTCGACTTGAGTGGGATCTCGGCTTCGAGCGAGCCCAAAATCAAGTATCCTCGTGCGATGCTACCGATGAAGTTCATCGACACCATCAAGCAAGGGGCATATGATGACTCTGCGTTACTCGAGACAGACCCTGATTTTGCTCTTCGTGTGGAGTCCGATCAAACGAGGAGTATGGACGGTGAGGCCCTGATAAAGGATGTCCGGAGTAATTTGTCTGAATCGGAAAACTTGGATGACGCGGTCGCGTCGTTGAATCAGCTTTACTTTGAAGCCTTCTCCGACGTTGAGCGAGATGGCCTGTATGAGGCCGCTCGTGAGTACCTGCAGAAAGGGGGAATCTTCCTACGTGCTACGGAAACCCCGGTCAAAAACGAACTCATTCGATCTCATCTCCTCCTGTATCTCTACAAGGAACTCGCAGAGTATGAATCGATTCAACGACCTGAGAATCTCCATCGAATCGCTTCATTAGCTGCGAGCCAAGCTGGGAATGAGCTTCGATATACCGACATCAGCGACCAGCTGGAAGTCGATCGGCGGACTGTCGATTCGTACCTGTCCGTGCTGGATGACGGACTCTCCGTTTCGGAATCCCACGACTTCTCACTTCAACGCCACCGCCGTACTCGACTCTATCTCCGGAATCCGCGCCACGTTGTACTTCTGTCCCAACGTCAGGAACACCACGGGTTCGAGACATACGAGAAGACGCGATCGCTCAATCACGAGTTCGAGTACAAGTTAGCTCGAACCGTCGCGTTCGACCATGCTAAGCGACTGGCATGGAGGGTTGGCGGCTCAGGTGATGAGGATCCCCAGGTTGAATACTTCGAGACTGAGGCGGGGACAGTCGACTACATCCTCCACAATGAGGATGGGGTAGTTGTCCCGTTCGTTCTCTCCTATCATCCACACGCAGGGAATGCCGATGAAATCGCAGTAGAATTCGATCCCACTGTCGGGAAGCATCCAGTACCCGGGGAAGAGGAGCTTCTCGATCTCGATTACGAAGCTCCCTACCGGTTCATCATTGCTGATAGCCTTCCAAAGGAAGTGACTCGAACCGGGTCACTCGTTGTGGAACGGGATGGCGTCGACCTCTGTTACATTCCTTACTGGCTGTTCCTCCTCATCTGCTAACCATGAGATGGACCATCCCAGAACTGAACGGGAATTTTTACAACGGCTGGCCAGAAAGACCGCGACATAGCCTCATGCGGATGGTCAAATATGATACGGAAGACGGATTTGACGCACGGCCATCCAACAAGAACAGTGGGATTGCGGTCCTCGATGCATGGCAGTTTGATCAATCCCTCCAGTCACGAACCTAATCATGTCTACGCAAACTACACGAGACGGAAATCGAGAACAGCTTCAGGAATTGCTACGGGATCTCTTCCAGTTCGACGCTGCCGATCTCGACTTTGGTATCTACCGCATATTGAACCAGCGTCGAGACCGTATTGAACAGTTCATCGAAGAAGATCTCCTCGACTCCGTCGATGAGAGTCTCGAGTCTCTGGCCGACGCGAAGCGCGCGGAGATCGAAGAGGAGCTCGAAGAGAAAGCCCCAGAACTGCGTCAGGACTGGGATGACGATATCTTCAATCCCGATGGGTCGCTGAAGGACCAGTACACAAACCTCGGACAGAAAGACCTCGAAGAGTACCAGGACCTCTATGAGACGCGGGAAGATGTCGCCGTCGCTGAGGAGACGGAATCCCGTATCTTCAACGACTTATACCGGTTCTTCTCTCGGTACTACGAGGACGGAGACTTTCACACCAAGCGCCGTATCTCCTCGAAGGACTCGAAGTACTACGTCCCGTACAACGGAGAGGAGACGTACTTCCACTGGGCGAACAACGACCAGTACTACGTCAAAACGGGCGAGCACTTCACCGATTACCGGTTCGAGGCCAACGAGTGGACCGTCGAGTTCCGTTTAGAGGAAGCGGATGTGCCGCAGGACAACGTTAAGGGGGACAGCCGATACTTTGTGCTCGGCCGTGGCGACCCGGTTTCGACGGACGCTGACGAGCAGACGGTGACAATTCGGTTCCAGTACCGACAGATCACCGAAGACGAGGCCGACGACTACGTCGAGGCGTACAACGAGGCGGCGGACGATGATCGTAGCTCCTTCGCGCACATGACGCCCAAGATGCGGTGTGACGCCCTCGAAGGACGCATCCTAGGCTACGTCGAGGACGCAGGTGCCGAACGTATCCTCAGTACTTCACAAAGCCGCTTAGTTAGAACGTCTGCTTGCTGAAGGTGTGTCTAAAACCAAACAAGCAGACGGTGAGATCCACGAGGACCAGCTTCTTAACTTTCTCGTCAACCGCCTTGACGAGGAAGTTTCGCTCTCGTTAGCCAATAACGCTGAAATCACTGCTGAAGACATCTATGAGGTCCTCGTCGGCGCTTGCGCCGACGGGACCTCTGTCTCTACGCTCTGTGCGTCGAGCCAGAACTCACCCGCTGGGAACACGGTCCTCTACCATCTTCGGACGAAGTTCGAGCCGGAACGGCTCGAACGAGTCGCTAACACGCTCCTGCGAAAGGATCTCGATGAATTGCTCCCCGAACAGGTGGAGGTCTGCGCAGACCTCCACCTGCGGCCCTACTACGGTGACGAAGACGACACAGACGGCCTCTATCACTCGGTAGCGAAGCGTGGAACCACTGCGTTCCACGCCTATGCCACACTCTACGCGCGTGTGAAGAACAAACGCTACACGCTGGCGGTACGCCGTCTCAAAGACGGCGATACCGCAAGTAGTGTCCTCGCTGAGTTCTTCGGTGTCCTTGACGGCCTTGACGCCGGGGTCAAGGCCGTCTACCTTGATCGCGGATTCTACGACAGTAAGTGTCTCACGCTGCTTCAGGCGCACAATTACGCGTACGTGATCCCGATCATCCGGTGGGGTGAGGCGATTCAGCAAGAGCTCTCGGAAGGATGGAGTCGCGTCATTCAGCATGATCTGACGGGGAAACTCGACGGTCACAGCTGGACCGTCGATTTTCCCGTCTACATCGACTGTACGTACCTAAATGGGAAGTATGACGAGAACGGTGTGGCGCGTCACGGCTACGCCGCTGACGCGCCGTTCATCGACTCACCACGGGACGCTCGATACCACTACTCGAAACGCTTCGGTATCGAGTCAAGCTATCGCTTGTTTGAGCAAGCGATAGCGACAACGACAACACGAGATCCAACGGTACGGCTGCTGTACGTGGTGGTGAGTCTCCTCTTACAGAACGTCTGGCGGTACCTTCACTACGAGTATGTGGCGACGCCCCGCCGAGGCGGGCGTCGCCTCTGGTGGTGGCCGTACAAGGAGTTCGTCAATATGATTCGACGAGCTGCGTGGACGGCCCTCGCGGTGCGTCGGGCCGTCCCCGCGAATCGGCCACCTGACGACCGATTCCACCGCTAACCACCGACCGAGCAAGCCAGCGGAGTGAGTGGCGACGCTGTCGCGTCGGCGGCTGACCGCCGCCGACAGCGACAGCTCTCCGTCGATCCGTCCGTAATTCTCTCGTCGAGACCGTCAGTACAACCGCTTCGACACAGAACTCAGGCCGCAGAAACAGCTAGCCGAGGATGCTTTGTGAGGTACTGATACTAACATCATATTGGCTAACTATCTGTATATGACGGTTAGAAACAAAAAGAGTCAACTGATGGATGCGCGCGCTCTATTCAGCACGGCCTGAAAAAGCTATCAGCAGCTGAGGATCTCAACAGAGCCGTTGTGGAGTGATATTCGTGTGTTGGTAGTGGCTGCCAACAGACTCGGGGGTTTCCGAGGTCTGAGTCTTAAAAGGACCTCCATCTTGCGAGTGTAAACCCGCGATTCAGAGGCTCTGTGTATTGTTTCCGGGAGGGGGTACACCCCATGTTTTCAGTGTGCGTCACTCGAAGACATCATCCCTGAGCTGCCGATCGAGCCACGGATCCCCTCCGTGCATTTCTCGGACGACCTCTTCGATCTCGTTTGTTATCGTGATTCCCGCGTAATTGCTTACTCTGAGTTCTGTCTCGGCCATTCTCCTCGTCATCTCCGCGTTCAAAAAATCAATTGTCACTTCGAGAGCTTCCGCGAGCTTGTCGTCGCCGTGTTCTCGGCGGAATACTTGGATGTCGTCTCGATCGGCGTCGAGAACTGCTTGGAAGGTTGCGGTGCCCTTGATCTCGTCTGTGTCAGTCATGTGATCGCATACGTTCTGAGGTCGGATTAGGAATTGGGTGCTGCGTGATACCGTGACGTGATCTCCGACTATCTGCCGTTCGCGAGTCGGTGATGTGTCCACGGGGCCTCCACCACGGGGCCACCCCCAACAGATCCAAGTATGGGTACAGAGTTGTTCCCATTGGAAACCATGCCAGAAACCACGAAGACAACAGTCGTTCAGGACAGTGATGGGTACTACAGAATCCGGATCCCCAAATCGCTTGGTGACGCAATGTCACTTGCAGGCGAAAAAGTAGAGTGGTCGGTCGACTCAGGAAAATCTCTCAAAATTACCCGGGTGGACGATGACTGACGTGGTGCGCGTCATCAGGCAAAGTCAAGGCACCGAGGACAGTATCTCACTCCAGCAGCAGCGGGAAAAAACACGGGCGCTGGCTGAGAATCTCGACGCGGACTTGATCGACACAGTAGATCTGAATAATCACTCGGGCTTTAGCCTGTTTAGAAAAGACCCAGGAGATGAGCGTCTGGATTCTCACCCTGAGGTGCAGAAGATGATTGAAGGGTTGCGCGCCGGGCAATGGGATTACCTGATCGCACACGACGATACCAGAATCGCACGAGATGAATTCTATTCCGTGATTCAGTACGCCGCGCTCCAAGGTGACTGCGAATTCCAATTCGTCTCTGATGTCCCGGATGATCGACTCACGTTCAGAATTCAGAGGATCGTAGAAACGGAAACGAAAGCTAAGGAAATCCAGAAATCAAAGGCAGCGGTAGAGCATCGACGGGAGCAGGGGTATCATCACGGATCCCCACCGTTCGGACTCAGATTCGACGCTAACGGTGAGTATCTGGTCAAGGACATGGACGAGTGGCCGACCGTTGAGCGTGTATTCACCCTACGGGAAGAGGGGCTGTCGTACCGAGACATCTCGGATAAAGTCAAGGTAATCTCAAAAAGTGGAGTAGGAAAAATCGTGCGCAAGAACCGGGAGATGTATTTGAAACGGATGGACTCAGATCACCCCGCTGTTTCTACTGCAGAATAGCCACTGACTGACGAGTTCCCTGCCGTAGTCACTGGTGGGACGTATCGTTCAAGTCACGGTTTAAGTAGCAATGTGCCACATGTTAGGATGTACGTGGCGACTCAGTCTAGTGGTTTCGAGACTCAACCCTCGGAACGATTTAAACACCGTTGCCTGCCACTCAAAGTAGATGACTCAGTCCAAATCTAACGATTCTGACGACAAAACGGTGTGGAATAGCGACATCACTATGAGCGACATCTCCACTGGTGAAGAAATTGAAGATGCTCTTGACGAAATTGTTGTTGACGTTGAAGAAGAGGAAGAGTCGCACCACCAAAAGACGATGAAGGTGGTCCAAAATTTTGGCGTGGACCGCTGGGTGTTCACCGAGGAACTCAACCCAGCACCGGGAGCCACCGCTGGTGAGATGACGCTATGATGGGCGGCTCTGAGCGAGTTTGGGTTGACGGCCATTCGTCTTTAGCTAAGACTCACACCTCGGTTGCGTAGCGGTAGCGAGCGTCTCTTGTAATATCGGTCGTTGCTGGTGAATCTTCTGTGCGTCTTCGATCAGCCGCTCCAACAGCGGCGGTGGCGAGTAGCCGAGATACTCGCCGAGTTCGTGGAGGATGAGCTGGGCGTGCGACCGGAAGGTCGCCGCCCAGCGCTCCGGCGGAAACACGATCTCGTCGCCAGCCTGCTCAGTGACCAGTTCCAACAGCTCACGGCTCACCAGCAGTGACAGCAACGCTGCGTACAGTAAGATCTTCACTACGTCCTCGTTGCTTGTGTCGAACTCGTCCAGGTCGTACTGTGTCTTCAACTCACGGAACAGCAACTCAACTTCCCACCGACACCGGTATATCTGCGCTAAGTCTGCCGGAAAGAACTCCTCTCTCGACAGATTTGTCACGTACAGATGGTAGTCGTCGGCGTCCTCGTTGCGGACGCCGACGACGCGGAACCGCTTCGTATCTAGCGACCGCGTCCCGTTGTACGGCCCACGCTTGAACTCGACTTCGACCTCCACATCGATGTACGTCCGCGAGAGGTCATCGAGAACCTCTCGGAGCTGCTTGCCCTCTAAGGGAATGGCGCGCCCGCGCCATTCCCGTAATTCAGCCGTAATCACCGGATTTGCGTTCTGTTTGAGTCGGCTCACGAAGTAGCCGCCGTTCTCGTCAATCCGCGCAAACCGGCGGTACTTGAAGTACGCTAAGTCGAACAACACGAGGCGGTTCTCAAGCCACGACCCTGTCTTGAACAGCGTGCTATCGTGTGTTTTCTCGTCGGTAACATCGATCCGTTCAATCGTTTGGTCAGTAGCATTGTGGAGCAGGTGGAGCTTCGCTCCAGCCTGCTCCTCGTGGCGGGCTTCGTACTTCTCGGAGAGAAACTCGTGTAACCGCAACACCGTTCCATCGGCGATTATCACGTCCCTGAATCGGTTGATATCAGCGTCAACAGCATCGGGAACAGCGACCTCGTCGAGACCATGCTCGACGAGGTCGCGGAGGTACTCCGCGAGCGTCGGCGTCAACCGCTGATAGAACCCACCCGGTGAGATCGACTCGTCAGCTGTCGAGTTGTAGCTGCGTCGAAACCCTGCGAGTGTTCGGCTTTCGCCTGCGGCGAAGCCGAACACGAATGCCCAGATGAAAGCGGGAATCTGGAGCTTGCGGTCGCGTTCGACCACGCCGAGTTCCTCGGCGTGCTCTTCGAGGAACTCGGAGGGAAACAGTGTAGTGAGCCGACGCATAATTCGAGATGAGGAAGTCTGGTTGTACACAGACTCGACTTCCTCATTCCTCTCGAAAAGAAGCCTCGATAAGCTACCGCAGTACAGCGATTCATCTCCTAACTAAAGACGGATGCCCCGAGTGTATCCCCTTACGTGTATCGTCCACAATATTGATCGAGTCATCTAACGATCAGTACAGGTGAAGGCGTTACCGGAGCAGTTGCCTATCTCTCGGACAGGCGTCAGAAACGGCCTGCTGAATATAGAGGGCGGAGTGAGCAAGCATCCTCGATTTATTTCTACCTAGTCTAATTGAATGATATGTCATGTGGCGTCGGGCGGAACTGTAAATCCAAAAAGGCAGTGCTACTGAAGCCACCGTCGTAGACCCAACCCCACAATAGCATTAACACTCAAGAAACATAGCCATATGAACCCAAATCGGTCAAACAGGTGCTTTCTGACAGTTATTGTGTCTCCTCCTATACCCTGTTGACCGGCGGAGAGAGCGTAGTACCCGTCTGTCCAAATCTCGTTCTCATAAGAGAGGTCTGATTCCGCGGGGAGTGAATTCTCTGGGTTATATAGATTCTCTGCTTGGACAGTAACAGTTTCTTCTTGATATGTCTCGGGCGGTAGGTTGTAATCAATGGTGAGCAGCGTCTCTTCATTTCCCCGCCATCCCACTTGTCGATTAATTGTAATTCGACCTCGCAAGTGCCGGTCTGATGGATTCTCTATCCGGAGGGAGATCTTTGTCGATCCTCCCTCAGAGATTTTATTATCATCAATTGTATGCTGGATATATAGAGGTCTTCCGTTGTTCAGAGAGTATTTCATATCGCTATCTGGATCATTTTTCAAATGATAATCTAACTCATAAGACTGGCTAACTGTCTGGCCCTCCGGCATAACCTGCATGATGGCAGATCCAGTGATAATGACCGCAATAAGCAGTGATAGACCGACTAGACCAGCGATTAGTTCTTCAGGACTAAGTTCCTCAGTAGCTTGGTTGGTAGAAGAGGAATTAGAGCGTCCACCAACCCCATGACCATGTATATCTTCATGACAGGATTTACAAACGGTGGTAAGATTACTGAATCGATGTGATCCCCCCTTCGATTTTGGCTTTTTATGATGAGCGTGGAGTTCGGTGTTTCCTCGTGAACCCCCTCTTGATCCACATTTTTGACAACGATAATTGTCGCGCTTGTATACTTTCTTACGGCGACTATTCCAGTCAGAGGGGTAGTCCTTTCCCATTCCTTATCATGTATTTTGACTTATAATATATGTATGTGTTCATTCGTCTTTAGCTAAGACTCACACCTCGGTTGCGTAGCGGTAGCGAGCGTCTCTTGTAATATCGGTCGTTGCTGGTGAATCTTCTGTGCGTCTTCGATCAGCCGCTCCAACAGCGGCGGTGGCGAGTAGCCGAGATACTCGCCGAGTTCGTGGAGGATGAGCTGGGCGTGCGACCGGAAGGTCGCCGCCCAGCGCTCCGGCGGAAACACGATCTCGTCGCCAGCCTGCTCAGTGACCAGTTCCAACAGCTCACGGCTCACCAGCAGTGACAGCAACGCTGCGTACAGTAAGATCTTCACTACGTCCTCGTTGCTTGTGTCGAACTCGTCCAGGTCGTACTGTGTCTTCAACTCACGGAACAGCAACTCAACTTCCCACCGACACCGGTATATCTGCGCTAAGTCTGCCGGAAAGAACTCCTCTCTCGACAGATTTGTCACGTACAGATGGTAGTCGTCGGCGTCCTCGTTGCGGACGCCGACGACGCGGAACCGCTTCGTATCTAGCGACCGCGTCCCGTTGTACGGCCCACGCTTGAACTCGACTTCGACCTCCACATCGATGTACGTCCGCGAGAGGTCATCGAGAACCTCTCGGAGCTGCTTGCCCTCTAAGGGAATGGCGCGCCCGCGCCATTCCCGTAATTCAGCCGTAATCACCGGATTTGCGTTCTGTTTGAGTCGGCTCACGAAGTAGCCGCCGTTCTCGTCAATCCGCGCAAACCGGCGGTACTTGAAGTACGCTAAGTCGAACAACACGAGGCGGTTCTCAAGCCACGACCCTGTCTTGAACAGCGTGCTATCGTGTGTTTTCTCGTCGGTAACATCGATCCGTTCAATCGTTTGGTCAGTAGCATTGTGGAGCAGGTGGAGCTTCGCTCCAGCCTGCTCCTCGTGGCGGGCTTCGTACTTCTCGGAGAGAAACTCGTGTAACCGCAACACCGTTCCATCGGCGATTATCACGTCCCTGAATCGGTTGATATCAGCGTCAACAGCATCGGGAACAGCGACCTCGTCGAGACCATGCTCGACGAGGTCGCGGAGGTACTCCGCGAGCGTCGGCGTCAACCGCTGATAGAACCCACCCGGTGAGATCGACTCGTCAGCTGTCGAGTTGTAGCTGCGTCGAAACCCTGCGAGTGTTCGGCTTTCGCCTGCGGCGAAGCCGAACACGAATGCCCAGATGAAAGCGGGAATCTGGAGCTTGCGGTCGCGTTCGACCACGCCGAGTTCCTCGGCGTGCTCTTCGAGGAACTCGGAGGGAAACAGTGTAGTGAGCCGACGCATAATTCGAGATGAGGAAGTCTGGTTGTACACAGACTCGACTTCCTCATTCCTCTCGAAAAGAAGCCTCGATAAGCTACCGCAGTACAGCGATTCATCTCCTAACTAAAGACGGATGAGGGACCACGTATCGGAACTTCACCATCAGTAATCTGTTCTTTTTGAAGAGTAAACAGAGCTACCGTATATCGTGGTTCAACGTTGTCAAAAACCCACTCACGTTCGTTTTTCAAGAAAGTCAGGTCTGTGACATTCCCTTTTTCAAGAATCTCATATCTCAATGTCTCCGCACCAGGGCTGATAAACGCGGCTCGGGGGAGAACAACACCAAGGTAACCAGAATCACTGATAAGTCTCCAAAAGCGCCAACTGAAGCCCTGATATAGATCTGGATCCCCACGACCCATATCAGGATACGGACCGTTGGTTAAAATCTGGCTTCGTTGCCGTTGTGCTCGTCGTTCTTCCTCCAGTTGTAGCGCCAGATCTGGTCTTTTAGTCTCAAGCTCTGTTATCTTCTCTTCACGTTCGTTTTTGTCCAGTCCACTCAGACCTGGGTAGTGTCTTCGCCAAAACTCGTCACGTTCGATCTTTGCTTGTTCCCAAGGCGGATTTCCAACGATCACATCGAATCCGCTGTCATCACCATCGAAGACTTCTGGAAATGATGCGGGGAAATGGAGAGGATTCGTAGACTCCAGAACGTCCTTTGCTCGTTCATAGCTCTCGTGATCTCTCACGTCGATGCCAGTGTCAGACACTGGGTCGGTATTTATCTCGTCATCTATACGGGACGCAGCTAAGATATCAAATCTCGCTCGAACTTGGCCAAGGTTCTTTTCTATTTCTACACGAGTTTTGCGTGCTTCTTGTACCTGTTCAGCACTGGCATCGGCGAAGCTCCCCAACTGTTCAATATCATCTCGAATATCGTTCATTATGCTCTGACCGCCAGCAAACATCCCTAATGATGACTGCTCGATATCAAGTATATCCGTCACTTCGTCGAGCGTTCCGATTCCAGCCAGCGAGTCGCCAGTCACGAGATTGTAATCAAGGAACGTTAACGGGAGACCGGGAACAAACGTATGTACCCAAATCGATAGCCGTGCAAGTTCGGTCGAAAGTGGGTTTATGTCAACTCCGTAGATACAGCGACGGGCAACTTGACGACGCAGGAGCTGTCCACGTTCGACCGGTGGTGCGTACTCTTCGTCTTCGAAGGCATCTAATGCCGCGTCTTCGAGGTTGTCGAGTTCGTCCTCGACGGGCGACAGCGGTTTCTCGGTCAGATACGCATAGAGTCGAGATTCGATGCGGTCGACAGCCCCGACAAGGAAGTGACCAGATCCCATCGCAATATCCGACACCCGAAGGTCGAAGAACGCATCCGCAGCGGCGTGTTCGCCCTCTTCCTCACGGAGCCAGTCGATACGTTCGAGATGGTCATCCAGTGCGGGTTCCAGTGAGTGATCAAGAAGATGCTCAACGAACCGAGATTTCGTATAGTACGTCCCCGTCGCTTTTCGCTCTCCGGACTGACCATGAAGATAGACCTCTCCTTCTTCAACAACTATGTCCTCGTGATCATCACCGAGTGTCTGTTGACCATCTATATCGACTGGGACATAGTGTCCTTCGTTGTCAATTGTAAGCGGCTGTTCGGCCAGCGACAACTCAGACTCCAGCAGACCCTCGTATACGACCCCGAAATCTCGGACACCGATATTCCTGAAGTCGACAGGCCCCTGATAGCCGTCCCCTGTTTCGTCGATCAGGAGGTTCGCCAATACAGGTCCGAAATCGGCATTATCAAGTCGAATATCCGCCAGCTTCGCACCGGCTTGAGAGATATCCGGATCTTCAGAGAGTAAGGTCCCCTCGTAAGCGGGAAGTCCTAACTCGTCGTGTCCGCGGTGGACGGCCCGCGAAAGATGCATCACGTCGTCCCAGTGGTCGTAGAATCCGGCGTCGAAGTCACCGTCGTCCTCAATGAAGTCGTGGAGGTCGTGCGCCTTCTGTTTGAGAGAATTCCGGTCGTACCGCTCGTTACGCCGTCGCGGGAGGAACTCTTCGTCTTCAGCGTAAGCGATGAACAGCAACCGGTAGAGGAGCACCAACGTCATCTCATAGGTCTCGTCCAACTGTTCCTTCGTCGGATCGTCGATATCACGTGCACGGGCGATCGCTTCCGCCAGATCTGGCACAACATCGTCGTAAATCCGTTCACGGAGTCGTTCTCCAAGAGCCGCTGCGTAGTCTTTCGATCGCTCCATAATGTCATGGAGCGTGCCGTCTTCTCGGAGTGCATTGGCGGAGAATAGCAGCCAGAGATATGCAGCCTTCTCGTCTGCAAGGAGACTCGTGTTCACCTCGACGTAGGTGTCTGTTCGACCGCGTGAGCCAAACCCTGCATCGGGATTTGTTGTGTACAGTCGTAACGTATCGCCACTGCTTCCGATGACGTATTCGAGATTGCGTTTGTCGGCTTCATTGAGCGCATAGGCCACTGGTGACTGACCTACAAAGCGTTCTTGCGTGTGGTCAAACGACTCGTCTTCTTGAAGGAACATCGCCACAGCTCGCTCGTGGCCATCGCTTGTGTCCTTCAGGACAGAGCTCTGATCGGTGAGGTGCTCGATCTCGTAGTTGAGCCCTTTGATCATCTCACGCGGGTCATCGTCAATTGCTTGTTGGGCGCGGTTGGTTGCGTCCTCCCAGTCGTCGCGTTCGGGGACACCGACTTTGAGCTCGTGCGTTGAGAGTAGACCTTGATTCCGAAGTCCAGTCAGTTCCTCGTCGAGCTGGGGAAGCATTTCAGTGAGGAACCGTTGGGCCGCGTGTCGGTTTGATTCGTCAAGAGCGGTATCACAGACACGATCTGCTTGTCCCCGGTCGACATCCCGATAGACGGGCGGCTCTTCCCCGCTGGGACCGCATAGCCCGGCATAATTGTCATAAAGCGCAACAACGAGAACGGGGTTTACTCGCCCACCACGCCGATCTGTGTACGTCTTCTGGAGAAAACCTTTGGTCGGTCGTTCATCGTGATCAACGACGACAACCTCCAATGCACTCGACCCATTTCCTTGGTAAAATTCAAAATTGTCTCCGTCCCGATCGTAGTTCCAGGGACGACCAGAGCGAGATTCGAGAAAGTCAGTGATCATAGCTGTTTATCATCAGTACGTATGTATATAATTTGCTTACAAATCACCAGAGGGAAGAACTCTCCAATCAAGCCGTCGCTTGTGGTGGCACTTCTATCAGATGAATAAATAATGTGCGATATACAGGGTGCCGATTATGTGTCTGATTTCGTGGACGCCCACCTTTCGATATCGGAGAATTATTAGTTGAGTCTCTGGGTCTGAGTACCTGTCTACGGTATTTCTACCTTCACGCCCGGAACACTTATAAGAAATTAGAACTAGCCTGCTAGCGTTCCTATCTCGAAAAACAAACAGGGAACAAAGAGGCTACAAATGAGCTCGCTCTCCACATCCGCGACGGCGCATAGCACTCAGCAAACACTGTATGATGTCACCATTTCTGAGCGGTTGCGCTCCTTTCCAAGTGGCATCATTCTCCGATATGAGGCAACAGAGATATTTAAAAAATTGGTCGTGTCGCAAAGTCCTCTAGAGTTCAGTAGTAACTGACTCCCGTGAAGGCGGGGTTGCCTCTGGTGTCCAAACCGAGGTACCCCATGCACGCCACAATCGACGTGCGGTTCGAACTGAGTATCGACGACGACAAAACGCTACCGCTCGCCACGCTTGCCGAGGCCGTCACTGACCAGAACCTCGAAGCAGTCCTTCTCGAATCGCTGGTCGAGAGCCTCGACGCCGCCAGCGTCGAGGCGCTCTGTGGTGAGAAACACGCACATGGCAACGGTGACCAGCGCTTCCAACGCGCCGGCACCGACACCCGCACAGCTGTCACAACTGCCGGAGAACACGAGTTCTCTCTCCACTACGTCGAAGATACAGCCGCTTCCCCAGACGAATCCAGCTACTTCCGGCCCGTCGAAGACGTTCTCGACTTCGACGGGCAGAACCGCTATCAGCAGGACATCGCCGCCAAAAGCGTCGATCTCGCTACCTCGCTCAGCTATCGAGACGCTGCCAATCACGGCGACAGCTTCGTCTCGATGCCGTCGCCGACCACCATCAACCGCCGTGCCAAGAAATACGGCCACAAGCTCAAACAGTTCCTTCCAGACTGTGTCGCTGGCACAGACGCTGACGCCGTCATTCCTGACGGGACAAAGTGCCACAGCCAAGACGACGACCGCTCGTCCCACTCCGTCCAAGCAACGCTCGGCGAAGACACCGCCGAAGAGTCACGCTCCCTGCTGGATCTGTCGGTCAACGCTGACTGGGACGAAACTGCCGCCGAACTCGATGATATCGGCGCAGTCACTGACGACGCGACGGTCGTCAGTGACGCTGATAGCGGCATCGTCACAGCCTTTACCGACGAAAACCGTGACCACCAGCTCGATCTCGTCCACGTCGGCCGAACGCTGGGTTACACCCTCTGGGACGATGGCGTCTTCTCCTTGGACCGTCGGAAGGAGATCGTTTCGGAGGTGATCGACGAGGTGTTCCATCTGAAGAACTCTGTGGCGAAGCATCGTCCAGCGGAGGAGTTCGCGGCGATCCGCTCGCGGATCGCGCGAACGAGAGAGCGATTAGAGAAGACAGCGTGGCAACTGGAGCAGTTCGGGTCAGCAAAGGCTGCAGGGTATCTTCGGCGGTGGCTGCCGTCGATTGTGACGTTCGCCGAGCACGCTGTCGAGGGGTTCGAGGTTCCGTGGACCTCGAACCCCGTCGAACGACTGATGGGCGAGGTCAGCAAGCGGTGCAAGAACCAGTGGATGCGCTGGACAGCAGAGGGATTGGAAGCGATACTCCAACTTCGGTTGGTGAAGTACGCCGACCCCGAGTACTACCAAGCGTTCCTCGACGAACTGCTCCAACGTTCGACCAAAACAGCAATCAACTGTGACCTCTCAATTGAGAGTACCAGCGGCAAAGTCTAGACCGCTTTGCAACACGACCAATTATTTGATCGTGGGCCATTGTCGCAACCGTCAGCGGCAGCAAGACATCTCGGGCACCACCGCTGAGACTCACCACAACTGAGCCCTTCGCAGTCTGAATACACTCACTGCATCCCATTACGGCTGTCTCGAAGTCATTATGTGGAATTCGCTGCACACTGACCGAAATCGTCGGCTCGATCTCTTGGAATAGTTGTTCCACATCTGCAACTGCTTCAGCTGCTCGGTCGTTATCTGTCTCCTTAGCTGGTCGTACTAGCACAACTGCATCATCGCTACCGATTCCGTGAGTAATCAGTGCTCGTGTTACACTGGTCGTGTTAAATCCGATTGGTGAGATATAGGTCTGCACTGCCAACCGCTACATACTGCCTACGTATAGTGTTGCACGATTCTGCAATCATCATTGAATTGTTCCGTATTCGATAGGTCGCTGGATTTATACTGGCTGCTTGAACAGTTAGAGTGACGACTGTATGGAAACCCAACCGAAAACGGACTCCCGACTCCGGCAGATTGAGCTGTCTCTCCGAGCTGACCACCGGTTTGCCGTGCCGCTGTCCGATGGTTACTCGGTCTATAGCGCCCTGCTAGCCCTCCTGCAGTCGTCGGACGAAACCACGAGTGCCCGTGTCCACGACTCGAATATTGGCAGTCTCCACAACAGCGGGCTGCGTGGTCCCTTCGGTAACTCTGACCGATCACACCACAAGCTCGTCACGCCGAACACCGAATATTCTGTCTCACTAGGAATCACCGATCCCGAGGACGAAGCCATCTTTGAGGCTCTCGTCTCCTCGCTGGTCCTCGCTGACGAGTCACTCGAACTGACTCACGGCACCCTCCATCTCGATTCCTTCGAGAGCGAGAATACTGGACACGAGGAACTGCTCTCGCAGGCGTCGACGTTCGATAATCCATCCATTGAGATAGAGTTCCGAACGTCGACCTGCATCGAAGAAGCAGGCTCCGTGACGACGATGTTCCCGACGCGAACGGCTGTGTTTTCGAGTCTACTCGGGAAGTGGAACAATACAGCTCCTCACGAACTGGAACTGGATGTTGACCGCGAGACACTGGCGGCGTCAGTGATTGAGAAACCTGACGCCAGAAGTTATCAAACACATAGTGTCCTAATAAATCGGGTCGACAGTTCTGACGGGAACCAACAACCCATTTTTAAACAAGGGTTTTCGGGGAGCTGTACATTCGAATTTAAAAACGCCAGCGACAGCGTCCAGAACGCCGTGACCGCGCTTGCGCTGTTTGCAGAGTATTCGGGTGTCGGGAGTGCAGTGGCACGTGGGTGCGGGAATGTAAACGTAGAGGTGACCAATGAATGAGTAAGCAAGACAACGATCAACAGCAGGATCTTACTGAGTTCGGTGGCGGATCAGCGGAGACAGGAACGAATGAGTCGAATAGTGAGTCGACAGCAGGCGTTGAATCGTTCTCGCCGGAACTCTTTGAAGATCCAGACGGAGCATTCGCCCCTGATGAAACTGAGACAGATGACCAAGCTGCACTCAATGAAGTATTTAAAGAATATTTATCAGAGATAGACGGTAAACTTGTTGAGGCGGGTTGGCTGTTCCTGCCGAACAAGAGTATCGAATACGGGAAAGTCGACCAGTCGATGCTCAACCACACGCGGAATCTCGTATTCTTCCTTCATCGCTTGGCAACGCAGGCCGAAACAGCAGGACTACCACCAATCTCACCGAACGAACTGCGTGATTTGATTGCACTCGCAGTTATTCACGATTATCACAAACTCCGAGAGGAAGATGAAAACAGGGTAAAGAGGTTTGATATTACGCTCATAGAACTGGAGCCTTTCATTGATGAGATCGGTCTTCAGGAGTTCAGTGAAGAACCGTCTGTTGAAGACTCAGAGCTAACGATACGTGATTTTCGGTCGTGTACCGTTGATCACCATGCAACTGATAATGCGAAGTCGACAAACGTCACCCTCAAATGGAAAGACTACCGTCCACTCATCCGTCTCGCAGATGGCATGGCGTCGTCGACAACGCCTGAAATGGCGGCCAATTCGCGGGCACAAGAACAGTTCAGTAAGTGCTTCCCTGCTGTTGATGTTGAACTCACATATCATAGAACAGACCACGTAAGCGGCATCTTCACGAATCTACTCAATGCAGCCGTGAGTGACTATCTCAAAGAAGAGTTCGGATACACACTACTCACGATCTATCAAGACGGCTGTGTCTATATTGCTCCAACCGACGGAAGCCAGCCGGAACTCACAGACGAGTTCATTGCGGACATTACTGATGGCGTCAGTAAGAATATTAGCGAATCGCACCCATCATACAAAGATCTTGACCAACTTCAATCGAATTTCTCAATTGTAGGTGCTCAAGGACTGTACAGTCTCAATCCACCAGATTTCTTTTATGTTGGTGCAACGAAGATGCTCCGAGCAGTTGTCAGGAAGGGTATTGCTGATGGCGATTCCAACAGTTATCCGAGCGATACTGCACTTGAATCAATGGAGCAGTTAGAATCTGCTCTTAGTCAGTCATTCAACAAGACTGAGCAACAGTATGGGCTCGCACGGTTCGTGAATACTGTAAAAGGTGACTTTGTTAAACCGATTCTCGATAATAATTCGACAGCTGAAGACCTGATTCAAGCCACAGTCGACGTGTTTGGACTTCCTGAAACACTCGGTGAGAAACTCACAAACCTGCCGGAAGAAGTTTCGGCGGAGCTTACAAGCGGTGGCAAATGGGAGTACTCGTACGCAATTGCAGATGGACTCTTGGAGGAGTACGGTACAGGTCCCGCGATACCTGCTGCTGAAGACGAGATCGTTGCGATGCTCGAATCAAAATTAGCAATGCTCGCTGGTGACGAGTCCGACTGGTGGCAGGTAGTCAGAGACGAGCACGCAGGAACGATCAAACAGGAGGTTCAGGCGTTTGTTGGCGAAAACCTTCGGGTCGGTGCTGGTGAGATTGCCATGACAGCATCAACGGTCGACACGTTCGACGAATACGTAAAGAAATCCCGAGGGAAAACCTGCACACTCTGTAGTCGCGGCGTTGCTGCGGGTGGCAACTTAGGGCCAATGAAATCATCAAAGTCACTGACTACGTTGCAGAGTGGTTTCTCAAACCGAGAGATGATTGGTGGGACGAAACGTGATAACTTGCTCTTGTGTTCGACCTGCCGTATCGAGTTCTCACTTCGTGAAACGGCAGCTCGTCGCCGAAGCGATGGACGGCTTTTTTTCCATCTCGTCCCGGACTATTTTTATACACCATTCTCATGGCAGCTCTACTCACGGCTTATCAACCGGTTTACTGGTGAGAACCGTGTTCGAATTAGTCGGCTTGCTGAGGCGATCTATGATCTTGAATCGCCAGCTGAGTTTGCCTCGGTGATGGACGAGCTCACGCAGCCCGAAGGCAATGGACGGACAATGATTGAATCACTTTCACAAGAATTCGATCAAAACAAACAGTTCGGTGCCCAGACAGTCAGCTACTTCAAGAATCCGGATAACGATACGGAGTTCCAGTTCTTCGGTGGCTTTCTGGCGTTGACTATCAGTGCGTATACTGGGATGCGTGTGTCGATGAGTGCATCACCTATTCCGGAGATGCGTTCACGAGACTTCCAAGAGTTCGCAAAGATCGACAGTGGATTCACACAGGTCTCGAACTTCTA
Organism: Halorubrum lacusprofundi ATCC 49239; assembly: GCF_000022205.1. Taxonomy (NCBI): domain Archaea; kingdom Methanobacteriati; phylum Methanobacteriota; class Halobacteria; order Halobacteriales; family Haloferacaceae; genus Halorubrum; species Halorubrum lacusprofundi. The sequence goes on from NC_012030.1 coordinate 327,013, forward strand.
CGGCGAGACTGTGCCACTGTCAGAACTACAGGGTCGACTCCAAGCAGCGGCATCGCTGATCAAGTTAGGCCATGCCCTGCAGGGTAGTTCTCGGAACGACTCACTGTTCGCAAAGTACCTTCGGGTGACGCGAAACGAGCTGCTTCCGGGGTCGCACCTGCTCAAGCGTGCTGCCCAGTCCTCAAGTGAGGGGCCGTATATTCCCGCCCTGATGAGGTACGCAGTCACGCTCGACGAACAGGCCGGTATCAAACAGTTCGGATCAAACATGAGTGACACACCACACAGCCGCATTACACAGCTCGCAGACCTCGCATACGACGCTATTCGTCCCGCAAGTGGACATGGGCGCAAACCCCACCGCGTCGAACGCGTGTTCCGTGAGAGTATCAAGGCGGTCTCGAAAACAGGCGACCAGTTGAGTCGAGACGATTACGTGATGCTCGTCTCGGGACGACTCCAGAAAATGCTCGACAGACAAGCCGGAGATTCGGTGTATCCAGTGAGTGCAGAAGACTCAAACGCTGGCACATCACTTCAGGACCGTATCGAGGAGTATGCTGGCTTCTTCGTAGATGAGATACTCTATGGGATAGCCAACGGTCGACCATCACAGCTGAAACGGCTCGAAAATAACCTTTCTGACGGCTTTTTCGGTGCGACACTCCGTGCAGAGTCGGAGTACTACGACGCACGTGACGAGGAAAGCCAAGACGACGATGCAGACGACAATAGGAGCAATCAATGATCTCAGACACACTCACCGCAGCACTAGAAGACGGCACAGTTTCGATGGACGAAATGACGAACACCCCTGGAACCAATTATACAACGATCCTCGTTCTCCGTGAATTGGAGAGCCACGCAGTGTTTACGACGAACGGACAGGACGCGGATATTGCGTCGCTATCCGTCGTTGGTGATGATTCGAGTATCGAGTACTCGCCGGGACTCATGTTTATGCGGAAACAGACCGGAAGCGACCGGCGGATGGGGAAAGCAATCCAGCGAGAGTTACTGAAGTACGACCGTCCGGATTCGATGGAGGTCAACGATATGAACCCCAAATCGGTTGAATCAGCACTCTACGGGAGTGCAGCCAGCGGTGACGACGATGTCGACATTGGCGTCACCTCTCGGGTGATGTATGATACGGCGTTCACCGTTCGAGATGCTAGTGCGTGTATCGACGAGAAGTTCCAGAACGCGCCCGGTGAGGGGTATGCGAAAGGATCACGTTCAACGATCCGTGAGCCGGACTTCTTCGAACCTGGAACGCTGTTCCCGTGTGCAATCACCCTTCGAGATGCGACTCCGGCTGAAGTCGCGTTTGTCGCCGCTATCACGAAACGAAACAAGCGCTACGGAGCCGCAACAACGCGACTTGGCCGTGTGAAAAACCACATTCTCGGAGTGTACACCGGCTCTGAGGAAGGGCCATCAAACCGAGAACTGACGGCCAACGTTATCACATCGTTTGCCGCGGACGGCGAACAGACGCTCAGTGATGTGGTTCAGGCACCAGCACTTGACGTTGCGCACGCCTGTGAGTACGTCAAAAATGCCTACGATGCAGCCTGCGAGAACGAGATTGCACAAGAGCCAGTCGATGAAGAGACGGTCAGCGAACTGCTGTCGCTGGCGGCTGACGATGAGCTACAGGCAGTTCTCGAAACACAACAGCCACGTTCAGAGGCGTTCATCGATGGTGCAATCGATACTGACGGAAACTAAATAATCCTCATGCAAGTCATCGAAGCAACGCTTACCACACACGGGAAAGTCGGCTTCGCCTCGCGTGAAGTCGGCCGAATGACGGATACGGACTCCTGTATCCTGAATACGGCGCTCCACTACGCACTCGATCTTGCTGGTGGTCGCTACGTCGACGTCAGTCATCAGCCAACATACATCGAAGACACTGCTGAGATAGTAAATGACGTATACGTCAGCCCTGCGGCACCTGCTCGTATCGAGCGAAATGAGTCGATAAAAACGGAGTACATCACGACGAATCGGAATGCTCGGAGTGACACGTACGCGACACCAAATTACCCCGCAGCGGATGATCCGACTGGAAAATCAAAAAAGAATCTTCCCACGTTCGAACGAGAGCGGGCACTCGCCCCTGAAAACGTGTTTCGGTTCTATGTGTTCCCGTATGGTCGGGACGCAACCGAAGTCGTATCGCAGCTTCCGTCGTATATTCGCTTGGGGAAAAAGCGCGGGAAAGGACATGTTCGCTACCGGATCGTCGACGGAGCGCGTCGTTCCGGAGAGTTCACGCTAGGACATCCACTCAGTGTCTACGATCACGAAACGACACCTACCGGCGGTGTTGTAATGAAGCAGATGCAGCCGACGCCAGTCTGGTTCGAAGCCGAGTTCGATACGGAGTATTATGCGATTGAACCGCCGTTCCGAAATCAATCACGCGTCTGTTATCCTGCTGATGCAAAATTCTTAGCCACAAAACGGAACGATGTCTGAGCACGATCCAGTTTCGTTTCAGCTTGCAGGGCTTGGTCTGCGAATGTACCCCGGAGAGTACCCTGTGGATGAGGTTATCCCTCATAAACATCAGTGGGCACTGCATGATGCACTCACAGACCGTCTTCCAGGACTGTTTGTAGACGATGCGCCGACAGGAGCCGGTAAAACGCTGGCATGGCTCGCTCCCGTCGTCTCCGAGGGACTCCAGACAGTAGCAGTATACCCGACGAACGCGCTTATTGAAGATCAGGTCCGGAATATCGACGAGAAACTCGAAGATGTTGAGGGAGGAAATAATGTCCGTCTCCTTGCTGTGACTAGTGAAACGCTCCAGAACGAACACGCCGAGCAGTTCCCATCGGCTAACACAAACGGTGAACGGCTTCGAGACCTCCTCAAAGTAGCATTCGACAGCCGTGAGACGGTTATCCTTCTCACGAACCCAGACATATTTGTCCTGCTTCGTCGAGAAATCTATCGGGAGAGAATCGATGCGATCTCTCGGTTTGAGGTGGCTGTTGTTGATGAGTTCCATCGAGCAACACGAAAAGAGCGAAACACGATGCTCTTTCTGCTCGATGAGATGTACGAGACTAATGAAGCGATCTGTCGACTTAATCATCTCGTATTTCTCAGTGCAACTCCTGAGAAAGAACTCGAACGCCAGTTTGAGGAGGCAATGGGTGTGCCGTATTATCGAGTCAGTGAAGTAAACTGGCGAGAGACGCCACTACCCGAAGTTCCTGATACTGAGGAGTCTGTGATTGCATTCGCTCCTAATGAACTCCCATCGAACTATCGGGCAGTCCTGCCACCAGTTGATCTGACAATCACACCAGCACCGACCTTTGAGGCTGCAACAGCGATCCTTGACTCGGAAGACGTGTTGCATGATCGATTGCGGGACGGCAGGACAGTGATGATGCTTGATGGGGTTCACGAGGTTGATCAAGTATATAATTCGTTGGCTCAATCAGACCTCAATGGGGCCGTTCGAATCGATGGGTTTCACCGGGAAAACGTGCGTGAGAAACTCGATACGTTCGAGACGTTAGTGAGTAATTCTGCGGTTGAGGTCGGTGTCGACTTCGATACAGAGCAAATCATCTTCTCAGGTCACGATGCGGCGAGTTTCTTCCAACGCCTTGGTCGACTCAGAACTCGCCCGAACCGGTCTGCAGCGTATGCATATGTCCCACCGTATCTCCTTGACGCGCTCAACTCGATGGCCAACAAATATACTGGCCAATGGATTGACAGAGCAACATTTGAAGAGTATGTTAGTTCGGGATACATTGACGCGTCGACACCCGGATCATTCGACTGGCGATACTCGGCTGTCGAAGCCTACGATCACGTCGAAAAACGAGCAAAGAGTGCACCATCAGATGATCAGCCAGCAATACGGGAGACAGGCTGGAAACGCATTGAACGTCACTTCTTCCACAACCACGAGAAGGAACTTACTGAGGCTGATCTGAAACGATTATATGGTGTTGCAGGTACGCCACTTTTGGATTCGCTCCAAACTTATCGCGGTGACAGCATACAGACAGTAGTTTATAACAACCAGTCACAGACGCTTCAGACATACAGTATCCCACATCTGCTCCGTCATGGGGATGTCTCGTTCCATTCGAAAGACGAGTTTCTTTCTATCCTTCCAGAGCAGTTGCATAACCAGGTATCACGGCTGGAACCATACAGTAGTGGCTACTGTCTCTATCAGGGAGGGTATGAAGACGAAACAGATACTACGGACGAAGAGCAGTTGACTGGACGGTTGGTTACCTACAAAGCAACTGGTGAACTGTATTCGTTATTAAGTGATGTCTCACGGGATATTCGAACACCGAAAGTCTGCACTGGACTCGAAATCGAGACAGAGCCGAGCGTCAGCGGTCTCGATTTACTAAAGGGGGGCCTCTCGGATACTGAAGTTCTTTGTTATCCGTTGGAGGGCCACGTCTCCCAGATACAAAACCAGTATTCGCTCGGTCCGTTTGGATTTATTTATCCACTGTATTACACGGAAGGAGATGCAGCAGTAGCATTCAGCCACGATGCCCTGTATTTACACTGTCGCGTCCAAGATCGGATCGAGGCCGAATCAAATACGATTGATGAGGTGCTTGATTTTTGAGCACACCACAGACAATCGGACAGCGTGATACACTCGTACCTGTGAGCGCATTAAACGAGTTTGTCTACTGTCCACGCCGATTTTATTATCAGCACTACCACGACGAGATGGGAACACCATACGAGCTTATAGATGGGCGATCAAAACACGAAAAGCAGTCTCAAAGAGGGGGATGGATCACCGAGAGATATTTCAGAGCAACCGAACTCGATCTCCACGGAAAAATTGATTTGATCGAATCGGGTGGGGATGTACTCACACCAGTAGAGCGGAAGCGTGCCGAAAGCGGACAGTATTTCCCAAGTGACGAGGTGCAGCTTGCGGGCTACTGTATGTTACTTGAAGCCGCAATCGAGGAGCCAGTTAATGTCGGCTATATTTATTTGTATGAAACTGATGAGCGGTACGCGATCCAAATCACAGAGAGCCATCGAGAAACGGTACACAAGATCATCGATAAAATCCGATCAATGTCAGTCGACTCAATCCCTCCACTCACGGACAACCCAAAGAAGTGTGAAGCCTGCTCAGCACGGGAGTATTGCATGCCCGAGGAGACAGCCATCCTGGAGCCCGAGAAAGCCCAGGGTACGGGCTGGGAGGGCGAGGTATGAAAGCCACCGAAGGGATGTTCGACGAGTCAGTGGTCTACGTCACCAAGCAAGGAAGCCAGGTTGGCACCGAGGGCGGTCGAATCACCGTCTGGGATGTCGACGGCGACGAGGGTGAGTTAGCCTCGTTCCCGACCGAGAAGCTCGATACGATCAACGTCTTCGGCGGGGTGAACTTCTCGACACCGTTCGTCGCCGAGGCCAACCGTCACGGGATCATTCTGAACTACTTCACCCAGAATGGAAAGTATCGGGGGAGCTTCGTACCTGAAAAGAACACCATCGCGGAGGTCCGGCGAGCCCAGTATGACCTCGACGAGACTGCGGAGATCGACATCGCGGCAGATATGATCGCCGCCAAGATCCGAAACGCTCGGACGCTGCTCTCGCGGAAGGGCGTCCACGGGACGGAGCTGCTCAAGGATCTCGGTGTGCGGGCGACGACAGTAGCTACGAAGGACGGCCTCCGTGGTGTTGAAGGAGAAGCCGCCGAGCGCTACTTCAACCGTCTCGATGAGACACTCACCGATGGCTGGACCTTCGAGAAGCGGACCAAGCGACCGCCAGAGGACCACATTAACTCATTGCTATCACTGACCTACGTGTTTATGAAAAACGAAGTGCTGAGCGCGTTACGGCAGTACAATCTTGATCCATTCTTGGGTGTGCTACATGCGGATCGGCATGGCCGACCCTCGCTGGCACTCGATCTCCAGGAGGAGTTCAGACCGATCTTCTGTGATGCGTTCGTGACACGGTTGGTTAATCGCGGTGTCATCACCCACGATGAGTTCACTCAGGACAATCATTTGGCCGACGATGCATTTCAGACCTACTGCTCAAAGTTCGACGAGTTCATGCAAGAGGAGTTCACCCATCCGTACTTTGAGTACACTGTGACTCGGCGTAAGGCAGTGCGACAGCAGGCGATTCTCTTACGGAAAGCAATCACTGGCGAGTTGGATGAATATCATGCGCTAACTTTTTCAAAATGACCATGCGCTTGGCAATAGCCTACGATGTGAGTGAGGATTCGAACCGCAGGCAAGTATATCGAACGCTCCAGAGGTATGGGGCATGGCGGCAGTACAGTGTCTTCGAGGTCGACGTGACTAAGACAGATCGCGTTGAGCTTGAAGATGAACTCGAATCTCACATCGAGCCATCGGACGGTGATCGAATTCGTATTTATCGGCTCTGTCAGTCCTGCCAAGACAATACAACCGATCTCGGGTCCGATCCCCCCGGCGAACAATCGAACGTTCTCTGAACAGGGTTACGTCGACCCTTATTAAGTCTCTGTACAGCCCCAGTCGACGTAGCGGGGGTTAGATTTTGAGCACTGAGAAAGGCTTTTGACCCCTATAACCGTATATTCACCCCCTGTCGAGACACTCAGAAAACCCAGCACGGGATTGAAACTTACCCTCAAGGTACTATGTGCTGTGCTGCACTGTTGTCGAGACACTCAGAAAACCCAGCACGGGATTGAAACGACATCCACGGTGTTAACCCCCGGTGTTGTACCTGTGGTCGAGACACTCAGAAAACCCAGCACGGGATTGAAACAGAACCGCGCGTCGGGGACGTCGAAACAGGCGAACGGTCGAGACACTCAGAAAACCCAGCACGGGATTGAAACAAAGTCGCTGAGGTCGCCCTCGACGGCTTCGAGGTGTCGAGACACTCAGAAAACCCAGCACGGGATTGAAACATCCACAGATCCGGACCCTCAAAGGGATACCCCCCGTCGAGACACTCAGAAAACCCAGCACGGGATTGAAACAATTGTTCGAACTCGACCGCGGTGTTCAAGCGCGTCGAGACACTCAGAAAACCCAGCACGGGATTGAAACCAGATCGGAACAGAACGGTAAGTAGCGGTTCGCTGTGTCGAGACACTCAGAAAACCCAGCACGGGATTGAAACCAAGAAAGGGTCACAGTCGTGTTTTAGCACAGTCGGTCGAGACACTCAGAAAACCCAGCACGGGATTGAAACCTGAAGGCCGGGCGATACGAGTGCGGACACTGTCAGGTCGAGACACTCAGAAAACCCAGCACGGGATTGAAACCGGGACGAAGACCATCCCACCGATCTCGGAGGTCGAGACACTCAGAAAACCCAGCACGGGATTGAAACCGTCCGATGGACTCCGTGACGGGAGTGGGAGTGTCGTCGAGACACTCAGAAAACCCAGCACGGGATTGAAACCGTGTCGACCTCTCGAACGTCGAGCTCGGAGATATTGTCGAGACACTCAGAAAACCCAGCACGGGATTGAAACCAGATCGGAACAGAACGGTAAGTAGCGGTTCGCTGTGTCGAGACACTCAGAAAACCCAGCACGGGATTGAAACATATTGTCGATGTATTGCGCCGAATCGGTTGGGATGTCGAGACACTCAGAAAACCCAGCACGGGATTGAAACCTGCTTGAAGTGCCGAACCACTTCTAAAACAATCCGTCGAGACACTCAGAAAACCCAGCACGGGATTGAAACCATGAGGGTGAGACAGTGGGGGCCAACCTCACGTCGAGACACTCAGAAAACCCAGCACGGGATTGAAACAGCGTGGTTCCGAAGTCACCGAGCTCGTCCAAGTGTCGAGACACTCAGAAAACCCAGCACGGGATTGAAACATCAGTTTTGGATACCTATAGGAATAGGTTAGTTAGGTCGAGACACTCAGAAAACCCAGCACGGGATTGAAACGCAGCTACAGGGTGGGTGGTGACAAGCCAAAAAAAAGTCGAGACACTCAGAAAACCCAGCACGGGATTGAAACCAATCTTCGGGAGTGCCGAATGGGGTTATCCAGGTCGAGACACTCAGAAAACCCAGCACGGGATTGAAACCTAACACAGGGGGCTGCGATGTTGGTGGTTTTGGTGTCGAGACACTCAGAAAACCCAGCACGGGATTGAAACGCCAAAGGGGATCGTCTACGCGGAACACGAACCCGGTCGAGACACTCAGAAAACCCAGCACGGGATTGAAACGGGCAGCGTGACCCCCGTCTCGCCGCTAAACGACGTCGAGACACTCAGAAAACCCAGCACGGGATTGAAACAAGCAACCCGACACGTTGACGAAGAGTAAGTAGCGGGTCGAGACACTCAGAAAACCCAGCACGGGATTGAAACTTGCAGACACAGATTGTCTCACCATTGAAGAGATGTCGAGACACTCAGAAAACCCAGCACGGGATTGAAACTTACCCTCAAGGTACTATGTGCTGTGCTGCACTGTTGTCGAGACACTCAGAAAACCCAGCACGGGATTGAAACTTCCGTCGGGGGTTTCCTCTCCGGGGTGTTCGATACCTGGTCGAGACACTCAGAAAACCCAGCACGGGATTGAAACGACATCCACGGTGTTAACCCCCGGTGTTGTACCTGTGGTCGAGACACTCAGAAAACCCAGCACGGGATTGAAACAGAACCGCGCGTCGGGGACGTCGAAACAGGCGAACGGTCGAGACACTCAGAAAACCCAGCACGGGATTGAAACAAAGTCGCTGAGGTCGCCCTCGACGGCTTCGAGGTGTCGAGACACTCAGAAAACCCAGCACGGGATTGAAACATCCACAGATCCGGACCCTCAAAGGGATACCCCCCGTCGAGACACTCAGAAAACCCAGCACGGGATTGAAACAATTGTTCGAACTCGACCGCGGTGTTCAAGCGCGTCGAGACACTCAGAAAACCCAGCACGGGATTGAAACCAGATCGGAACAGAACGGTAAGTAGCGGTTCGCTGTGTCGAGACACTCAGAAAACCCAGCACGGGATTGAAACCAAGAAAGGGTCACAGTCGTGTTTTAGCACAGTCGGTCGAGACACTCAGAAAACCCAGCACGGGATTGAAACCTGAAGGCCGGGCGATACGAGTGCGGACACTGTCAGGTCGAGACACTCAGAAAACCCAGCACGGGATTGAAACAGCCCGTCACCATCAAAATGCCTGTTGATACTAATGTCGAGACACTCAGAAAACCCAGCACGGGATTGAAACTTCATCGTCGTCGACCACTCGTCGCCAAGAACGCACGTCGAGACACTCAGAAAACCCAGCACGGGATTGAAACCGAACAACGGCTACCTTCACATTCACATTGCGGTGTCGAGACACTCAGAAAACCCAGCACGGGATTGAAACAGCGATTCAACGAGTTTGTAGAGTCCGAGCGTCATGTCGAGACACTCAGAAAACCCAGCACGGGATTGAAACCACTGTAGGCGGCCACTCCCCCACTTTGATCGCCGGTCGAGACACTCAGAAAACCCAGCACGGGATTGAAACGTGTTGTAGCCGGAGAGAATCGAATACTGTTCGATGAAGTCGAGACACTCAGAAAACCCAGCACGGGATTGAAACTACTGTTTGTCCGCGTAATCCGGATCGAAGCGGTGTCGAGACACTCAGAAAACCCAGCACGGGATTGAAACCGCTGCTCATCGGCTACGAACCCGAAGTACCGCGATGTCGAGACACTCAGAAAACCCAGCACGGGATTGAAACATATCGCACAGGTCACCGGATACAAGAAGGATTCACGGTCGAGACACTCAGAAAACCCAGCACGGGATTGAAACGAAGCAGGGGCTTGCCCCTGACCCGACCGGCGGGTCGAGACACTCAGAAAACCCAGCACGGGATTGAAACTGTCCGTTTTGGACGGGCGAGCCAGCATACTGTGATGTCGAGACACTCAGAAAACCCAGCACGGGATTGAAACACCTTTTGAGGTCCAGCGAGTAGAATATTCTTTGGGTCGAGACACTCAGAAAACCCAGCACGGGATTGAAACCAATATTCACCGACCAGGATGTACACGAACTCCGCGTCGAGACACTCAGAAAACCCAGCACGGGATTGAAACTCGGTCCTGTGTCATCCATCGGCTGCGGTCAGCGTCTGTCGAGACACTCAGAAAACCCAGCACGGGATTGAAACTGGTCTGGTTGTGGTTCGAGACAGTCGCGGTCAGTGTGTCGAGACACTCAGAAAACCCAGCACGGGATTGAAACATTTCGTCGGCCTCGTAGCCGTAGGCGCTCATCACGGTCGAGACACTCAGAAAACCCAGCACGGGATTGAAACGAGGTACTCGACCTCAGATACGTCAGCGCTGTTGACGTCGAGACACTCAGAAAACCCAGCACGGGATTGAAACCTGGGATGACGAGGTTCCGCGCTGCGAGGATCGCGTTGTGTCGAGACACTCAGAAAACCCAGCACGGGATTGAAACTGATCTCTAACTCTGGCGAGATCAACCCGTGTTCGTCGAGACACTCAGAAAACCCAGCACGGGATTGAAACTAGTACTCTGTCCCGCCGTCGTAGGACGTCAGTCGTCGAGACACTCAGAAAACCCAGCACGGGATTGAAACGTTCTTTCGAATACGATACAAGAGTAGCGGGCGGGTCGAGACACTCAGAAAACCCAGCACGGGATTGAAACTAGTACTCTGTCCCGCCGTCGTAGGACGTCAGTCGTCGAGACACTCAGAAAACCCAGCACGGGATTGAAACACGTGGACGTCGGCGTCTGGGATACCTATGGCAGTGCGTCGAGACACTCAGAAAACCCAGCACGGGATTGAAACTGTTCTCGTATAGGCTGATTGCCCTGTTCTCATTAAGTCGAGACACTCAGAAAACCCAGCACGGGATTGAAACTCCAAGGGACCTTCCGAGCCCCAGATCGAGAGACTGGTCGAGACACTCAGAAAACCCAGCACGGGATTGAAACGCGGACGTATCCGCACCAGTGTCCCATGCTTGTCGTCGAGACACTCAGAAAACCCAGCACGGGATTGAAACACCTGGAGTTCGCTTGTTACAGGGGATAACTCTTGGGTCGAGACACTCAGAAAACCCAGCACGGGATTGAAACCATCCCCGAGAGCGTGAGCGACGCGCTGCCGACCGGTCGAGACACTCAGAAAACCCAGCACGGGATTGAAACACATAAGTGTGTGTGTCATTACAGCCAGTGGTGCTGGTCGAGACACTCAGAAAACCCAGCACGGGATTGAAACATTCCGTCAAACGGGAAGACAAATACCAAGAGAGTGGTCGAGACACTCAGAAAACCCAGCACGGGATTGAAACGGGATCTCGTCGCCGCGGTCACTGTCGAGTATGACGTCGAGACACTCAGAAAACCCAGCACGGGATTGAAACCACGACATAATCAATGACGACTGAACGCGAACGCAGAAGTCGAGACACTCAGAAAACCCAGCACGGGATTGAAACGCCATGCACCGCCACATCGAACTCGGCGGTCATGGCGTCGAGACACTCAGAAAACCCAGCACGGGATTGAAACGGACGCCCGAGCCGCTGTGGGACGACGACCGCGGACGTCGAGACACTCAGAAAACCCAGCACGGGATTGAAACCGGAATACAGCGGAGCTAGTCCAAACGCTCGGTGAAGTCGAGACACTCAGAAAACCCAGCACGGGATTGAAACCACGACATAATCAATGACGACTGAACGCGAACGCAGAAGTCGAGACACTCAGAAAACCCAGCACGGGATTGAAACGCCATGCACCGCCACATCGAACTCGGCGGTCATGGCGTCGAGACACTCAGAAAACCCAGCACGGGATTGAAACGGACGCCCGAGCCGCTGTGGGACGACGACCGCGGACGTCGAGACACTCAGAAAACCCAGCACGGGATTGAAACCGGAATACAGCGGAGCTAGTCCAAACGCTCGGTGAAGTCGAGACACTCAGAAAACCCAGCACGGGATTGAAACGATCGATTCGAGAGCGTCGAGGCGGTCCGGCGGGCCGTCGAGGCGACCAGAAAACCCAGCATGGGATTAAAACAAGCAGACCGCCGACCGCGGAGCCAGTCAAGTTTGTCGAGGCACCCAAAAAATCTACAACGGAATTGAATCCCACTCCCGCTGGTCAGTTCGTTAACCGCGCGTTCGGTCGAGACAGCCAGAAAATCCACGACGGAATTGAAACCACGAGGTGAAGGTGTGCGAGCCCGGCCGCCGGTTGTCGAGACAACCAGAAAATCCACGATGGAATTGAAACGTTGTGACCCGTCGGCGGTAGCAAGCTGCTGAGTTGTCGAGACGGCCAGAAAACCCAATACAGGACTGAAACAAAGTAGGGGTTTGCTCCCGACCAGACCGGCGGAGTTGAGACGAATTGATGTCGGGCCGTAATCGAGTTATACGATAATACGATTAGATTCCACAGACAATCCCAGCTGATCGCTCTAGTAGGTTTCTGTCTCAACATCTAGCCGTTCGAAATCCTTCAGATTACGGGTCAGTACAGGCTCGTCAACTACGTCAGCTGTTGCAGCAATGATCACGTCACCGTCATCGACGGTATTCCCTTCATTTACGAGTTGTCCCGACAGTCGACCGGCCTTCCGCATAACTGCGGTATCGGCTGGGTGAACGGGTTTTGAGGAAAGCACAGTCTCGACTTTCTCACGTTCTGCATCCGACTGGTTCGACCGCGCAATCCCGTAAAAGAGTTCAAACAGTGTCATCGAGGACAGCCGTTGCTGGATGAGGTTCTCTTCGAGCTCACGGGCTTTCGAGATCGCTCCCTCATCGCTATTCATCAGGTCGATCAGAAAAGACGTATCTAACAACACTCTACACACCCTGCATCTCGTCGGCAACCCCTTCTAATTCGCTGTGGCGACGTTCCCGTCGCTCCGCGATAGCATCTTTCATACTAGCAGCTTCCTCGTCATCGAGAATACCGGCCAATTCGAGGAGTGAGTGCTCTCCTGCGAGCCGGAGAACGACATCTGTGAACGTCTCTTCCTCCTCTTTGTGGGCTTTCAGGCGTTCGTAAGCTTCGTCAGAGAGCCGGATACTTTTCGACATTTGCATACGGGTGTATGCAGCCTATCGACTCAAGTCTTGCCCCGCTATACGTGATCGGCAAAACCAGTCAGGCGCACCTGTGTACTCCGCCCAACAGTGCTTGTGGCACGGTTCGCCACGCTGGTTCGGGATTGCACGGTCCATATCGACCATCTCTCCGCAGAGATCACACTCAGCGCGATGACCCATCTGCCGAGTCTCGACGTCAAGGTCTTTCACTTCGATATAGAGCTCATGGAGCGCACGGGGCGTCAGCCGGACGAGCACCTTTTCGCGGTCGTCTGGATCACGTTTCTCTGGCGTGTACGTGAGTATCCAATCTTGGCCGTCCTCCCCGTCACCACCAGGACCAAGCGAGATCGTTTGGGCGAGCTCGTCGGGGACGTAGTGCCATTCATTGTCTCAAAACCGGGGGTAATGGCCAGCTGGACGTGGGTACTCTGGGTCGATATCTTCGCTCTCGTCGGTCATACTCGGATCATGTGATCGTACACTTGCTCAGTTGTCTGGATGCTGCGGTGCCGAAGACGATTCCTCACGTCGTACAACGTGTTACCATCCTCGGCGTTCATCATGCGATAGGCAACACTGTGGCGGAGTGCATGGGGCGTCACGTCGCCCGGCTCGCCGCGAGTGCCGTCGAGAAGGTATGGCTCGACGCCTGCCTCTTCGGCGACCTTCGAGACCGCGTTCCGGACGCCCTGAGTGGTGATCCGGTCGCTCGACCGCGAAGGGAACAGTGCGGGTGAGTCTTTCCAGCGGCTGTTGAGATACGACGACAGCAGCCGTGTCACATCTGAGGCGAGCTCCAACGTCGCCGGTGCGGGCTCGTTGTCGTTGGGGTAGTCCTTCTGGATCTCTGTCGGTAGGTAGAGAGCCGTGTTGCCCTCCCTGAGCATATCGACGTCGATGGCCACCAACTCGCCGACCCGGAGCCCGGTATCGTACATGAGCGCGATGATCGCCTCGTTACGCTGCTGCAGGTAGTCGGCACCGGTTGAGTAGCACGCCGACCGGAGTGCGTCGACTTGGTCAAGTGTGAGCCATACCTTTGCTCGAACTTTGGAATCTATATTCTGAGCCATTTGATGGAGTACTCTTTATATACTATAGTCCGTCCGGACCCACTTAACTTTGGAGTCTATATAAGAAGTCCAAAGTTCGATGAGCCAGTCTCTGAACAGTGGTGACGTGAGTGATGTTGAAGTCTGGCGCGGTGAAATGACGGTTCGATTCCGGGATTCGGCGCTGACGATTTTAGATATAAGATCGACGCACTGACCGAACACGTGCTCCGCTACTTTATCTCGTACTCAACTAGTGGTGTCGACGTATCGCCCGACTCCCAGATCATGCGGACAGTATCGCCCGACTCCAGTTCAACCTTATTTAGATCGTAAGTGACTGTCGGGATTGGCTCCCAAAGATTAATTCCGCCATCATCGAAACTGAAAGTCGTTCTATCGATAGTAGGGTTATTACTCTCCACTATTTCGTTAGTCTTGATGGCGATAACTGTTTGATCACCTGAGGAGATTTGATCTGATTCCGTAGTTTCCCACGGATTAACAATGTGATTGTAATCATATGCTTCCCACTCGTAGTATTCTTCGGGGGGATCAGGTGTTGCCCATGCTGGCTCGCAGTTGATTGTCACATTTATATTATCTTTATCAATATTATCACCGCCCTCATGGGTGAGTGTGACAATGGTCATCTCCGCCGAATGTCCCTCGCCATCATTTATTATTCGATCTTCGTGCTCGGCGTCGATAGTCGCTTGTGGTGGGCTCTCAGATAATGAACCGGCCAGCCCAAACGCACTCGCACCAATAGCTGCAGCGATAATTAGTGTTAGTGCGACAACTAAAATGACACCAATTACAGGAGACACTGACCTGTCAACCCCTGTCCACTGAATAAGGTCCCTCACCCGTTTATGCATACTCAGTACTTCACAAAGCCGCTTAGTTAGAACGTCTGCTTGCTGAAGGTGTGTCTAAAACCAAACAAGCAGACGGTGAGATCCACGAGGACCAGCTTCTTAACTTTCTCGTCAACCGCCTTGACGAGGAAGTTTCGCTCTCGTTAGCCAATAACGCTGAAATCACTGCTGAAGACATCTATGAGGTCCTCGTCGGCGCTTGCGCCGACGGGACCTCTGTCTCTACGCTCTGTGCGTCGAGCCAGAACTCACCCGCTGGGAACACGGTCCTCTACCATCTTCGGACGAAGTTCGAGCCGGAACGGCTCGAACGAGTCGCTAACACGCTCCTGCGAAAGGATCTCGATGAATTGCTCCCCGAACAGGTGGAGGTCTGCGCAGACCTCCACCTGCGGCCCTACTACGGTGACGAAGACGACACAGACGGCCTCTATCACTCGGTAGCGAAGCGTGGAACCACTGCGTTCCACGCCTATGCCACACTCTACGCGCGTGTGAAGAACAAACGCTACACGCTGGCGGTACGCCGTCTCAAAGACGGCGATACCGCAAGTAGTGTCCTCGCTGAGTTCTTCGGTGTCCTCGACGGCCTTGACGCCGGGGTCAAGGCCGTCTACCTTGATCGCGGATTCTACGACAGTAAGTGTCTCACGCTGCTTCAGGCGCACAATTACGCGTACGTGATCCCGATCATCCGGTGGGGTGAGGCGATTCAGCAAGAGCTCTCGGAAGGATGGAGTCGCGTCATTCAGCATGATCTGACGGGGAAACTCGACGGTCACAGCTGGACCGTCGATTTTCCCGTCTACATCGACTGTACGTACCTAAATGGGAAGTATGACGAGAACGGTGTGGCGCGTCACGGCTACGCCGCTGACGCGCCGTTCATCGACTCACCACGGGACGCTCGATACCACTACTCGAAACGCTTCGGTATCGAGTCAAGCTATCGCTTGTTTGAGCAAGCGATAGCGACAACGACAACACGAGATCCAACGGTACGGCTGCTGTACGTGGTGGTGAGTCTCCTCTTACAGAACGTCTGGCGGTACCTTCACTACGAGTATGTGGCGACGCCCCGCCGAGGCGGGCGTCGCCTCTGGTGGTGGCCGTACAAGGAGTTCGTCAATATGATTCGACGAGCTGCGTGGACGGCCCTCGCGGTGCGTCGGGCCGTCCCCGCGAATCGGCCACCTGACGACCGATTCCACCGCTAACCACCGACCGAGCAAGCCAGCGGAGTGAGTGGCGACGCTGTCGCGTCGGCGGCTGACCGCCGCCGACAGCGACAGCTCTCCGTCGATCCGTCCGTAATTCTCTCGTCGAGACCGTCAGTACAACCGCTTCGACACAGAACTCAGGCCGCAGAAACAGCTAGCCGAGGATGCTTTGTGAGGTACTGACTATGTCTCGACCGAGTATCCGTCTTATGATGTCGACGTCGTCTCTCGCGTCCCTGTTCCGGAACGCCTTCGGGCCATCCTCGCGCGCGAGTACGACGTCATTCAAACGGACGAGCTGATAGCCAACGGAATGCTCGCTGCCGGTGCGTCGGTGATCTACGACATCCCGCTCGTTGTCGCGATTCGCGGATGGGCCGACTACACGAACGCCCATGGACAGTACGGCTGGCTCAAGGACGCCAGCATTCGCGCCCGAACCCGTCTCGCCCTCCACCAGACGTCTGAGGTGATATTCATCAGCGACACCACTAGTGAGACATTTCGCGAGCAGTATCCAGTTACCCAGTACTCTGTCATTGGCCGGCCCGTCGACACCGACCGGTACGGTACCGGCCGGGCAAGTGACCGAGAGACGTTCGACCTCCTCACCGTCACGAACCTGCGCTATGAAGAGAAGTACGATGGCGTCCTGACTGTGTTGCGCGCCCTCCAACCGCTGTTCGAAGAGTATCCGACACTCCAATACAGAGTCGCCGGCGGCGGACAGTATCTGGATGCGCTCCGCAAGTATCTCGGTGACTACGAATACGCCGACCGCGTGACCGTCCTCGGGTTCGTCGAGGCCGTCGAAGGCGAGTTCGCCAGCGCCAACGCATTCGTCTACGTGAGCTTTCTCGACTCTTACGGGACCGTAGTACTGGAAGCACAGGCCGCCGGCCTCCCCGTTATCGGCGGTGACGCCATGGGAGTTCCGGAAGCCGTCGGGGACGCCGGTGAGGTCTGTCCCCCGACACCTGGCGGCATCCGCGATGCACTCGAACGCCTCATCACCGACGACGACCACCGCGAGTCACTCGCGACCCAAAGCGGTAAGAAGATGGCAACGTACAACGAGGAGTGCGCCGCTGGTCACGTCGATGTCTGGGAACGAGTACTCGATACATAGTCAGCGGTCGAACCTGCGCTACTCCTGATATCCGAGGTCGCGAAGTCGCTGGCGCACCTCCTCGTCCATCTCGACATCACCGAGGTCCTCGCGGCTTTCGTCTAACGTCGCCAGATGATCCTCAAGCGTTTCGCGGAGGTCCGATAATACGTTGGGATTCCCAGTAGCAAGATCGTTCATCTCCTCCGGATCAGCGGTAAGGTCGTAAAGTTGCTCAGCTCCGTTTTCCTCGCGGATATACTTCCAGTTCGTGGTCCGAACGGCAAACCGACGATCATCTGTGTCGGTGTCGGCCCATTCGGCGATGACTTCTGACCGGTTCCACTGGTCCTCGACCTGACTCAGCGGTTGACCCCGATAGGTCTCCGGTCGATCGACATCCGCTTTATCAGCGAGAGTGGGTGCTAGATCCATCAAGCCAACGAGATTGTCGTTTTCTACTGTCTCATCTTCTCCAGTGTCAACGAACAGCGGCACATGAATTACTTCGTCGTAGAAGGTAGCACTGTGACTGAACCCACCGTGATCGAGGAACTCCTCTCCGTGATCGGCGGTGAATGCGATTACGGGATTATTGTCCCATTCTGCCTGAAGTGTTTCTATTAGGCGTTCAACCTGTGCGTCGACATAGGATATTTCGGAGTCATAAAGATCAATGAGCGTGTTAAACTCCTGATCAGTTATCTTCTCCGGTGATTCCAACATTTTCCTCCGAAGCTGAACAGCGTCACGGTCGTTGACCGGTTCATCGCGGAATCGCCGCTGATGCTCCGCTGGTGGGACGTACGGATGGTGGACATCCATGTAGTGCACCCAAAGGAAGCGGGGATTGCTACTCGTTGAAGACGCCCAAGAGAGCGCACGATCGGTGATTTCCTCAGCGTCGATGTAGGCAGAACCGAGTTCAATACCTGCTCGTTTCTCCGTTGCGTTGAACGCCTGCTGAAGAAAACCGTAGAGATGGCCATCGGAGTCAAGGTGTGTTTTGACCTCCTGTCGAAGTTTAGCGAGTGTCCCTGGGTCCGATTTCGAATCAAAGAACCGATTGAATCCTCTATCGTAGCCAAAATCAGCAGAGAGATAGAGGTTCGAGTGGAAGCCAGCAGTCTCGTACCCGGCCTCTTCTAAAAGTTCGGCAATTGTGGTTCGTTTCGAGGAGAGTCGTTCGAATCCTCCGTACTCAAGAGCGTACGACGAAGTCATAATAGACGGAAACGAAGGTCGTGTTGAACATGCATGGGAAAAGGCGGACGTGAACGTCTGGGCTGATGCCGCGCGCTGGTCAAGATTTGGCGTTGTATTCCGATCGTAGCCGTGCCAGCCGACGTGATCGGCGCGTAACGAGTCAACTGTTACTAAAACGATATCGCGCATATATTCAGGTGTTGCTGGCGACCTATTTTATGCTTTTGAGCGCATCCGCATAATCCTCCGCTATCCGTTTCCAATCAAATTCTGAGATGAACAATTGGAGTTGCTCAACGCTTTCACGCTCTCCAGCACGTTCGATGGCACCCGCTATAGATCTTGGATCGGGATCGGCATATTCCACCCGTTCCCGGAATCTCTCTTCCGCTAGTCCACTAGCTTGAACGACCGATAGTCCCGCAGCACCGTACTCTAATATCTTGAGTGTATGAGGATCATCAACCAACGAAACGCCGACATCAGCCACATTGAGATACCCAGGGATGGTCTCGTGTGGAACGAGTCCTAAATAGTGAATGTTCTCCTGGTCGGCATCCACCTCTTCAAGCATTTCTCTGAGACTGCCCTCTCCGAGAACAATCAACGACCAGTCAGGAAGATTCGACATCGTCATCAGTAACTCTCTGATGTGATATATGGGTTCAAGCCCGCCGACGTAGATCGCTACATTTTCGCGAAGCTCGTATTCGGATAACTGATCCTGAACAGAATCAATGATCTCTGAATTGGGACTAGCAAACCGACGATAATCAACACCGAGTTCGGTCTTCATATGCTGGCTAGCGTAACGAGAAACCCGATCGTACTCTTCCTCGTACACGTACAGTACCAACTCGGCTAGCGCGAATGAGATATTTTCGGCTATTCGAACTGGGATCGAAAAGAACGGAGGGTTGTTTTCACGAAACTGTCGGATGGGATCTACGTGGTCAACAATCACGGGCTTTCCGGTTACGCGCCCGATCAGTGTCCCGGCGATCGCCCCTGCACGAGTGGTTCCAAGGATCACGTCGTATCGGTCACGTTCTCTGATCGCTGTTCGGACAGTTGTGAGTGTAGTTCCCACAACATCAACGTTGAACCCCTCGTTTTGTCGGAGATGGGAGGCAATTCGTTCTCTCCCAACACTGATGTTGTCCGGTTTATCTGGAGTAAACCACCGAACTTTGGGGTTCACCTGAGTCACATCCGAATGACTTCTTCCACCTATAAGAACGCTCCGTTGATAACATATTAAATGGTTTCCGGCGGATATACGAATATGAACCTTCCTTACGCTCTGTCTGAGATACGACATCACGGTCTTGACCGAACATGGTGGCGGAAACGGTTCCTGACGCACGTCGTAAGTAGATATTTTACTGGAATCACCCGGCCTGAATCAGATCCGGTCACCGAGGAGGAGTGGGATAATTTGATCATTTTGGACGCATGCCGATACGACCTATTTGCGGAATTATTTGAGGAGAACCCGCTTCCAGGAATGTTGGAGAAACGACAGAGTATGCAGTCGGGAACGCCCGGATTTCTCTCAGAAAATTTTGATAACAAGCAATTTCATGATATTGTCTATGTCACTGGAAATCCGTATGTAAACACGAATCTTCCGGATGAAACCTTCCACGCTGTCGAGTCAGTCTGGAAAGATGGCTGGGACAACGACCTCCAGACGATTCATCCAGCTACGATGGCCAATCGAGCTATGAAAGTAGCTGAAGACTACCCAAACAAGCGTATCATAATCCATTTTCTCCAGCCACATACTCAGTACTTCACAAAGCCGCTTAGTTAGAACGTCTGCTTGCTGAAGGTGTGTCTAAAACCAAACAAGCAGACGGTGAGATCCACGAGGACCAGCTTCTTAACTTTCTCGTCAACCGCCTTGACGAGGAAGTTTCGCTCTCGTTAGCCAATAACGCTGAAATCACTGCTGAAGACATCTATGAGGTCCTCGTCGGCGCTTGCGCCGACGGGACCTCTGTCTCTACGCTCTGTGCGTCGAGCCAGAACTCACCCGCTGGGAACACGGTCCTCTACCATCTTCGGACGAAGTTCGAGCCGGAACGGCTCGAACGAGTCGCTAACACGCTCCTGCGAAAGGATCTCGATGAATTGCTCCCCGAACAGGTGGAGGTCTGCGCAGACCTCCACCTGCGGCCCTACTACGGTGACGAAGACGACACAGACGGCCTCTATCACTCGGTAGCGAAGCGTGGAACCACTGCGTTCCACGCCTATGCCACACTCTACGCGCGTGTGAAGAACAAACGCTACACGCTGGCGGTACGCCGTCTCAAAGACGGCGATACCGCAAGTAGTGTCCTCGCTGAGTTCTTCGGTGTCCTCGACGGCCTTGACGCCGGGGTCAAGGCCGTCTACCTTGATCGCGGATTCTACGACAGTAAGTGTCTCACGCTGCTTCAGGCGCACAATTACGCGTACGTGATCCCGATCATCCGGTGGGGTGAGGCGATTCAGCAAGAGCTCTCGGAAGGATGGAGTCGCGTCATTCAGCATGATCTGACGGGGAAACTCGACGGTCACAGCTGGACCGTCGATTTTCCCGTCTACATCGACTGTACGTACCTAAATGGGAAGTATGACGAGAACGGTGTGGCGCGTCACGGCTACGCCGCTGACGCGCCGTTCATCGACTCACCACGGGACGCTCGATACCACTACTCGAAACGCTTCGGTATCGAGTCAAGCTATCGCTTGTTTGAGCAAGCGATAGCGACAACGACAACACGAGATCCAACGGTACGGCTGCTGTACGTGGTGGTGAGTCTCCTCTTACAGAACGTCTGGCGGTACCTTCACTACGAGTATGTGGCGACGCCCCGCCGAGGCGGGCGTCGCCTCTGGTGGTGGCCGTACAAGGAGTTCGTCAATATGATTCGACGAGCTGCGTGGACGGCCCTCGCGGTGCGTCGGGCCGTCCCCGCGAATCGGCCACCTGACGACCGATTCCACCGCTAACCACCGACCGAGCAAGCCAGCGGAGTGAGTGGCGACGCTGTCGCGTCGGCGGCTGACCGCCGCCGACAGCGACAGCTCTCCGTCGATCCGTCCGTAATTCTCTCGTCGAGACCGTCAGTACAACCGCTTCGACACAGAACTCAGGCCGCAGAAACAGCTAGCCGAGGATGCTTTGTGAGGTACTGACGTTAGCTTAGTACGCCCGGGTTCAGCTACCCGTAGTCGACATTTGTTATAGAAGTCACGTCCAGAGTCCTTCTTGGGTCCCGTCAACGAAGATTCCTCCATCACTTGTGACGGTTACTTCATGCTCAGAGAGTTCAAATGTCAAGGTCCATGATGCAGTACCATGTGATGCCAACCGGTGAATTGCCTCGGGGTCAATATACTCGTAGAGAGTAAGATCGAGTTTGGAAGGTTCAGTCTCTTTTGCCTCTGCAATAGCTTCGACAATATCCGGAACCGGAGACTGTTCCATGAGACAATCTAGAAATTGAGCACAAATAAATGTAAGACCCTATTTATATGTGTGTCAAAAAGTGAAAATGACTTAAGAATCAATTAGTAGAGTATCGCTACACCTATTCCCGATATCTTGCACGTCGTGGGATGATCAGCGCTCTGTAGAGGGCATCAGAGACACAAGCGAACAGAGGATCATCAACTGATCAGCCACAACTACCGACACTGAATCGGTTTGACGATTACTCTGTCACTTTTCAGGTTTGAACTCATCATTCGAGCTCCCGACCGGCAATTGAAACGTTATCACACTTCCTTGAGGGTCGTTATCCGTAATTATCAACTCTCCACCGAGCGTCGTTGTAATCCACTTCATCACCCACAACCCAATCCCAAGACTGTGACCAAGCGGTGTTTCCTCACCAGAGTTGATTGCATGCCGTTCGAGTTCCGGAACTCCGGGTCCATTGTCAGCGATAGTTATTCGAAACTGATCTGCACCTAAGTCACGCTGAACCGTGATCGCTACTTCAGGTATGGGCTGCTCGGTGTGTTTGATTGCGTTCGTGATAGCCTCATCGATGGCATTCGTGAACAATTCTGTGTTCCGAACGTGGATGTCTCCGGTATCTCCACTTGTACAGGTGATGTTCACATCCGGGTACTGTCTTTGATACGTTTCGACAAGCGACTCTATATCAAGCTGCTCCCACCTCTCGTGAGTTTCGGCTCGATCCCAAATTGAGCGAATCTCTGCTGTCTTCTCGCCGATATTTTGCATTGATGCAGCTTGCTCTCGAATTGCCATAACTGACGCTCGACGAGACTTGGGGTCCAACTCTCCGTCTTCCAATAACTCTGCGTGACCATCGATTACGTTGAGCGCGTTCCGCAAGTTATGTCGCATAACACGATTCAGGACACCAAGCGTCTGTCTTGTGAGCACGTCCTCAGTGATGTCTTCTGTCATTCCGACGAAATGGGTTATGTCGCCTTTCTCATCCGTAACTGGGGTGATTGTCTGTTTCGCTTCGTACAGCTCACCGAATTTTGTCTTGTTGACAAGCTCTGATTTCCAGACATCGCCATCGGTAATCGTCTCCCACAACTCCGTATAGAACTCCTTATCCTGCTGACTTGATTTAAGAATCCGAGGAGTACGACCAATAGCCTCAGCAGGGGAATATCCGTTCACTCGCTCAAAGGTAGGATTGACGTACTGAATCGTTCCATCCGAATCGGTGATCACGACTGCTTTTTCGGACTGCTCAGACTGTACTTTGAACAACGAGAGATCCTGTTCGTATCGCTTCTCGTTGGTGATGTTCTGTTGATAGCCGAGGAAGTTCGAGACCGTTCCAGAGTCATCCCGGATCGGGATAGTCGTGACTCGATTCCAGAACATCGAGCCGTCTTTGCGGTAGTTTCGCAAATCGACAGTGACAGGCTCTTGGGCCTCGATCGCTGCTCCCATCTCCGCAACTGTCTCCTCGCGTGTGGCTTCACCTTGGAGGAATCGACAGTTCCGACCGAGGAATTCCTCGCGGTCGTATCCGGTCAGCGTACAGAACCCATCGTTCACTTGGATGAGTGGATTGTCGGGCTGAGATGGGTCTGAAACCGTGATGCCGATGGGGGCTTGATCCATGGCCTGTTCGGAGAGAAGCTGACCGCTGTCTGCATCCGTCTCTCTGATCGGGAACACCGACGTTTGTACTCGCTCGGTGTCGTCCCATTCGACCACCGAACTCACGAGGATGGCGCGTTGTGGCTGATCAGTATCCGTTTGCAACTCAACATTCAGTCCAGAGGTGCGTTCGTCGCCACCGTAGATGTGGGCCACGCGCTCCCGGAGTGGTGAGCGGTAGTCCGACGTGACGAGATCGATAAGTGGAGTGCCAGTGAGTTCCTCTGGGGATTCTGCCCCTAAAAGTGCACAGGCCATGGGGTTCGCGTAGACGATGTCTAGATCAGAGTGAATAAAGAACAACTCCGGCATCGTCTTTGTAAGCATAATTGAAATATACTGTCGAATAGGGAAGTACCTACGGGGTGCCAACCAATTATATTATTAAACATTCTGTTTCTTTTTATTGTGTGATATAATAACACGCAATGCTTGATGTGAACAAGCAAATTCTGTTTGCTGGATGCATCCACTATATTTCACACGCTAGGTGGTAGCTATGTCAGCAGATTTCTGTTGTTCACTGGATCAGCCATCATTCAGGTGAACTTAGGAGTCTCTCTATAAAGAACAAAGTTTGTCTTAACAGTTACCATGATACTATCACGGGGTCTGCCAAGCTGATCTATCGAGGTTTTATCAGAACTTGCCGTGCAAGATGCAGGGCGCGAATGTGGCATCGCTGTCGATCTGTTTTCGGCCTGTTTGATTCGAGTAGTACAGGATTAACACTATAACACATAGAATGTTCCCCATCGAACTGTGTTCAGTATATATCGACAGGCTGCGCGTAGTGTAGTTGTTTACACAATTAACCACGGCGAGAGGTCCAGAATGCTCAACTGTTTCATGGTCCAGTTTACCTATTGACACTGATACCCGTCTTCGAATCGCCTATGTGTTTGAAACACTCATCGATACGGGATCAAACACGTACAGCGGCTCTCGTTTCGACCATGGTATCCATAACATACCACCAGTAGTATCGCATTTATTTTGGCAATATGCGTATTTTTATACTTTTAATATATTAAATTCATATAAAAAATATTATAATATGAGGTGGTAGAGATAGTATCTACATTTTTATTACCATCTACTTACGCCAAGTAGGCTAATTGTTACAATATACCTATCTGGTCAGTTATAATTGTGAACTCTTCCAGTGGTGGCTGTCCGAACTGTGGATCAAGCGACACAGTCGAACAGCGGGTCCTGGAACACTGTCACTGTGGTTGCATCCAGAAACGTTCGGCATTCACAAACGGCTGTCCAAAATGCTCTCACTCCGAGATTGAAGACGAGATGCGATCAGTGGGAACGATCCGCATCTGCAACGTGTGTGACAACAACTGGCGACCGAGGGCAGATGGTGGATCGGTCTCGACCAATCGAACCGGAGATCACGATAGCCAGATCGACCTCAGCAAGTATCAGTACTTCACAAAGCCGCTTAGTTAGAACGTCTGCTTGCTGAAGGTGTGTCTAAAACCAAACAAGCAGACGGTGAGATCCACGAGGACCAGCTTCTTAACTTTCTCGTCAACCGCCTTGACGAGGAAGTTTCGCTCTCGTTAGCCAATAACGCTGAAATCACTGCTGAAGACATCTATGAGGTCCTCGTCGGCGCTTGCGCCGACGGGACCTCTGTCTCTACGCTCTGTGCGTCGAGCCAGAACTCACCCGCTGGGAACACGGTCCTCTACCATCTTCGGACGAAGTTCGAGCCGGAACGGCTCGAACGAGTCGCTAACACGCTCCTGCGAAAGGATCTCGATGAATTGCTCCCCGAACAGGTGGAGGTCTGCGCAGACCTCCACCTGCGGCCCTACTACGGTGACGAAGACGACACAGACGGCCTCTATCACTCGGTAGCGAAGCGTGGAACCACTGCGTTCCACGCCTATGCCACACTCTACGCGCGTGTGAAGAACAAACGCTACACGCTGGCGGTACGCCGTCTCAAAGACGGCGATACCGCAAGTAGTGTCCTCGCTGAGTTCTTCGGTGTCCTCGACGGCCTTGACGCCGGGGTCAAGGCCGTCTACCTTGATCGCGGATTCTACGACAGTAAGTGTCTCACGCTGCTTCAGGCGCACAATTACGCGTACGTGATCCCGATCATCCGGTGGGGTGAGGCGATTCAGCAAGAGCTCTCGGAAGGATGGAGTCGCGTCATTCAGCATGATCTGACGGGGAAACTCGACGGTCACAGCTGGACCGTCGATTTTCCCGTCTACATCGACTGTACGTACCTAAATGGGAAGTATGACGAGAACGGTGTGGCGCGTCACGGCTACGCCGCTGACGCGCCGTTCATCGACTCACCACGGGACGCTCGATACCACTACTCGAAACGCTTCGGTATCGAGTCAAGCTATCGCTTGTTTGAGCAAGCGATAGCGACAACGACAACACGAGATCCAACGGTACGGCTGCTGTACGTGGTGGTGAGTCTCCTCTTACAGAACGTCTGGCGGTACCTTCACTACGAGTATGTGGCGACGCCCCGCCGAGGCGGGCGTCGCCTCTGGTGGTGGCCGTACAAGGAGTTCGTCAATATGATTCGACGAGCTGCGTGGACGGCCCTCGCGGTGCGTCGGGCCGTCCCCGCGAATCGGCCACCTGACGACCGATTCCACCGCTAACCACCGACCGAGCAAGCCAGCGGAGTGAGTGGCGACGCTGTCGCGTCGGCGGCTGACCGCCGCCGACAGCGACAGCTCTCCGTCGATCCGTCCGTAATTCTCTCGTCGAGACCGTCAGTACAACCGCTTCGACACAGAACTCAGGCCGCAGAAACAGCTAGCCGAGGATGCTTTGTGAGGTACTGATGTTAGGTAATGTTTTTTGAAAGTTTTCCAATCGTCAAACGACGCCCACTGCATAACTTGTAGTGGACCAACGTCAGAATCTAAAAGAGTGTTACAGAATGTCCTCCTACCGTCGTGCAATCCGAGATATTGCCAACCTTCATCTCCAGTCTCATCTTGAATCCTATCAGCAGCAGCTTGGACGTGCCTAATACATGTACGCATGGAGTGGTCGATTACTTCATCACTGGAATCAACATCAGATGTTTCTTCGACCGTTTGAATTCGAATAGCAAGACTCGATGGTACAGGTGTCTCTCTGTATTTATCTCCTTTCCCTTCCCATACTCTCAACACGTAATCTCCGTTATCTCTCCGGCGTAGGTCTTTGAACTGAACGTCGCCTATCTCTTGCCGTCGTAGGCCACAGTAAGATGCTAATCCCCATGCGATACTGGAAGTAGTGTTATCGATTTCATCGTACAACGCTTCGCGTTCTTCCTTGGTCAAGCTCACACGAAAACCGTCATCCTCCTCGTAGGATTCCAGTTGCATCTATGTCCAATTACAATATGTTTACGGACATAATAGTATGGATTTAATTTGAACGGTAGAATTACGTCTCTTAGGGTAGGGTAAGAGCGACGAGAACAGCACTGTATAATCTATTTTGTCCAACTCTGTGTAGGAAGTTGGACAATAGATTCTAACTTTACGATGTACATTTCCATAATACATTCTCAATACTAATTAATATCATACAGAATACATTAATTTACCTTTGGTGATTTTGATGACCTATGGGAGATATTCAGGATTTCGAAGATTTCGTTGAATCCTTAGAAGAGATTAGCAAGATGGGTTTCGTGGGCTCTGTTGAAATCCTCATCAAGTGACATATTCCGACCCAGTCTCGGTCCGTACAACGCGCTCAACTACTCTCTCATATCAAAACGCAAACGTTCTAACGAAACTAAAATACGAAGCAGAAAGTAGCATATTAGTAATGTAGCTAGAATGATAAGACTCACGGTAGTTCCCAAAGGGACAGCTATCGATATCGCCATCCAAACGGGGACAGCTAACAAAATATGAACTGGTTTGATCCTCATATTGCCTGCTATTTTCTTCGATTTAATGGACATATTATCGATGTAGCATCCTATTCACTTGTACTTTAATGCGAAGATTTGTTGAAATATTCAGCAAGTGATTCATTCTGGGCCGGTCGCGGTCAGTACGGGAAACTCACGCCTCAATCAACACGCAGCTCTCAGCGACCGGCTATTTCAGACGAGAACATATCTGAAGAATAGGATTTCAACAGAGCCGTTTCGTGGAAACTCATAGAAATGCAGATACAGGTGTCGGAAAGACACTCGAAGATTTGCTTGGAATTGAGGAAAACAATGTACCCGGACCAGATACGGCTGGTGTCGAACTGAAGTCTGTTAGAAATTCATCAGGTAGTCTCACATCTCTGTTCACTAAGGAACCTCCGAAAGGTGATGAGTATAGACCATTCTGGTCACAGAAGATGGTCAATGAGTTAGGTTATGTTGATGATAAAGGTAGGCAAGCTCTGAAAGTCACCGTTAGACCTGATGAGCCGAATAATCGTGGTTTCTACTTAGATTACACTGATGACACAATAGAAGTTGTTCACGAAGATGTAGGTACGTGTGCTATTTATCCAATTGAATGGTTACAAGAAAAATTCGAAGATAAATTCCCTCAGATGGTTATGGTATTTGCAGATTCAGAAAAACGTGATGGGAGAGAATATTTCCATTATGTGGATGCGTACCATCTCGACGGTTTCGACGGAGACGAATTCCTTGAATTGATGCGTGAAGGAATCATTACTCTAGACCTCCGAATGCACCTGAAAGAATCTGGTGCGAATAGAAACCGTGGTACTGCTTGGAGGATTATGGATGAAAGCAAGCTTGACCGAGCATTCGCAGAACGTACACCTCTACTAGATGATATAGACCCCGAAGATTATCGAGATAGTGGTCAAACAACACTTCCAAGCGACGACGACGATTAGTTAGTTTCTGGTGCTCTGAGAATCACGATATTCTCATTAGACATTAGCTCACCAGTGTCTCCAGTAACGTTCTCTGGAGCATTGGAAAGTGGCATAGTTTTGTTCGGAATCTCTCGCGGTAGATTCACGTCGAATTCATATCCTAAGTGCTCACACAGTTCTACCGTAATAAGGTGAGTCGGGATATTCACTCGGCTCATTGTTCGATTGGCTACTACCCACGCAACTGGTTGACTGGGTTTAGCTATCTTCGCTACTTCTTCCATCACAGCATAATAATCTGAGAAGAAATTGAGTGCATCATCTGACCTTCCTTCTTTCTCTCTCAAGGTCTCCAGCGTTTCTTTGAGAGCAGGCGAATATTCTTCTAAATCAGATAGCGGCTCTACAATCTCGTTTTTACCACCAAGTCCATTTTTGTCTACGTTACGCATCTCGTCGTAGGTGACTTTACCAGTCAAGAGAGCAGGGTCTTGTGAGAATTGACCGTAGGCTACTGTTGTTTTATGGTCGCCGTATGGTGGTGATGTAATGACAATATCTGCAACATCTTCTCCAACATCTTCAGTGGCTGACCGGGAATCTGAATAGTGTATCGTAGTTTCTAACGAATGGTCTACAACATCACTATATTCCAACATCAGGTTATAATTTTCTTTTAGCTTTTTCGTGAATATAGATTCCAAATCTGGGTTGTGTTCTTCCCTATCTTCTTCAGATAAACGATACCGTTTGAATTCTCCGTTACGTTGATAGCTTACTTTACGTGTAGTGTGAGATAGAACGATACGCCAAAATCGAGCATATTCGATTCCGTATTCATCTTCAACTTCATCGATACGGTTTCGTAGAAGACTCAGTTCATACAATTGAGGTTGTGGAAACCACCCGTCTCGAACCTCTGGTAATTCCAACGATGACACCTCGCCTTCTGACTCATATTCTTCGCGTACGTCACGAAGGTCTGAACTTAGATTCTGCAATATGAAGTCACGAGAATCAGATAAATCGTTTCGTTCTAATGGCGTTGCTTTGGCTTCACTCAACATTACAGCAAACGGGTTGATGTCATTCGCTTCAGCATTCAGTCCATGTAGGCGAGCTTCCACAGATGTTGTTCCACTTCCTGAAAATGGGTCGTAAATCAAATCTCCTTCTTCAATCACGCCTTCATCGAGATAGTAGGACAGCAAATTATCTACAATCTGAGGAACCATACGTGCAGGGTATTTGTGTAACCCATGAGTGTATTTCTGCGTGTTTACGCCCTTGAACGTCCAATCAATATCATCTAAACTCGTGATTTCATCTGGTTCAGATACAGAGCCTAGAACGCTTTGTCGTGAATCCTTAGTCATGAATAGTCCTATGTGACTGGTGGTAAGAGGTAGTTGTTTCGTAAACGAGCTACCTTATCATACTATGTTATTCTACGATTCCATTATATTTACGATGTGGATTAATAGTGTAAAGTGCTGGTATTAATTAACACGTCATTCATCCCCTCAGTCAACTGTGGTAGATATACGACTCAATGATGCTGATAAATCTATACTCTCTGAGCTGCAGGAAGGACGTGTAACAGCAGTATATCTTGAGACACAAATTGATTGGTCTCGTTCATATATTACGCAGAGATTGAAGCGTTTAGAGGAACACAATATTATAGAAAACTTGGAAGATACAGGATTGTATTCTATACAAGTTGACGTAGACGAAACAGAATTCTAATCTACATATTCAAATACGAAACCGAATCCACGTCGGCGTATGCATCCGTATAGATTGGCCGACCGAGTGCGAATCGATATTCCCGACGAGAACGATGTGAATTTTGAATACCATGGAGAACATGGAATGGTGCTCTCCCGTCGAGATGGAGTCTACGAAGTTGCGCTCGATGATTCGAATATTGTGCTGGAGGTCACAGCAGAAGAAGTTCGACCACCACTCTATTAACCAACACACTCTGTATTTTGTTGGTTAAGATTCTGCAGTGGAAAAGCAGGGGGTAAGCTCCATCATGAGTCCGACTGGCTGTCGTCCTCCGTCTGAATATATGCCGAGACTTACTACTGAATTGCCATCTATCACGCATCTTATACAGATAGAATTCATTGCTTAATCTGGAGGGCCTAGCGGGGGCAAAAGAATCTCAGTTGTGGGGGCAACTGAGTCCTTGCTTTTCAGAAAGTCTATTCTCAGTACTTCACAAAGCCGCTTAGTTAGAACGTCTGCTTGCTGAAGGTGTGTCTAAAACCAAACAAGCAGACGGTGAGATCCACGAGGACCAGCTTCTTAACTTTCTCGTCAACCGCCTTGACGAGGAAGTTTCGCTCTCGTTAGCCAATAACGCTGAAATCACTGCTGAAGACATCTATGAGGTCCTCGTCGGCGCTTGCGCCGACGGGACCTCTGTCGCGTCGGCGGCGGTCAGCCGCCGACAGCGACAGCTCTCCGTCGATCCGTCCGTAATTCTCTCGTCGAGACCGTCAGTACAACCGCTTCGACACAGAACTCAGGCCGCAGAAACAGCTAGCCGAGGATGCTTTGTGAGGTACTGATTATGTATGTCAAAAGTAATTTGGACACTTGCTGTAGCATATGGTCTCGTTGGACTCGGTCTATTCTACAGTTTAGCAGTAGATTCTAGTGAGCTATTTTTAGCCATGACTACCGTCATCTATGTTCTAATGCTTCCATTAGCATATCTAGTCTATAAAAAACGGGTTGTAAGTGAGTAATCGCTCAAGAAACAGCCAATTCCCACATCTACGTAGCAGCTGTGTCACTGCTAAAAGTGTTAGTTCAATAGGATTTCAACAAAGCCAGATAGTCCCTTGGCGGTTCAAGACGCGAATGCGTCTTCAGCGATTTCTGAGACAGCCATCGAGACGTTTGATTTGGGAACGTACATCGGTGCTAAACTGACCGTTAACAACGAACCATACGGGACGATTTGCTTCGCCGATAAAGAAGAACGAGGCACTACGTTCAGTGATGCTGAAACACACTTCGTGGAACTGCTGGCTCATCTGGCCAGAAACGCGATTGAACGACGGACTTACGAACAGGAACTCGAAGAGCGTGAAGCTCGTCTTGATGAACGAGAAGAAGAGCAGCGGGCCCTCATCGATGCCAGTTTCGATCTAGTGTTCCGTATCGATACTGACGGACAGTTCACGTTTATATCAGATACTGCAGAAGATCTCTTGGGCTACACACCAGAGGAACTCGTTGATCGCCCGTTTAGCTTGTTACTCCCAGATAACGCCTCCGTTGAGCTAGCAACAGAGACCTACGAACAAGCATTAGCTGGTCAGTCCGTCGAAGAAGAATATCTTGTCGTTGAATCCAAGACAGGCGACCAAGTCGTCTTAGATGTTCGAAAGGTCCCAATCTACGAGAGCACCGTTCCGAAAGAAAACCGAACAACCGCTGATATCGTCGGTGTTCAAGGGGCTGCAAAAGCAGCAACTGAACGGTTTCACCGCGAACGACTGAACCACGTTCTGAATCGTGTCCTCAGACATAACCTCCGGAACGATATGAACGTCATCGGCGGATTTTCAGAGGTCCTCGAAAAACGGTTGTCTGGCGAGAACGCGGAGCTGGCCGAGCGAATTAACAGGACAAGCGACCGACTGTCACAGCTCTCTGAGTCGACTCGCAAGCTAAGTGAGAATATGGACCTCGCTCCTGAGCTGGAGCCCATGGATATCACACCCATGGTGGAGCGTGCGGCCAGCCAAATCACCGAGCGATATCCCGACGCAGATATCACGGTGAAAATGCCCAGCAAGATAGTGGCGCAGAGTACCCTCAGTTTGGAAACGGCTGTCTGGGAATTACTCGATAATGCCGCTAAGCACGCGGGAGACTATCCAGAGGTGTCAGTCGAAGTAACGACGATAGAAGATCGGGTTGCAATACGGATTTTTGACGACGGCCCCGGGTTGCCGCCCAGCGAGCGGTCGGTACTGACAACTGGTGAAGAGACGCCGCTCGTTCATGGCCAAGGACTGGGATTGTGGCTCGTCTACTGGATTATTGAGGGCCTGAACGGCGATCTGCAGCTACACAATGACGATCCTAGAACGTGTATTGAGCTCCGACTCCATGCTGGTGAAGTGCCTTCAGAATCCTCTGGTGAATAGGGTCTGGAGTTGATAACGCAATGACTACACTTCAGACAGCCACCAGTCAATTGCAAGCGTCACTCCCGGTGTTTGAGTTGTACATTGTCGTTTTCGTAGCTGCCGCAGTAATCTGCTTTGCTAGCATCTTCCGCACCAAGCAGATCAACCAACACGATACGCGGAACGGGTTGATCGCACTCCTTGCAACAAGTGGAGCCTGGGCTCTTCTTCAAGTCGCCTATCTCATCGCTCCAACACCGGATCTCAAATATGTCTTCTACTTGGTCGGTCTTGTTGTTGGCCTTGCCACTGTCGGCCCGTGGCTCTACTTTTGTTCAGCCTACACGGGACGGTCGCTCCATCACAACACTACCTATCAGCAAGTCGCTGTTGGAGTCTATCTCGGCATCGTTGCCGTCAAGCTCACGAACCCGATCCACGGGCTGTACTTCACGTCGATGATGGTCGACCAGCCGTTTACCCACCTCATGATCAATCACGGCATCCTCCACTGGCTGGCGATGGGGGTAGCCTACGGGCTGGCGGTCGTCGGCATTTTCATGTTGTTCGAACTCTTCACCCAGGTCGACTACGATACCCGACCGTTCGTCGCACTCATTGGGTTAACGGCCCTGCCAGTCATCCTCGATATTTTAGGAGCTATTAGCAACTCGTTTGTCAACATCGGCTACTCTGCTCTTGGTGTCGCCGTCTTTGCGGTCGGTGTGCTGTTCATCTATACGGACCGCTTCGGGACTATTCAGTTGGCTGGTCAGTACGATGATCCCGTGATCGTCCTTGACGATGATGATGAGATCCGTGATTTCAATCGGAGCGCGGCAAGACTATTTCCAGCACTCGAAGGCCGTCTTGATGAACCGCTTGCCGAAGTCTGCCCGGAGCTCGCAGCCACGACACGGAATAGAGAAGTCTATCAATATACCAACTGCGACGAGACACAGTACTTCCGACCAACGAGAAACTCCTTTAGTGCAAACAACGTCCAGCTCGGGTTGCTGCTTGTGTTGAGTGACGTGACCGATGAAGAACGCTACAGACGGCGGCTCGAAGCCCAAAACGACCGTCTTGAACAGTTCACTGGTATGGTTTCCCACGACCTCCGGAACCCGCTCAACGTCGCCCAAGGTAATAGTGAGATCATCTATGAACTCCTTGACGCCACGAAAACTGACGACGGGTACGAACCGTTGTCTGATGAGACCCTTGATACAGTCGTTACCTCGGCGAAGACCCTATCCAACACTCTTGATCGAATGGAACGCTTGATCGATGACTTGCTCGTATTGGCCCGACAGGGCCAAGCAATCGATAGCCGTGAGGTGGTGTCACTGGCAGCCATCGTTGAGAACTGTTGGGAGATGGTCGACCACAAGAACGCGGCGCTGGTCGTTGACGATGACCTTACTTTCGCAGTCGATCCTGACCGTCTCCAACAACTCTTTGAGAACCTGTTTCGCAACGCCATCGAACACGGGGGTGACGACGTGACGATCCGGGTCGGTGCTCTCGAAAATAATGGTTTCTACGTCGAAGACGACGGCCCGGGCATCCCCGAGGAAAAACGCGAAGCCGTCTTCGATTCTGGGTTTACAACGAACCGCGACGGAACCGGCTTCGGGCTCGCAATCGTCAAGGAAATTGTTGAGGCCCACGGCTGGACTGTCTCGGTGGCTGACAGCGACGAAGGGGGTGCACGCTTTGAGGTAACGGACATCGAGACCAAGCACTCAGACGAATAATGGACTCACTCATCTACCGACTAACCTGGATTGCTATACTTAGTCTCTAAGTAGAGCAATCTGTTCTGCTGGTCTCGTTCTCTTTCTGTTGGTGATGTGTGTGTCGACCTCAACCGATCACCTCGCTTGTCAAGTGGCTTTGTTTCCAACGTTAGTACTATCTACTAACGAGAGTTGTTCGTCAGCCAGATTGGCTCTGATTGGCTGTCGACCATATGCATAAGCAGATATCACAATCGACGAAACTGTCCCGTAGCTATCGCCACCGAAAGACACAGTATTCTGTGCTCACATAGTATTCTGTATGCCGACTATCACTGTCAACGTCGATGATGAACTCAAAGAGCGGATGGAGAACCACCCTGAGATCAATTGGAGTGAGGTAACTCGACAAGCAATCTCTGAGAAAATCAAGAAGCTTGAATTGATGGATGAGCTCACAGTAGATAGTGAACTAGGAGATGAGGATGTGGATGAAATAGCTGCGAAAATCAACGGCAGCGCACGCCAGCGCCTTGAAGAAGAGTCGGAGTAGACTACCGAATGAAACTGGTTGTAGATGCGAATGTCGTTATCTCAGCTCTCATCTCAGATTCAAAAACACGGGAACTCATCGTTACGCTAGAGCCTGATCTTCTGACGCCAGAAGTTGTTCACGATGAGATAGAACGCTACGAGGATCTCATCGTCGAGAAGTCAGGAATGGACCTAGACCGGGTACGACAGTTTATCGATCTACTGTTTGATCATATTGAGACAGTGCCCGCAAGCGAATTCTATCAGCATATCGATCAGGCCGATAGTGCAATTGGTGAGGCTGATCCAGATGATGTTCTGTATGTTGCTTGTGCTCTTGGCTGTGAAGCAGCAATTTGGAGTGATGATTCAGATTTCAACGAACAGGACCTCGTCTCGGTGTTTACCACCGGTGAGGTTATTGGGTCGTTTGACACTGTCTGAGTAGAGAGTTCGTATGTAGAGCGATTTCTCTGAGCCTGAACTAATATCAGTCACAGGTGGGTGCTGTCGACCGGAGTTTCGAACTACTAGGCAATACTTTAAGTCACTCCATCTCACAAGCTAAGCCAACAGCTAAGGAAAATAAATAACCGAGAAGGCAGCTGGTTGGACACCTACTGCTTCTTCTCGGATGAATATAAGCGTTTGCCTTCAGTGAGCCACTGCTGTATCTCTCACTACGTGTTGTGTGAGGAACATAGTGCAACTGCAACAGATATGTCAAAATACACAAGATCAACGGTAGAAACCGACGTTAATCTCACCACAAGCCGATAGTTATGACTCACCAGAATTGTTCCAAACGAAAATCCGGGGCCAAAGTTCCTACGCTCGATCCCGGATTTCGTTTCGTAGTATCCCGAAGCGGATCAGTGGATATGATCCTACGAGGAGCGTGTGACGGTATGCTCCTACCAGTAAGGTCGACGTTCGGGTTCAAATTCCTTTCGGCCCTTACTGGTTGTAGGTCGATCTCCACAGAGTCCGCTTCACCATACGGCGGGCTCCATGCACTCAGAACCCAATAATCAAGATCGACACCCCGATATTCGGCAGGTTGCGCCTGATGGATCACTTTCGACAGCTGGCATCCTTGTCAGTGATGTCTCTCCAAGAATTACTGAGTGGGTTCCAGGGCTGCTCGACGAACTCCTCCCAAGCAGTGTTCGAACTCTTCGAGAATACATTGCTCACACTGATCCAGGAATCCTCTCGGACGGGCGATACGGTTCGCTGGTGGGCAAAATGCAGGCCGATACCTTGGGGGTCACGCATCGAGAATGGGGGTCGACGACCGACACGTGGAGTGATGATGAGGCTGAAGCCGTCGAATACCTCCATTCGCTATTTAATCGCGCTGTCAAGTACCACGATCAGTCGACCGACGAACTATCGAACTACCACCAGCAGCGTGAGAAAAATATCGACACTGCACTGACCAAGATCGGGACTGGCAAAGGTCCACTCAACGGTGGCC
This sequence comes from Halorubrum lacusprofundi ATCC 49239, assembly GCF_000022205.1. Classification (NCBI taxonomy): domain Archaea; kingdom Methanobacteriati; phylum Methanobacteriota; class Halobacteria; order Halobacteriales; family Haloferacaceae; genus Halorubrum; species Halorubrum lacusprofundi. The sequence goes on from NC_012030.1 coordinate 363,539, forward strand.
TCGAAGCACTCGCTAAAGGCCCCGTTGCACTTCACAGTGAGTTCGACGAGGCTCCACAGCCCATTACGCTCATCCTCGATGGGCAGTCCTGGACGGACCTCGACGACCGGTCAACTGGTGTACGGGCTCTCGCTGCAATTGCAGTCCTCGGGTCAGCCTTCGATGTTCGTCTCGTTATTTCGCCTGGGCTAGACCAGCATCTCCGTCGACGGTATTCTACGTGGTACGATACACATCTGGGTCTTACTGAGAGTGCTGATAGGTCCACACAAGAAACAGTGGCTACGGCTGGTCGCTCATCAGCGACGACCCGTCGACGCGCGTGGGAAGTACTGCAGGAGCTCCCAGAAGACTCTGGACGTCTCCGGTTGCTTGGGAATCTCCCAGTCGACGGCTCACGCGACTATCGGGACCTCAAACAAGACGACGAAATCGGCGTCACACCGGGGACTGTTGGCCGCTACGTCCTTGACCTCGAAGAGTTGGGTCTCGCCTCTATTGACCGCTCTGGACAGTACAACAGTGCCTCTCTCACGTCGCTTGGCCAGCTTGCTGTCGAGGAGTTTCTGACCGCTGATTACCGGACGGTCCACCCCTCCCAGTCGAGATTGCAGACGGCTCTTACGCCGACCCCTCAGTCCGATGCAGGTACAGTGTATAGAGCGCAAGCAAGCACGGAAGGAGGGGAGGGGACACCTCCGACAGCAACCGCCGAGGAGTGGATGGCCGCAACGGGCTCCCCCACCAACGGCGACAGCTACGTCCAGTGGCTCAACGGCCCCTCTGAGATCCTCGACGCATGGGGAATGCACCACCGATACGCCGCTGGCCGCCGAAATCGCGGAGTAAACCTCGTTGACGACCGGCTCGCGAAGTTTGACGACGGTCGCATCTCCTATCTCAGTTGTTTCGACGACGATCTGCTCGTTATGTCTCAGTGGGGTGGCCCTCTCCCAACACTGGGACGTATTGCGGGAGCCTTACTGAGCGATAAAGCACTGAGTAAGATACTGACTCCATCTGCCCTTGGCAGCGAGTTCGAGGCAATCGACGATGGTGTCGTCGACAAACTCGATCAAAAGGTAGGCGATATCATCCGTTGGGGTCACCAGATCGGCTGGTTTAGCGAAGACGAGGAACAATACGATGATTGGAGAGAACGTATCGGCACCGTTCGAAGCCTTTGTCTCGAAAAAGTCGGTGAGCTCACCAACAGCGACGATATCGAAGCTCGGAAAGAACTGTTTCGAGATCTCCAGGGGTTGATTGCTTCGGCAACACAGCTCTACTACGCTATCGGCGTCGACGTAACGATCAACATCCGAATGCCGGACACAGGGATGCTGATTCGGGATGAGAAACGCCTGAATGACTTTCTGAATTTCACTCGGTACACCGTCCCCAAACAGTCTGTCTACGGGATCCACTCGGGATACCGAATGCTCCTGGAAGATCGCGAAGAGAAGCTGAAAAAGCGACTGTCGTACGATGTCGATAGTTCCGACCCAGCGATGCATCTGACCGCCTCATGGGTGTTTTCGGGACCAACAATGACGGATCTCAAACCACAAATTGAGAAGGCAATCGAACAGGAAGCAAGCGAGATCCGAGAGGCTATTGCCGATGGAACGGAGGCGGCACCGGTGATGGAGATCCCCGTCCAGATCTCGAACACCTATACTGCTACCCGAGAGCTCGTCGAAGAATTTGCGACGGCGAAAGGCTACGAGGTCTCCCATCGGGGTGATATCCATGAGCGAAACGACGACTTAGAGCGTCTGGTTCGGCTGTTCCTCCGGGTGTTAGGGACTGCTGATCGGCCACACCGGGCTTGTCCATCGGATGTCGCCGAAGCCATGTTGCATATCGCTCGGTCGACTCAGAGCTTCGATTTCATCAGTATTCGGGACATCGCCTACGGGCTGTCACAACTGCCAGCAGAGCGGTTACTGCCCGATCTGCCGCCGACAGCGACGAAACTGCTGAAAACACTGCTGGATGCAGACGAGCCGATGCGACGCTCCAAAATTATTGAGGCCGCTGGGATCTCTGGGAGTAGCTACGACCGGTATATCAACGAGCTCGCAGCGTGGGACATCATTGAGCCGACCGAATCTGAGGGTCGACGGCGGTGGGAAGGGCACTTAGAGACATGGTGGAGTCCCCAGAGTCATCGCGAAGAACCGTTTGGAGAACCAGAGCCAGATACGGCAATCATCGACGCAGAGTTCGCCCGTGATGTAGGGAGCCGAGTACTGTGCCACTACATAACGCACTATGATCTCCCCGAGTTAGAAGAGGTGTATATGAGTGGACTCTGTCCGATAGCTCCAGACGATGATATCGAGGCGTTGTTCGGACGGCATCGTCGGTTATCACGGTGGTGGGCGTTCCTGTGGGGGGCGTATGCAGATGAAGACGAGATCGCGAACGCTGAAGCTGTGACAGGATCGGAGACTGCAGTTCGGATTGGACAGTTGCCGGGCTCGGTGGAGGATTCACAACAGAGCCTCGGTGAGTGTAAATCTGTGTCGACCTAGCAATAGTGATTAGTGAATACAGACGGACATTGAGGTATGGGACGAAAGAAACTCCTGATGGTTGTGACAATGGCGGCAATTATGGCTACGCTCTACATCCGAAAATCTGGCACGACGGAGATTGAGAGCGCCGAATAAGACTCACGAGCAGCAGTTTCTCTCTGTAAATTTTGTTGTAATTGCCTTTGACCAATGATTTTTAGTTAGAAAATAGACTAGTAGCAAGTGGTTGATCCACCGGCCCTGATGGATCGACCACCTCTGGGGTATCCCGCCGTCTCGGACCCTTTCACCACCTCCGGGCTTTCGACCTCGTAGAGATCCTACCAATATCTGATCCTAATTTAGGCTATTTGTTTGCTATTTGTGTTCTTTGACTCTCGAATGTACTGTACTGCGCTACATAATCCGTCATTCTATTTGTGATAAGCGTATATCCACTGGCTTTATGAGATTCACTGAAAGATTTATATGCCAGTGTCCTCATGGTTATGGTAATGAGTGTCAAGGGGGTGTCGGTCTGAATTACGGCTATAGTGAGGGTCGACGCTGGCGTTTGGAGCCATTGTCGACCCTTTGGCAGTAATTGCATAGGGTAGTACAACTTCTCATCACGCCTTACCACAGTACCCGGCTCCAGATCGGCCCTGATTGACCCAAGCCGTTCCCATCACCGGCTTGTGGTCTGCTTTCTCATGTTCACCACTCCTTGCTGAGAGGGTTTTCAGTCGACTTCGCTTGCAGAGCTAAAACTGGTGAGTTCGTCGATACGGGCTTCGAGCTCTTCAATTTCGTCTTGGAGTTGGTCAGTCTCTGGGTTGTCAGCAGCAGCGAGTTGATCTTTGAGGCCCTGGAGGCGGGATTCTTTACGCTCTTCGTCGACATCGGCTTTGCGGACGTACTGGCTTTCGTTGATCTCGTAGAGATCCGATTCAGAGAGGTCGGTGACTTCGAGTGCCTCGTCGACTTTGGAGCTGTCGACGGTGGTAACACGTTCGCGATCAATACCTTGGTCTTCGAGTAGTTCGATGACGGTCTGGTCGTCTTTGAGGGTTCGATTGCGTCGACTGGTGCGCTGAACAGAGCCATACTGACCATGGACGGGTTGATCGTGGTGGAGGCGGTCGAGGAGAAGCGAGCGAACGTTCTGGCGGAGATCGTCAGCATTGCGCTGAACATCCGAGCAGAGCGTATAGAGATTGACCAGCTCAGAGGTTTCCATCGTTTCGAGGTCGGTCGGCTCATAGCGTTCGAGGGCATCGATCAAGAGCAACGAATCCGAGTAGAGTGGGAGGTCGGGTTCCTCACGGACGGTTTTGTGGTCTTGGTTTTCGACAGTAAGTGAGGCGTCGACGAGCGAGGAGGGGGTAGGTGAATCGGTGTTTTTCAGCACACCCTCGCGTTGGTCGATCTCGAAGCGTGGATGTACAGAGATGATGGTAGCGTAGGGTTCGGCATCAGCTGGGAGACGATCAAGATCAAAGGGCTGTGGGGACTCAGAGATCCGTTGATAGAGAGTCTCGAATTGGTCCCGTTTGAGTGGAATAGTAGTGTCTTGCTCACGGTAGGAGATGAGGAGTCGATGTTCTTGGACGTCTTGGAGGCGGAATGGCTTTTCAGACAGTGGGGTATGGAAGGACGTATCGGGTGGCACCTCGTCTAGTTCGTCGAGAATCGTGTGCCAGGTGACGGAGAATGGCATATGAATACGTTAGCTTCGGGAGACAAAATGCTAGTGTCGACTGTATCCTGTTGTATTCTTGTGTAATGTTGCCAACCATTATTGTTTCTGGAGTGAATATTCCAAGTTGCGCTCCGTCTTGGAGGGCCGGAGCGTCAGCGGGGACCCACCCAACGATCAAGCCGTGACCTACACTCCGTCATTGTGTAGGTCTCACGGATTTTGCGGTGTATTTTGTGTGGTTCACTCACTGCTTGGACGACGTGGCGGATGACAGTAGCGTGAACAGTCATGTATCTTTATGTTGTGTTGCTGTCTCACAGTGTGATATGAGGGTACCACAGCTCAGCACTTTGTTTGGTGGTCGACGAGATCAGACCTACTCTGAGTGTCGGAGATGTGGGTCGACGGTGGAGTCGGGAACGACAGTCTGTCCAGTGTGTGAACAGCAGTCGGTTGCTGAATATGTTGTGAGTTAGGGATCGATTCTCTCGACAGTCTCAAGTTCCTTGTTATCGCAGTGCTTATTACGAACTCTCAATGGATATCTCCGAAGAACTCACCTGTCTGTTTACTGCTGAAGTCGAAGAACACGACCAATCGTACGTTCTTGAAGTACCTAAACAGGAAGTTGATGTCGGCTACGTCGACTCTGCTGAAGATTACCAAGTTGCACTTGTCGGGACCGCTGAGAACCCCTCACAGTCGGCTCCTTCACAATCAAGCGATACCCACGATCAGCAACCGGAGACTGATCAGCCACCCGTAAGCAAAGGCGAAAATCGGGTTGTCGAGGTCTCGGAGTTAGGAGATCAAGGAGATGGTCTTGCCCGCGTAGAGCGTGGTTTCGTCGTAATCGTTCCTGAGACCAAGAAAGGACAGCGGGTTCGGATTAAAATCGAAACGGTGCGAGAGACAGTTGCGTTTGCACACGTGCTCGAACATCTCGGTAGTGCCGACTCCATGGCTTCAAATTAGACTATATCACGTCGACTGAATTCTGCTAAAACTAAAAGACTACATCAGTAGCTAAGTGGCTGTTTGGAAAATTAGTTTCTTCGATAACAAATGTTTAGTATCATCTGAGAATCCTGTATGTAGTCTGTTCAAAAGTACTTATAATGTGCATGTTTCTCACATTTTCTGAATTAAACAGCGCGGTTCCACTTGATCCTAATATTTATTATATTGTATATTGACCATTATATATGTCTCGTGAAATCAACCGATTAGATACTGTGGACAGGAAACAGACTGCTGAACCGACAGTTGAAACAGGGACGTCCGAATCGGTTGAGTGGCGAGATATCTCCGTAGATACGGATAGAGCCACCGAAACTGCTACACAAAGCAGTTCTGTGGCTGATCGGATTCAGGTGCTTACGGGCGAACCACTCACCATCGAGACTGGGGACATAACAGCAACACTTGTTGGAGTTGCCCAAGTGCGGATTGACGACCTTGTCTACGCACACCAACGCAACGGGATTGTCAGTTCTACACGCACTTGTGCGTTGTTCGATGTTGAAAACACGAGTAATGCTCCCATTCACTGGATGAGCAGACAGACCAAATTCATCGGTAGCGATGGCTACACATACAGACAGGCCAATCTCTCACTCGATCCATCGCGGTTGGGTGCTGGCTGTTTCTCCAGACAGGTAGAGGTCGAACCAGGCTGTCGAGCCCGGATAATCACACCGGTTGAACAGTTGCCCCCGAGAGTCGACGTAAAGAAAGTTGTCCACACAATCTCACCCCGAGGACGGCTTGGCAACCAACGACTCGCATTCTCCCTCTAATCATTGGTTACCGCCGTTCAGAAGTGTTTTCTATATGACTGATCTGTCGCCGTCGACATGGTCGTCTAGCCTATACTCAATTGTACTCACCTAGCTACTTCGAGGAAGCCGAAGCCGAACGGCAGTCCCGAAGTCTTCAGGAATTTCGATCTCAAGGCTGCCACCGTAGCGTTCAGTGAGCCATTTGACGAGCCATAACCCTAGTCCGCTACCATGTTTTAATGGCGAGACGTCCATGCTTTCTGTGACGATTTGACGTTCGGTCTGCGGAATTCCGGGACCGTTGTCAGCGACGATCAATTCAACCATATCGTCGTCGACATTTGCAGAGATGATTGCTTTTGGTATCGACGACGTGTTGTGTCGAATTGCATTATCTAGTAGACTGTCGACAACGATCTGTAGTCGCTTGTCGGCTACTACGGTAAGATCACGAGGACAGTCGACGGTAATATCGGCCTCTGAGAACCGTTCTCGGCAATCTTCCTCAACTGTTTTGATGACCGCATGAAGATCGGTTGGCTCTACTGATGTGGGCTCGTCGAGGACTTTTCGGATCGTATTTGCCTCTGAACACAGCTGGGTAAGACTGTCGGCGGTTTCAATAACTGATTCGAGGGCTTCACGAGTCTGTTCGTTTTCTGCAGACTCGACGGCATGCTTACTGTAGGCAGTGATGATGTTCACGTCGTTGCGTAAGTTGTGACGGAGGACACGCTGAAGGACATCGAGGTATCGTTCCCGACGGAGCTTATCAGTAATATCACTGTAGATTGCAAATCCATGCTCCTCCCCTGTTGGGACGCCTCGGTACAGGAACTTTCGGGGACCATTGGAAGTCATCCGTTCAATAACCGCTCGGTTCGGCTTCCCATCGGCTGTTCGCTGATCAAAGGTTTTGGCCTCATCACGCTGGTCGTCCGGTACTATCAGTTCGTTGAGCGGCAGACCTGTGACCGACTCATCCGCACAGAACACCTCACGGAACGCCGCGTTCGCCTGGACGATGATCGGCTCGTCATCTTCTAATTTGAACTCCACAGTGGGGTCATTTAATTGATTGAATAGCGATTCGAAGTGATTCGTGGTCGTTGTCAATTGCTGGGCTGTCATAGGAATGGGATCAACACTCGATCGTATCTTTTTGGGTGCTGAGGGTATCCGCCTCGTGTTTCGAAGACGGAGTTGTCGTACTTGTTGAACAGATCATGACAATACTGACTGCCTTCCTACTTGATCGGTGGTCTTCGATAGTGACGTCAAAACGGCTGGTTAGTGTCTTAACCGTCTTGATGTCACACATTGTGTCTTATTGACTAGCTTCGAACTCGGTGTCCCAGTCGTCGCTGAATGTATCGACAAGCTGGGCAATCTCGGTTACTTCGGCAGTCTGTTCTTCATTGGCGGCGGCGAGTTCGTCAATCTCGCTTGCGAACATACGTGCCTTATTGCTGGCGTCGTTGGTCATGGAGGCGATCTCCTCGGTACTGGCTGCCTGTTGGTCGGTTGCATCGGCAATCTCGGCAATCCCGTCGTCGATCTCACCGACAGCTTCGACAATCCGATCGAGATTGTCAATGGCATTGTCGACCTCTTCGATCCCGTTGTCGATGCTATCGTTGGCCTGGTCGATACTCTCGACAGTCTGTTTTGTATCAGATTTAACACGGCTGGCCATTTCCTCAATGTCGACAGCCTGCTCTTGGGTTTCCTCGGCTAGGGTTTTGATTTCGTCGGCGACGACAGCAAAGCCTTCGCCAGCTTCGCCAGCACGAGCGGCTTCGATTGAGGCGTTGAGCGCGAGCAGGTTCGTCTGTTCAGCTATATCTTGGATGACGGTGACGACTTCATCGATCTCTTCCATCCGTTCTTGGAGTGTCTGAATATCGTCCTCAACATTGGCTGCAGCTGTGTCGACCTCACCCATGGCATCGATAGCGTCACTGGCAGCCTCTTGGCTTTGTTCGGCCATTTGACGAGCATTACTGCTTTCGCTCCGTACCTCTTCGGAGCTGGATGCAATTTCCTCGATAGTGGCACTCAGATCAGAGGCCTCATCCGCAACCTCTGTCATATTATTCGCCTGTTCGCTAGCAACACCGCTTATCTCATCGGTGCTTTCGGCAATCTGTTCGGCAGCCGCAGTAAGTTCGTGGGTGGACGTTTGAAGTTCTTCGAGCCGATCACGCTCGATTACAACCTTATCACTATCGGCACGAGCACTTTGAGGCTGCGAAGATTGTTGGGTTCCGACAGGGGACTGTTGATTGGCGACCTGTGGTGCGGTTTCGGATTGAACTCCTCCATCTGATCTCATCTGCTGTGAAGGGGGATCTGTCACACCTGATCTGCAATTCATCTTTTGACCCACACAGCCTATTTTACCCGTGTTTGTCGATCTAGAACTGTCTTCAGGTTGGTCTTCGACACTACTTTTGCTACTATTCGGGACAAATGTTCGAATTATGCTTTTGAGCATATCTATGCCAAGACAGCAAATGATAATAAGATTACCTATTGGCAAATTATTCATTACAATAGTCATATTGAATCCTATGTATCTCAGTTTGTACATTGGTCTCTACAACTCACCTAGTCGAAATAAGAGCCATAGAGACTCGATCTGTTCTCACATCGCACCTGCACTTGGTATCGCTAAGACTGCTCGCTCTTATCACTACTTCTGCGGTTGATCACCAATCAGTCAACCCCCTCACCATAGCCGCGCCGATATCTCTCGCTTTCTCTCGTCTCAGCCCCTTGTGTTCTGCAATCTGTGTAGCCATTTCGTAGACCAGTTCTCGAGCAACTTTGGGAAACGGAGGGAGCCGAGCGGTCGCGCTTTGCGCGGCCCGCTCGGATGATATAAACGCATGCGTAAGCAAGACAATCGTCACGTGGTGATGCCATCCTTTCCACGTACGGCCTTCGAATTGATCCAATCCGAGTACCTGTTTGGCGTCTTCGTGAAAACGCTCGATTGCCCATCGAAGATGGGCATATCTCACTAACTCTTCTAAGCTCCACTCGTCAACTCCCCAGCACAGCCACGCTCGCAACTTATCTTCAGCATCCTCTATTAGAAGCCACCCTCTTTCGTCTGAAATTCGGCGTTTTGCCACGCTCTTCACAACACAAACGCGTGTACGAAAGAACCGCCCAGTAAGCGGTTCTTTCGTTCCTTCTGCCCACGTTATCTCCCTCCAATCTTCATCATCAAGGTCAGCACAGATCTCTACAGCGGACTGGGGAATCACGTCCTCAGGATATCGTGGTTCGGACGGGGGTCGGCCACGTCCCGACCCCCGTCCAAGTTCCTCAATCGGAGTTGATTCTGGAATAACAGGCAGAGCTTTTGGTCTGACACCGAGTATATAGGGTTCATTCCATTCTCTGAGTTGAGTTCGGAATGAGAGATATTTCCCATACCCCGAGTCGGCCCCCACGCAGGCGTGGGGGACCGACGCTTTCCGTGCACGCGAAACAAGACCAATCGCGATCTCTGGCTTCGTCCGGAAACGAATGTCTTCAGGAATATCGCACTGCTGTCGCCGGTCTTCAAATTCGTCATCTTCAACCCACTTACGGGGAAGATACAACTCCAAGCCAAGTGGCCACGTGATTTGGTCGGCGTTCCGGGCCTCGCCCGGAACCGCTGCCACAAGGTCAACGCCAACCTGACAGGAAGCAATCTTCCCGATTGATCCGGCGTACTGACGCTTGACACCCACACTATGATGACCTTGTTTGAGCATATCAACATCATCGACGATCAGCATCGCCGCTGGCGATGCGATCGTCTCTGGGATTTGTTGATTGAGATGATTCTGGACAGCCTCATATTCCCATGGACTTTCGCTAATGAAGCGTCTAATGCGGTGTTCGTTGATTGCAAGCCGTTTGCCAATTCCTCGAAAAGTTTTGTGACTACCAGGTCGAATCAGCCCTTCAACGTAGGCAGGAGCAACATTCCACGTGTTGGCTGCACGTGACCACGTTGATCCATCGGGGCGCGTCGTAAACGCGCCCCGAAGAGAGGCAAGAAACCGTCGGATGGCGGTTTTCGGAGTTCGCATACCAAACGAAACACTGTTCATACAGAGCCACAGGAGATGAGCAGAGATAGCGCCGCCGTTGAACCGCAGAAGTAGTGTTATGTAGAAACGTGGAACGTTCCTATAGCTACGGTCTACGATCCCAAATGAGGAGATGCGCCCTCCTCAGATCCAGCCTTCGGCCGGATACTTCGCCAGCTCATTGATCTCGGCGTGATCACCATCACCACGGAGTCGCTCGATGCGCCTCATCAGCCATGACTATCGGCTGTCTTGATGGGAATCTCTGACAGTAAGTGTATAGAGACGTTTGCGGGCGTCCTGCAGTGATGTTCTCGATTCGACGACGTCGACTTGTTGTAACTCATTGAGACCGTACCGTACGGTTCGTTCTGAGAGGTGTGACTTTGTGGCGATTTCTCGTTGGGAGAGTGTTCCTTCATGTTTGAGAATAAGAGCAACTAACTTGGCACTTGGTGGGAGATCTTGAATCGCATCTCGTAACTCTGTAAACGATGCTATCTGGAGTTCCCCCTGTGTGGTCATTAGGTGAGGTTGTCGGCTTGATTGTATAATATTACTGACTTACAGCACTCGCGTGTGCGACTGTTCAAACAGTATGAAACAGGTCACTCGGTACCTCGCCTATTGCGAACTTTATCGGAGCCTCCGAAAGGTGTTCAACAGTTTTGGGACCTTGACACGGAGTCGACAGCTCGTCGGTCAGCGGGTGATGGGTCGACAGTCGCCACCCAACGAGAGACGACTAAGTCGAATCCTCAGATTCCAGCTGAGGGCACGATAGTCGAGAGATAGTCACTCGGTCGATTCCTCGAATTTCGCACACTGTAACTCGGTGATGAATAACAGATCGTCGACTTTGTAGAGCCAACCGTGGTTGTGTAGGTAATTGAGGGCGTGGTCGATATCGGTATCCCGAAAGTCTGGATTGGCTTCAGCGATGAGTTCTGTTGCTTGGTGGTGTGTAAATGCGTCTTGATCTGACTGTTCACAGAGATACCGCTCAAGAGGGAGATACGCATTTTCGATCCAGTCCGGGAGTGCTGGGTCTCCTTCGGATGGCATTTGTGAGCGTTCGTTTGAGATACTTTCTCCGGCTATTTAAAAATCTGATCAGAAAACTATCGAACAATCTCTTCTGAACACACGACAGAACTACCAGCCACAGAGAGCCGTTCAGTTCTCACATCGGATCTGCCTCTGGTATCGCCGGGACTGCTCGCTCTTGTGTAGAGCTCTGGAAACAGGTTGGTCGCTGACGAGAGATACTGCTTGAAGTGCTGCGTGAAAGACAATATCGACAGATTAGTACACTGCGCCACTGTCGGGGTATACCATCAGATGAGAGGAGTACCCATTGTACCGACCGAGACAACAGTAGCGAGTATTCTGTGTTGGTCCCCGGAACGAACCGGATCCCTGGTCAGTCTGACGATGAACTGGCGAGAGTAACCTGATCAGCCTCCAGTAGATCGGACACATACTGATTTTCCCATTTCAAGCGATCTGTGAGAAGTTGTTCACCACTCTCAGTAACTTCATAATAGTTGGTTCGCTGATCTTGGCTCCCTTTCTCGACCAGCGAGTGTTCGACCAACACATCGAGGTTTGGATACAGGCGACCGTGGTTGACGTTGTCGACATACTGTTCCATCTCTCGGCGGACCGTCTGACCCGAGGGCTGGTCAGAGCCTGCGACGACATACAGGAGGTCACGCTGGAAGCCAGTCAGTTCGAATGACTGTGTCTGAGACATTCTACTTCAAAATATATCTGACCACCTATTAGTTAGATACAAATTAATTGTTATCAAGACACCCCAGACTACACACAGGCGAGTAGGCAGAGCCTACCACCCGCTAAACCGGTAGTAGGATATTTATAATATAGACGATATCCATCTCGTAGCCTCTATGGATACTCTCCAAATCGAGAACAATCGTAATAAACATCACTCTCGGCAGCGTGTGTGTCAGAACTGTGGTGAGTACGTCACCAAACAGTTCGTTCGTGTCTTCGGTACAAATGACGGCTCGCTGTACGGCTGTATGAACTGTTCGACAGGCCGTGAGCTTCGTAATGGTGGCGGCAAGCGACCGTCACAGTAGCTAACTGCCAAACTGATAGCTTTCAAAAATGCCCAGAAGCGATAGGGAGACGTGAGTTGATCCCATCAGGCTAGAGGACGGCCATCTCTGAGATGAAAGAAGACAAATCTGGTTTCACACGGTATCTCAAGCAGTATCTCTCGTCAGCGATCAACCTGTTTCCGCAGTTCTACACAAGAGTGAGTCAGTTATTGAGACCGTTGGTGAGCCTGATCGCGTTGTTGAACAACTCGGTTATAACACACACCACTGCTTCCGCTGTTCTTCTCTATAATCGGAGGATTCTTATTGAGGCTGTTGACGGCAAAATTGAGCAGATGCTCTTCCTTGATCTGGTTGTCTACTTGGTTTGGTTTCTTACTACGTCCAAGCAGACACTTCCTCTAACCCTATGTGATCGACTGAGCCTAGGTATCCAACTATCTTTGAGGGAATGTGCAAGACATAGTGGATAGATCTATCAACACTGTCCAGTTTAAAATCCAAACAGTCTGATTGATCGTGTTTCTGGTGGCTATTTCCATCATTTCAGTTCTTCATCGAACTCATTCTCACAAGTATCACATCGGTAGCGATACATCGCATACGGTCGCCCAGTTTCTTCGTCAATAATGAAGTCCGCCATAAGGATGAGTTCAATATTATTTTCTTCGCCACAGTGAGTACAGGCAACCATTATGATAGTCAACGGTCTGAATACAGTTTGTTGTGTTGCTACCCCAGTACTGACTGTCGATAACACGTACGACTTCTGTCAACCCCCAGAGAGTGTACCATAGCGGCCAGTTAGTACGAAATCCGTCGTAACGGGTTTTATAATCCCGCTTACTGTCGGGGGCCAATATGGTCGTTGTCGAAAAGGTTACCCGATTAAGCGAGCGCCGCAATCAGACCTCGTCCGAGGCGTTTCCGGACGAAGCACTTGCATTGATTCGATCAGCGGTCGATGCCGTCCCATCAAGTGTATTCGATGGATCGGCGAAACACACGGAAGTCGGGGGGTTTGATGCCACAATCGCCAACGGCATCCCCCAGTACGAATACGAAGGGGACGCTGCTGGCGGCTACAACCCAAACTGTAAGCTCTGGTCGCACCTAGGATTTAATTACAGTGTCGACCTCTACGACGCCGACGCCCGGATTGCCATCGAAGTCGAGAAGACCGAACGGAAGAGCGTCAGCGACGATCTGATTAAGTTCCAGAAGGGGTATAGAACCCAGAAAGATGGTCGACCGAAGATCGAGTTCGGGTGCCTGGTCGTGCCAGTGAACTACCGGGGATCGGATAACCTCTACCAGCATAGCCTGACCAAACTCGACTTCATGAAAAGCGTCCTGTTCATTGATGATGTCGCCGTCATCGGTTATCGCGATCCACGACCGGACTGATGCCGTCCCCAGACCAAGTCGGTTGTAGGCGGAACGTGACTCACGTCTGTTGACGTAGAATGTGTGTGGAAGACTATAGGTGGGAGTCTCACACTTTATGTTTTTAGTGACAGAAATGTGGGAAATTGGCACTATAAATAAATAAGATTATATCTTATAGAAACAATCATTAAGAATGGGGGGTAATACAACCAAGTGTATTAAATGTTACAGAGTCTACAATACTACCGTGAATAATCACTGTCCACGCTGCAAAACCCCGCGACACCCTCCAACAGACAAAGGAATGATGGGGTGAGATAAGGCGACAAATTCAAGCTCTAAATATAATATGGCCGTCATGACTGCACTTCATGTGCCGAGTGAAATACACACCGGGTTTCCGCTGTTATCTCACACCCCACGTTCAAAGTGAAGACACACTCCGTTATCGATCCTGACACAGGAAGGTCAAGATTTCCACGATAACCAGACATCCTGGTTATCCGTTTTTCGTTGCTCGATCTGGCCGGTATTGGCCATCAGATGCAGTTGTTCTTGGACGATCTCTGTATCAGCCTCAACGACAGAGGCAACGTCGTCTGTAGAGAGGGCTCTGTGATCCACGAGTGCTGAAACAATAGCTCCTCGAAGTTGGATTCTGTCGTCTGTGAAATCTGGTGAGCTATCGTCCATACCTTGAGTTGCCAGTCGTAAAAATATCTGTATCGGTCCAAATATCAGTATCTGATAGACCAAAATATCGATACGTACGTTTGCAGCCTTGTATGTCAGCGTTTGATAAAATATCGCGTTGCGAGTGTGGTCAGTTCTGCTGTGACTCCATGAATTCTATCGCGGTCCAAATATCTATGATTCGAACTCTCCCCTCGTAGTATGTGTTCTCAATCACTCCAGAGATCGCTTTTTCGGCGTTTCTATCATCCATCAAAATCCCGACTGACTCATGTGATGTCGACCCGAGCAACATCACAGCGACTGCAGGCAGTTCTGAATCTGTCTTTCGTAACACATCTGGGTCGGTTTGTTCGAATTTAGCCAGCCGCTCGTGGACTCGGTCCATGACTTCTCCAGCACGAGGCCCATCGTGAACTCGCACCCCCAGTTGCACGTCGTCGACGGTAGTGATCCACTCTGTCGTTGCTGCTCGGTCGACCCAATCAATGCTAATGTATCCACGCTGTTCGGTCAGTTCTTCGACGACACCACGACTCAGGTAGAGCTGACGGTCCTCGGCCTGGACGTACTCGATAAACGTCTGGTACGGATCGCTATCTGTCCCACCAATTGTTCGCAGGAAACTCGTATCACAGATGAGTGCAGTCGGAAACGGCGATGGGTGGACCTCACTCATCGGCACGCTGGTATGGCCCCTGGTCGAGTGCCCGGTCGTGGACGTCGACGTCGAAGGAAACCCCGGTTAGTGTCGGATCGTGGTCTTTGACTACAGTGATGATACGTTCAATCACCTGGGTGACTGCAATTGCTTCTACGGCAGGGATATCAAGGTCATCTGCAACACCACGACGGGTAGTTTCACCTTTCAGATACTCGATTGTCGACATAACCACAGGAGCGAGGGCCGCCTTGCCGTGTCGGTCGACAAAGAGTTCCAGATCGTCGTCGACACTCGTCGCCCCATAGACGGCGATAAGGACGGGGCCGAGTTCGATGGTTGTTTGATCCGTCCAGTTACCGCTTACCGGTTCAGCACGCCACAGTGACGATCCGTTTTCGTACGTGTCTAGTTCCGTTGCGATGCCTAGCTCTGCTAGTGTGTTGGCGTATTTGTAGGCTGTACTCTTTGAGAACCCTTGTCGATCACGAGCTGCAACGACGGTCGTTGGCGAGTTGATCAGCAGATCAGTGTAAAACCGTGCGAGTTCGGGAATTCTCAATAGCTCCTGGACAACAAAGAACTGATGTGCTGTCTGTCCAGCATCCGGTGACGGTGTGGAGGGCGGAGCTTTCGACATAGTGCATAGTTCGCGGACTATAGACTAAAAGGTTTGCACGAGAGATTGCCAGTCAGTAGATGTCTTCAGTAGACGTTCCGGATTGGATCACAACCGCTATCGAATTCACCGCCCTGAGAATAGTTCATTGCTTGCCATTCAACGATAATTAGCCCCTTAATTTCGGTACAGCACAGTTTAGACTATGATCGCTTTATTGAATAACTCGGTTACGGTCGCTCTGGCTGTCTTTGAACACCGGTGAGGAAAGAGACCTGAGCAAATTGTATACTCGATCTGTCATGCAAGACTGCGAGCGTGAGCTGATCAATGGCGAGACACAGTTAGCAAAGCTGGTTCTTTCTGCACTTGTACTGCAGGTCGAACAGCAAGATGGCACTGTACCTACCTAGGCGGTATACAATCAGTACACAGAAATCATCAAGTCGACCGAGTCAACCCCTGTCTCGGAACGACGTGTCTCTGAAATTCTCAAGCAGTTTAATTTCCATTCGGTAATCCGTTCAGCACGGATTGGTCGAGGAAGAGGCAAAGGAATTACCAATACTCACCGAATTCTCGAAGATCTCGATATCGTCAACCAAACACTCGCGGCAGATTCAGAGATTGACTACTTTTCATCGTGAGGAACACTTCGTAATCGAAGAGTATCGGTCAATGTATATTAAGATGTGAGGTGGCTTCTTTCGATTGCGGGCAAAATATCTTTGATATAGGCCTCTCTTCATGGCATATATCAATCTTTTTCGGGTACTTCTTCAGGAATAAGCTCATAAATTCCACTCCCGATATTTGTAATTATTCCTTCATCAGATAGTCGCTTAAATCGCTCCCGTATGTATTGTTTTGAATACCCTGTTCGATCACCGATGTTCGGAGCATTATTTCTCCCTTCACGGAGAACTTCTATAATTTCCCAGTCGGCATCGCGTAGATCGTCCGCATTCATATACGTAGGTGTCTACTCAATCATGTTAAGATGATTGGCTTGTGTCTATAGCCAGTAACCAAATACCAATAGCCTATTACCCATAGGTTTATGTTCTATCAAGATTTAATGCTAATCAGAAGCACGGACTGCCTCAGAAAGTGAGGCCGGTGCGACAACACCGACCCCGTGCTTCGCAGGACGAAGCATGAAAGACTCCGAATCTACGCCAGATGAATCTGTCGAACAGCACAGCGACCAACCGCAACTCCAAGCCTGTCCGAACTACGATGTGGTTGGCCTCCCAGAACGGATTGCAGCCCACGACTACCGTCCGAATCAAGCACGTAACTCAGCCTCCCACAAGCACACCAACACGGACACCACCACAACCCAAGGCCCAGCACTCAAACTCAACACATCCATCGCCCGCCAACGAGAAGCCGACTACACCACCGGCAGCCTCGAAATTACACGAGCTGCAACCACCGAGCCAACACTGACCCTCGGGTTAATCACCAATCGAGAGTCGACCACAATCGAACTGACCCCACAACAGGCACTCCAGGTCGCCGACACACTCCAGACCACGGCCACCGAAATAGTGGCCGCCGAACTCCCAGAAAACACCCCACAGACACCCACTGAGAACACACCCCAACACACCGAGTCCACACCGTCGACAGAGCCCACCCTGGAGGCATTCGAGACCGATGACTGACACAGCTGCCCTCACGGCCCACCTCGAAACCATCCCACCAGAATCGACGGTCGAACTCACCTGGCAGACACCCAACGGCACCGCCCAAACCAAAGGCCAGCTCGTCTCCTACGATCCTCACTCGGCGGCCAGACGCATCGAAGCCACCGGGAGCACGCTGCTGTTGGTCCCGGCCGAAGACGGACGCGAAATTTCGGTTGCCGAACTCACAGACGGTCAAACGACCTACCGTGGTGAGCTCTGTGAACTCTCGGTCAAAGACCACGCCACAGAACCACTCGAAATCACCGAACAGGGTCTCAACGTCCCGGCCTACCTCGTCGGCTACACTGGCTTTCTGGTCGTCGAAACCGACACCGAAAGTCACGAACTCCGGATTCCTGATCCGGGACTCGAAGCCTACGATGACCGCTTGCTAGCTCCCTGCAACGACCCCACAACAACTGAACTTCTCGTGCGCCCACGGGCAGGCCCACACCGACAATACGAGCTAGTCGACACTCGCCCAGACACCAACTCGACCACCACCGACCAACCGCTGGCCGAGTATGAGGGCCTCGACACAGCGATCCATACGGTCGCTGCACTCAACGAGACGGTCGCCACCGACGACGACCTCACCGACACTACACAGACAGAAGCCAGACGCCGTCTCCAAAACATCCAAACGACGCTGCTCGATGCTCACAACATGCTGTGTGATCCTCCAGCAGATCCCGACTGGCAGCCGACCGCCGACGAGGCCGATCCCATCACGGCCTACCACACAACACTCGACCACCTACAAAGCAACCTCGAACAACTGGAAACACAGGCCACCGACGAGACCGGGAGTTTGGATCGCCAACAGTGTGCCCTCAAATTCAGCAGCGCCCAACATGAAGTCGACAAACTGCGCTCGGTGTTGTGTACCTCTACCGACGTCCCACCACGGACCGACACGGACGGCCGCCAAAATGGCGATGGACGGTGGCTCGAATATCAACTGAGTAACTCACTGCAGCGGTGGGGCTACCGGACCCAACTCCGAGAACCGATCTACGGACTGGAGGTCGATGTCGTCGCGCGCCGCGATCCCAAACAAAACGACCCCACCGACTGGATCGTCTCCCAGTGCAAAGACTGGGAAAATCGACCGATCACCCCAGATGTGATCTTCCGGCTGTGTATGCTTGCCTTCAGCGCCAAAGCAATGCCCGTGTTGTGTCATACAACTCAGCTGACAGACCGTGCTAAAGAAATTGCCAACACGTGGGAAGTGCGAGTCTTAGAACTCGACGACCTCAACCGAGGAGCACTCCCAGCGCCAACCTCCTTGGCACTCAGCGACGATCTCATCTCGTTCCCAACTACCTCTACGGCCCGCGAAAAACGGAACCCGCTTCCTCTCTTGTTCCACGGTGAGCCAGACAAGCACTTCACCTATGTGCCGGGCTATGAGCCTGTTGGCCTGACCCACGAGTATCGACCCGTCGACGGGCAAGACTGAACACCAAATCGATAGAATATATAAATAGGGTTAATCGGATTATCGTATAACTCGATTATGAACATTCGATCAGATCCTGTTCGAATCGTTTTTGCATAACGTATTAAAATCTGGAATTTTGAGTCTGGATTTATTAGGATTATCCGTGCAAGCGGTTTCCAGACGACGAGGCAGGAGGCCGAACCGTCCGTCTATTTTATTGGCGTTTTTGCGCCAAGTGCTCAAAATCTACTCCTGATTAATTGGGTTCACAACTATATCGCCGTCTGATTTTTTGACCGATACTGTTTGGCCGACACGGTGGAGGAACTCATCAGTCGACATTTGCCCATCTGAAAACTCTTTACACCACTTGGCGTCGATACAGAAGTAGGCGATACCACCGTTCTTACCGTTTAATCTGAAGTCACTACGAGTGACAGGGTATGATGAACGGTTCACGACGGAACAGAAAGCGGTGGCAATTTGATTGATAGCGTGGTGTATCGATTCGTCTGATTCACACTCTCCCTCAACATCGATCTCGAAAATGCCTCCTCGATCAGGTGCGTATGCAGCTCCGGTAACAACATTGTCGTCTCCGTACAGCGTATGCGAAAATCCCTCGACAATAGTTTGTAATTCCTGATCGATTGATGGGATATTGTCGATCTGGCTAATATTCGGCAGAATCAGTCGTATCGTTCCATGGACCACCAACCCAACGAGTGCAAATAATAGAACCCCACCGACAAAATCGATTACAAGGAGATTGCTAACAAGGAGATAGACGGCGATAACATAGAGGACAGATACTGCAAACTGGAAAACAGAGAGTACTCCTATTGCAACCCCCCAAAATGTGGACTGCAGAGTCCCCTCGTTGAACATCTCCAACCACGAATCAGCTGAATACTTGGCTGGTACTTTATCTCTGTAAAGCAGGGTTCCGATCCGTCGGATCTCCCGTTCGCTGCTCAGCTCAGCTTCTTCTCTGCCATCCGGCCCATACACTGACTCTGATATTGAATGGCGACTGGTGACGCCAATTAATCCAATTAGAGCGAGTACGAGCAGAATTTGTCCTCCAAGGTGGTAAAATAGGTAGACGAAGGATACCGGTATGAGGTAGTACAACTTGTAGTTAGGACCTGAATCAGGAACGAAAGAGATTGGATTCATCCTTGCAGATATGAGTGACTGACCCATTAAAAACGGTGAGAAACCGTGGGATTAGTTATAAATTAATAACCACTGCGAATTGAAGACAATAAACTAGATCTTTTGATTGAATCCGACGCCTTACGGATTTGATCATTAACTCAACTGAAACATTCTTGTAACTCCGAATATGTAGCCTGTATATGACTCTCGATTTTCTCGCCACACGTATGTGGCGACCTTGGTCCCCGGACCACGATTATTTTGAGATAGAAGGATTTGATCTTGGCAATGGTTCCAATCAGCTAGAAATTGTCCTTGCTCATTCTGAAGGTCGTCCTCGAAAAGATGAGATGCGTCGTATCTGGAAGGATCGCCGGGGTGGACGCCCGAATCCTGTTCTTGTTGTTACTACATACGATACTGATTCTGTTGCGCTCTGCGGACCATCTGGTGATTCTCCACCAGTTTATCACGACGTTGATGTCGGAGTTGCTGAGCGAATTGTCGATGTTGCCCTTGAGAAACCGGACCGTTTTGCGGCACATCGTTTTCTTGGAGAAGTACTGGATCAAATAACCGACGACCTCGTCGGTCTACGTAACCAGGGTCTCCTCTCAACACACGAGCTTCGTGTCGGCGTTCCGCACCGACAAGACTGGGACGATGCTGCGACCAAAGCAGATAATGCCCTCGGGGCTGACGACGGTCGAGAGTTAGTCGAAGAACTCGGATACGAGATCGAACCGCTGCAAGGTGGTGGCTACGTTCTTCGAGATGGTGCAAAAAAGACAGCAGTCGCTGTCTTCCTCGAAGATGATGAAGCCTTCGAGCAAACGAAAGACCGCTTCTCAGGCAAATCGGCAGTCAGTTATTCACTAAACAAAGCCGATAACGAGAACCTACAGTACGTCGTTGCCAGTTCGGGTACCACTCTTCGGCTCTATACGACAGACGCTGATGCCGGATTTGGATCGCGTGGTCGGACTGATACCTTCGTCGAACTCAATCCAGATCTTCTCACCGACGATATGGCGGGCTACCTTTGGCTTCTTTTCTCTGCTGAAGCACTCCGTGATGGCGGATCATTAGAAGAAATTATGGCTCGCTCTGAGGACTACGCTGCCGACTTAGGTGAGCGACTTCGAGAACGCATCTATGATGACGTAGTACCGCAGTTGGCCGAGGCTATCGCAGAGTCGCGTGATCTCGACGACCCAACAAAAGAAGAACTGGATCAGACCTACCGGATGGCATTGGTCCTTCTTTACCGCTTGCTCTTCATCTCCTACGCTGAGGACGAGGACTTCCTCCCACGACGACGTAATGGCAACTACCGTGAGCACTCGCTGAAGAACCTCGCTAAGCGTATTGACCGAACACTAACCGACAATGAACAGGAGTTCGACGACGACGCGACAGACTACTGGGATGAGGTGATGCAACTCACGAAATATATCCACAATGGCCACGCTGAGTGGGGCTTACCAGAGTACGACGGTACTTTACTCTCTTCGAACATGGATATGTCTGAAGCTGGTGCTGAACTTGCAAAAATCGAACTTACCAATGCGGAGTTCGGTCCTGCTTTGGGCAGCCTACTCATCGACGAGACACCTGACGAGCGCAAAGGTCCTATCGACTTTCGGAATATTGGCGTCCGTGAGTTCGGTGTCATCTATGAGGGTCTCTTAGAATCTGAGTTGTCTGTCGCCGACGATGATTTAACTCTTGATGATGGGAATTACCGGCCTGCAATAGATGACGAAACAGTGGATGTTGAAGAGAGAGAAATATATCTGCACGGCCAATCAGGAGAGAGAAAATCTACGGGATCGTATTATACCGGGAGTGAATTCGTTGAACATCTCTTAGATTATTCGTTGAAGCCTGCTCTCGACGATCACATTGATAAACTCAAAGGGATGTCGGACAATAAGGCAGCGGAGCACTTCTTCGACATTCGGGTTGCAGATATCGCAATGGGTTCTGGTCACTTTCTAGTTGGTGCCATAGACCGAATAGAGAGTCGTTTATCTGGCTTCTTAGAACAACGAGATAGCAAGCTACCACGTGTCCAACAAGAATTGGACCGTCTCGAACAAGCAGCAATGGATGCCTTCGAAAACGAGGATAATGCACCAGAAATCGAACGGGATCAGTTACTTCGGCGGCAAGTGGCACGTCGGTGTATCTACGGTGTTGACCTCAATGATGAGGCAACGTTGTTAGCACGTCTTTCTCTCTGGATTCATACGTTCGTACCTGGCCTCCCTCTCACTTTCTTGGACTATAATCTCCAGACAGGGGATTCAATCGTCGGTATTGGCTCTCTCAATGAGATCACAGATCTTGCGGATGTCAAACAGAGTTCCTTGGGAATGTTTCTCGATGACGGTGATGATGAGGCAAATCTCCCTGACATTGAGGAAGAGGTAGAGATGATTGGTCAAATGGCCGACTCCGATGCCTCAGAGGTACAACAAGCTCGACAAACCCGTAATAAAATCGATGAGAGGCTTGAACAGACTGAAGCAGCACTCGATATCCTCGTGGGTTCATATCTGGACGATGATGTTGAGACTAGCGTTGTTACAATGGACTGTGACCTCACAGGTGTATCCAGTTACGACAAAGCACAAGAAGCACTCGGTGATCTTGATGTTCTTCATTTCCCAACAACCTTCCCAGAGGTATTCACTGGTGAAGATCCTGGATTTGACGTAATTGTAGGTAACCCGCCATGGGATAAAGTTCTACATGAGCCACAGCAATTCTGGGTCACCCGATTCCCCGGACTGAATGCACTCAGTAAATCAAAACGTGAGGATAGAATCGAAGAGCTTCGAGAGAAATATCCACAGATTGCCGACGAAGAAGATGAAGTACAGGCAAATCGAGAATTGTATCAGGACTATGTGACCGCTGCCTATGATGAGCAAGGTCATGGACACAAAGATTATTCAAAACTCTTTGTTGAACGGGCTCTAAACTTACAGAAGAGCAGTGGGAAGCTCGGATATGTTCTCCCACGTCAATCCCTCGTACTGGGTGGATGGAAGAAACTCCGCCAGCGACTGCTTGATGAATCTCACTTAACTGTTTTACAGGCGAGAAACCGTGGAGGATGGATCTTTGAGGACGTTCATCACAGCTACATGGTCGTTTTCCTGACACAGAACTCAGAGACAAATAACTCTGGAGCACATATTTGGCCAGCTACTAAAAGCAAAACGGCATTAGAGAAGATCTCGATTGATAATGGACTGGATCTATCGTATGATGAGGTTGTGAATCTAACTACAGAGTCACACGTTGTTTTGCCATGGCTCAACGATGAACGGGCTACGGATATCTTCCCTCAAATGGAAAATGAGTCCCGTTTGTCAGACGACAATGGGTGGATAAGTGGAATACACGATAGCCGTTGGGACTTCCGTGGTTCAGGACGACACGGACACCTAACTAAGGATCAGTACTTCACAAAGCCGCTTAGTTAGAACGTCTGCTTGCTGAAGGTGTGTCTAAAACCAAACAAGCAGACGGTGAGATCCACGAGGACCAGCTTCTTAACTTTCTCGTCAACCGCCTTGACGAGGAAGTTTCGCTCTCGTTAGCCAATAACGCTGAAATCACTGCTGAAGACATCTATGAGGTCCTCGTCGGCGCTTGCGCCGACGGGACCTCTGTCTCTACGCTCTGTGCGTCGAGCCAGAACTCACCCGCTGGGAACACGGTCCTCTACCATCTTCGGACGAAGTTCGAGCCGGAACGGCTCGAACGAGTCGCTAACACGCTCCTGCGAAAGGATCTCGATGAATTGCTCCCCGAACAGGTGGAGGTCTGCGCAGACCTCCACCTGCGGCCCTACTACGGTGACGAAGACGACACAGACGGCCTCTATCACTCGGTAGCGAAGCGTGGAACCACTGCGTTCCACGCCTATGCCACACTCTACGCGCGTGTGAAGAACAAACGCTACACGCTGGCGGTACGCCGTCTCAAAGACGGCGATACCGCAAGTAGTGTCCTCGCTGAGTTCTTCGGTGTCCTCGACGGCCTTGACGCCGGGGTCAAGGCCGTCTACCTTGATCGCGGATTCTACGACAGTAAGTGTCTCACGCTGCTTCAGGCGCACAATTACGCGTACGTGATCCCGATCATCCGGTGGGGTGAGGCGATTCAGCAAGAGCTCTCGGAAGGATGGAGTCGCGTCATTCAGCATGATCTGACGGGGAAACTCGACGGTCACAGCTGGACCGTCGATTTTCCCGTCTACATCGACTGTACGTACCTAAATGGGAAGTATGACGAGAACGGTGTGGCGCGTCACGGCTACGCCGCTGACGCGCCGTTCATCGACTCACCACGGGACGCTCGATACCACTACTCGAAACGCTTCGGTATCGAGTCAAGCTATCGCTTGTTTGAGCAAGCGATAGCGACAACGACAACACGAGATCCAACGGTACGGCTGCTGTACGTGGTGGTGAGTCTCCTCTTACAGAACGTCTGGCGGTACCTTCACTACGAGTATGTGGCGACGCCCCGCCGAGGCGGGCGTCGCCTCTGGTGGTGGCCGTACAAGGAGTTCGTCAATATGATTCGACGAGCTGCGTGGACGGCCCTCGCGGTGCGTCGGGCCGTCCCCGCGAATCGGCCACCTGACGACCGATTCCACCGCTAACCACCGACCGAGCAAGCCAGCGGAGTGAGTGGCGACGCTGTCGCGTCGGCGGCTGACCGCCGCCGACAGCGACAGCTCTCCGTCGATCCGTCCGTAATTCTCTCGTCGAGACCGTCAGTACAACCGCTTCGACACAGAACTCAGGCCGCAGAAACAGCTAGCCGAGGATGCTTTGTGAGGTACTGATTCTGAATTGACTTGAATTGGAACACTGAGGTTGAGGCCGAGTCGACTGAACCAGCGGAACCCGTCGTGGATCGTTTTGCGGTGTGACTCGGTTGGTTGGACTCGACCGCTGTCTTGCTGGAGAATCGCATCGATACCTTCAGCAGTGATTGAGACCTCCGCCTCGGGCTTTTGGATGTGGATTCGCTTTGCTGTCTGGTAGGCGATCAGATCCCGGTTATCTTCTTCAGAAGCGAAATCATCGCCCATCGAGAAGGGGTCGTCTTCCTCGTCGTCGTCTTCCAGATAGACGTTGTGGACGTTGATCATTTCAGGAGGTACGCCGATCCCACTGGGGAATTCCTCGATTGGGTGGCCCAATGCCTCCTCGAAGCGGTCGGCGAACGATTCGACAGTGATTGTTTCGGCCCCGCGTTTGAGTTGTTCGCCCCAGACGAGCTCCAGGAAGTCGACGACGGTCTGTTGTTGCATCCCGCCACCCGAGATGAGCAGATCAGTCTCAGCCGGAGAGTTTGCCATCGGCTCGACGCCGTATCGATCAAGGCTCCGGTCGATAGCTTCGTGGGCCTCTTCTTTCGTTCGCAGCGGCGGGTAGTCGGGGAAGGTATGAAGCCCCAATGCAGGACTTACCTCTCGACCTTGCTCGCCCATGTAGGTCACGCGAGTCAGCACTCGGAACTCCGGCATCCCCATGATGTCGTATTTATCGATGTCTTCGCCCATCCGCTTGGCAATTAACTCACCGTCGTCAGGTCCTCGAACACCGAACGAGACCATCGTGTCCGTATTCGAAAAGATCTGTCTGAGAATCCCCTCGTGGTCTTCTTCGATCTGGGCGGGGTTCTGACAAGCCAGACACACCGACATTTTTCCGGAGCGTGCCTTGGTCAACATCTTTTTGATGTTCATATCCTCACTGACGACGTCGTCGAACTCGTCGATCAGCGTGAAGAACGGTTCACGGTCCTCTTCTTCTTCTTCCTCGGCACGGGATTGGATCGTCGCCCAGACACGCCGGATAATTGCTGTCGACACTACCCGTTTGACTTCTTCGTTCGAGACGGTGTTTCGAACAAGAATGATCTTGCCTTCCTCGACAGCATCGTTGATCGAGACCGAGCTATTGCGATGAGAAACGATCTCCTTGCTGATTGGGCTCTCTGCCCAGTCTTGAAGGCGTCTGACGACGGGGTCAACCTCGTCTGGGTCCATTTCCGCAATACGGCGGGAGTACTGCTTGATGTCGGTTATGATACTCCCCGTTTGTGTATCGTCCAGCTCGACGCCTTCGCGTTCGAGCGAGCGGGCGAAGTTCCAGCGTTTTTCCTCGCGGCCGAGGACGTTGTACATGTCATAAAGTGTATATGGATTGTTCGAGCGGATCATCGCCCGCGTGATGTTCTTCGTAATCCCGGCCATCTTCGCCCCCCAGTAGCCCTCGGCTTTCAGAATTGCTTGAAGGTCGTCGACGATGGATTCGACCTCTCGGTCGTACCGTGGGTGGTCTTTTGGAACCGATGGGTCGAGGAAATTGATCGCGGCCACCTTGTCAGGGTGTTTGATACTACCCGGTTCGATCCAGATTACGTCGTCTAATCTGTCTTCGGGGATTTCCTGCATGAGCTCGACCGCCATATCGCCCTTCGGATCAATGACGACACAGCCGTAGCCCTTCCGAACGATCTGGTTGATGAGGTTCTTCTGAGAAGTCGTCTTGCCCATGCCTGTCGTCCCGAACATCGAGAGATGACGGAACCACGAGAACTCTTCCATGCCGACTTCCCGCATCGGGTTGTTCCCCCGCGATTGATACCCCAACCAGATATTCGCACTCGGGTCTTCGCGGTGTTTGTCGACGAAAAGTTTCCGAACGTCTTCACCCATGTAGAGGTTACCGTCGTGACCAGTCTGCTTGAAATTCATATTCAAGTACCGACCGCTCTCCGATCGGGTTTGGCAGTATTCCGTATCGACGAAATTGACGGCGAATTTACCGCGCTTGGCAGGGAGGTTGTCTTGTCCAGTAGTCGACGCGCTCGAAGCCGCCGTCCCTCCTGCTCCATTCTGCGCTTGTCCACCACCCTCAGCACTCACCGGGAGGCTGTCTTGTGTTCCCAATCCGTCTGTTAGGGCGGGCGTTTCGTCGCTTTCTGGTTCACTGGTTGTTGCCGGCGAACCTGCAGATGCTGGTGACGATCGGGACTGTGGCTGTGGCTGTGGCTCTCCTTGGTCTGCTTCGGAGCGGCCTTGTGCAGCATCAGCCTGCTTTGCACGGATCAGGTAGGATTCTTCGATGTGATTTTCAATGACGTTGAGCAGCTGCTCGTAGGTTTCTTCAGTGGGCATTTGGGCACGCATTTCATCGTGATTGATGGCCCCTTGTTCGTACGCTGCTGCGTACTCGAGAACCACATTGATGGTCTGCTCTGCTTCTTCCTCAGTTTCTGCTTCTTGTCTTATCGTCTTGGTAGTTACAGTCTCTGGGTAGTCAGATGGCGACACCGAGCGTCGGTAATAAGACTTCGACGATGACGAGACGATCCGTTTTGCCTTCTCGTACGTGGTCAAATCGTCGGCATCATCACCTAGATCGACTGGTGGGTTTTCATCCAACTCTGCAAATTCATTGGCTCCCGCATCATCGTGGGTTGCCTCAGATAGATTACCGTCTTTGGCTTCTACGGATGCGCCACCGGGGACAGACTTGCCAAATGCCGTCTTGATGAAGTCGACATTTTGGGTATGGATACTCTCATTCGGGAGATGTGCGAGCGCAGCCAACTCCTCTCTAGTTAGGATCGTACCGTTGGGGTTGAGTTCTCGGAGTGCTGCATCGAAGAAGTGTTCTTTCGCTTCTTCACCATTGAACCGAGTGGCAGTAAACTGTTGGTTGAGTCGTGCATTCTGGTAAATCGAAGTGAATACGTTCTCGATACCCTTCGCATGTCGGACAGTGGTTTTTGCACGCTGGTCGAAAACGAAGAACCGAATATTACACTCAAAGGCTGGCGTACCTTCTAGATTGCCGATGTACTTTCCTGTCCGTCGATCTTTGTCAGTGGGGTCGAGAATCTTTGGATCGATCCGAGAGTCGATGAGCCGACCTTCTTCGAGTTCGCGGGCTTTGGATTGGGCCGATGGATCGGTTCGGCCCTCTCCGTCGGTCCAATTTTCGTGGGCGGGTTCGAACACTACCTGGAAGAAGACTGCTTGATTTTTGTGACCAACCAGCTCGCTCGTGATCGCCTCATACGGGTCTCTCTCAAACGGTCCTTCTCCACTGAACGACCGAATCGGAGCGTACTTTGTGTGGTAGAGCGTGAATTCCCCGCCTGTGATATAGCTTTCTCGGGGGATCTTCGGCATGAGTCGGTTCGAAGACGAGATGTTGGCGTTTGGATACAACCCGCCGATCTGCTTTTGGATTTCCTCCTCTTCATCGCGATTCGGGGTCGAGAATATGAACCGGAGCTTCCCTTCGGAGAACCACATTTCAAACGAGTATCGTGGTGGTTGTTCTGTCTTCCCGAGCTTCTTTTTCAACCAACTCGGCTTGGTGACTGCACTATGGAACACGGAAATGAGTTGCTCTGCATTCTCGATCCCGACCGACTTACTGTACGGTTGGACTTTGAGTAGACGCCCGTCGTACTCCCTGACGCACTGACTCAGAGTATTTTCGTTGCCTGCATGGAATCGCAGAGCTTCGTATTGCTCGTCGTCGTATCTGCTCTGAAGGAACTTCTTAATCACGTTCATCTTTGCGGAGGTTTGTGTTTTTGTGAGGACATAGAGAGGAGGACAAAACCACAATATGTCGGTTTTAGTACTACATATGTTGAGATATACTTATTGGTAAATTTTAAAATAATTACATAAAAGACTGTCAACTTAATCTGCAGTTATTATTTGCTCTAACAATGTGGATTCAATTGTGTCGACAATGAATTGTCTGAATATCTTGGAGAATGGAATAAAATATGTAGTAATGATATTGGGCGAGCTCTTATTTGGCAAACTATTTCAAAATAGCACAATAAATGGGCTGTTCGATGAGCTCTCATGAGTACCGACAATTTCACCTATCTCGCTGACGCGGCAGTTGAGTCCTCATCAGTGGGATAGTGTCCTTTGGTCCACTTTTGAAATACGCTTTGTTATGAAAAAGTAGTAGATCTTATTCGAGATCTGATAGTACCCGAACCAATGAGACGACCAATATCGATCGATACGCAAAACTGATCATCTGTTTAGTAACGGTTTGTTGTACAAAGCGTCAATGAGTAGTTGGCTAGTTCCTGAGCCAGTGATACGGTTTGTTGTGGAGGTTACCGCTTAACCGCCGCCCAGTGGGCAGTTAAGACGGTAACCGTCTACAATAAACAGTATGAGCCGCAGCGAGCGATCCCCGGACGCGGTTCTGATCAGGTAGCCTCGGTCGATGGGCGGTTGTGTTTCGTTCTCACTCCGGTGAGCGTCCCCATGAACCCCATCAGCCCCGACAACACAGTTACCAGCACGAGTAGTCCCAGCAGCGGGCTGACCTCGACTACTACTGTCCACAGTGGTCCGCCGGGACCGATCTTCTCAACCGGATCGAATCTGCTCACATACACCCAGACGGAGGGGAGCGCACCGACCAGTCCCATACGGGTGCCCACACGAATGGCTCGCTTCGAGTTCTGGCGGTAGGCGTAGCCGACGACGATCCCAGCGAAGAACACCGGCAACGAACTCAGAAACGGCACATACCACCGAACCACGAACGAAAACGGCATCGAGGCGACCGCAGCGAGAACCGCGGGTGGCCACACACCATCGCTGAGTTTCGATACCACCCGATCCATACCGGATTCTGTCGCCATGCTATCAAGAGCCTGTCGCCTGCTGGGGCTGGAAAGAGATCTACAGCCTGATCAGAAAACTCATACTCTTCGCGAAGCTACGAGTCGACCGACCTTACTGACGGTTAGCGATGGTATGGGAGAAATGGTACCGCTCCGACAGCTAAAGTCGATGATACTCGTTCAAGTATTGCAGTACGTTGTATACTCTGCATCGAATTCTCGTGGTGGTGGTTGCTGGAATTGTGAACCCATATCTTTTGATGTATAGGGGTCTTCCAACACGGTCAACAACCCGTTAAATTTGGATAGGTTACCAGTTTCGAGATACTCATCCAGTGCCGTTTCAATCAAGTAATTGCGGGGGATATACCGCGGATTGGCTTCCTGCATCAACTCCTCATCTAGGCCGACAGCAGCCAATTTATTCCGAAGCTGTTCGAATTCTGTAGTTGCAAACACTGGATTATCAAACGTACCAGGCGTCTCTAATTCAAGGAACGTATTGGTATAGTCTGCGTTCGATTTTCGAAGCCACTCCAGGACTTCATCGACGAGCTCTTGCTCGTCATCTGAGTTGATTCCCAGCTTCTTCCGCATCATGGTGTAGTATTGCTCATCAAATCGATCCCCAAATTCGTTTAGTTTGACTTCGAGTTCATCATACGTGAGTGCTGATTGTGCACACAGAGGTTGGAGTGTTTCTGCGAACCGCTCGAGATTCCACCGCAAGATGGGTCGCTGGTTCCCGAATGCATATCGCCCGTGCTTATCGATTGAGCTGAAGACCGTCTCCTCGTCGTAGTAATTCATGAAGGCACAGGGTCCGTAATCAAATGTTTCGCCATCGATACTCATGTTATCCGTATTCATGACGCCATGGATGAATCCGACACGCAACCAGTCAACAACCATCTCAATCGACGACTGCATAACCGAATCGAAGAACTCTAGGTATTTCCGATCCGTCCCATTCAGCTTCGGGTAGTGCCTGTCGATAACATAGTCAGTGAATCGCTGTAGTTCGTCGGATGCTCGGCCTGCAACATACTGGAAGGTCCCGTATCGAATGTGGCTGTTCATCACTCGAACGAGGATGGCACCAGGTTCTGTCCGTCGTCGTTTGACTGCTTCGTCGGTTTCGACGACTGCCAGACTTCTCGACGTTTTGATGTTTAGATTCTGCATCGCATACGAATATACATACTCTCTGAGCATTGAGCTGACAGTTGCGTTGCCATCACCTCTTCTGGAGTAGGGAGTTCGACCAGCCCCTTTCAGTTGAATATCGTATCTCTTGCCATCGTGAACATGTTCACCGAGTATCATCGCTCTTCCGTCACCAAGTAGGGTAAAACTTCCATACTGGT
Organism: Halorubrum lacusprofundi ATCC 49239; assembly: GCF_000022205.1. Classification (NCBI taxonomy): domain Archaea; kingdom Methanobacteriati; phylum Methanobacteriota; class Halobacteria; order Halobacteriales; family Haloferacaceae; genus Halorubrum; species Halorubrum lacusprofundi. Next base: position 394,476 of record NC_012030.1, read on the forward strand.
GGCCTGCATATATTTGAGCGATTGGTTCTTCCAATAGGTCCTGGCCTGCCAGCACTTCAGTAGTGAGCTTCGCTGTATCCAATCCTAGATCAGCACATAGCTCGTCATCAAGAAGCAAAACGTCGGGAGTATCGATACTTTTCGGCGTTACTTTCGAATAGAGATTCGAGTCTAAATTTTTGTAAGTGGTATCAAATGAAAAGGCCATTTAGTTTCATATGGTATTATGTCTCTCGCTTTAATAATCTTGTTTTTGAAAATATTAACGATCGATTAGAGAGGTTCAAATTGGCGTGTACTGCATACACGCTCTAAGTAGAGCAATCTGTCCTGCTGATCCCGTTCTCCTTCTGTTGGTGATGTTCTGTGCGTCGACTTCAACCGATAATTGAGGCTATCCTATCGACTGGCCCGATAGTACAACAATATTAACCAACATTTTTTGGTCTTTCCGCTTGTAATGCAATAATCGACTCTTTATTAGAAGCTCTCTGATTGGGTGTTAGTCAAACTGACAAATTTATTGTCTACTGACTGTTCAAATGCTGTATGGGATTCCGTAAGGCACGCCTCAAATATGGCATCTATGGAATTATGATTATGGGGATCATACTCGTATGGTACAGTTATCATGACCCGTCTCCTCTTCTTGTAATCGGTATCGGTGCTATTCTAGGACCAATATATACACTCAGTCGCGGATACACCGCGACCAATATTTCAATAATGTTTGCAGTGGTAGCACTGAGTGGAGTGGTTGGAGGTGTCTATGCTCAGGTTACTGATCGAACATTAGTATGGAGTCTATCCTGCATTGCATCCGTCTTTAGTTAGTCACAGAACCGCGGTACAGCGGTAGCTTATCGAACTTCCTTTTCGAGGGGAATGAGGAGGCAGCTAGTGTGCACAAAGATACCTCCTCAACCCGTCTTATGCGTCGTCTCACTAGCCTCTTTCCATCCGAGTTCCTCGAAGAGCACGCCGAGAAACTCGGCGTGGTCGAACGTGATCGGAAGCTCCAGATTCCCGCCTTCGTCTGGGCATTCGTGTTCGGCTTCGCCGCTGGCGAAGGCCGAACACTTGCCGATTTTCGACGCTGTTACAACTCAACGGCGGACAAGATGCTCTCTCCAGGCGGATTCTATCAGCGGTTGACGCCAACCCTCGCGGAGTACTTCAGCGATCTCGTCGAGGCTGCTCTCGACGAGGTCGCTGTTCCCGACTCGGTTGATGTGGATGTTGAGCGGTTTAGAGATGTGATGATCGCTGATGGAACCATTCTACGGCTGCACGAACTGCTGTCTGAGAAGTACAAATCTCGGTACGAGGAGCAGGCTGGAGCGAAGCTCCACCTGCTCCAGAATGCCACCGAGAAGACGATTGAACGGTTCGAGATCACGCACGAGAAAACCCACGACAGTACTATGTTCAAGACCGGGTCGTGGCTGCAAGGACGGCTCATACTCTTCGATTTGGCGTATTTCAAATACCGCCGGTTTGCGTTAATCGACGAGAATGACGGTTACTTCGTGAGCCGACTCAAACAGAACGCTAATCCGGTGATAACGAAGGAACTCCGCGAATGGCGTGGGAGTGGTCTGCGAAAGTGTTGACTCCTCTGGAAGCGTACTAACTGTGATGAACAGTAGTTCTTGAGGCCTTTTGCTGAGGCACTTGACGGAAACCGAACTTGACCAGGCAGTCGAGGACGCACAGAAGGCGGACGAGACCCGTCTCGTCCGTCGGTTGTGTTTTGTGAAGAACCTCTACCATGGTGATACGCGCATGGAAGCAGGCGATCGCGTCGGGATCTCCAAATCAACGACGGGTCGGTGGGCTAGCGCATGGAACGATGGAGGTGTTGAAGGGCTCCGACCACGCTTCGGCGGCGGTCGGCCGCCGAAGCTCACTTCTGTACAGTTTGATGAACTATGTGATACTCTTGAAGCTGACCAACCGTGGACACCACAGCAAATTCACTTACTTATCGAAGACCGCTACAATGTCTCGTATCATCCGTCACATTTGAGCCGAAAGCTACGTGCTGCAGGAATGAGATACGCGAAACCACGTCCAATGGACCCTCGCCGTCCAGTTGACGCGAAGGAAATCTTTGCCGAGCGCCTGAATGAGGCGCTCGGCGGAGGTGGCCACGAAACGGGTGGTGATGAACCCCTCGTCTTCGGGTTCTTTTGATGAGGCGTGGGCGCAGCCGTTCGAAAATTCTCAGCGAATGTGGTCGTTCGACAGAACAGTCCAAATCGAAAAGCCGTTAGTGACCTTCCCGTGGCGGTCGATCGGCTTCTATGCACTAACCGGACAGAGCGTGATTTCGTTCAAAAAGCGGTTGGTCAAGGAGACAATCGTCGAGGCACTCGAAGAGATCCGCGAGCAGAATCCTGTCGGGAGGATTCTGCTCGTGGCCGATAATTACGGATCCCATCATGCGAAACTCACACAAAAACGGGCTGACGAACTCGGCATCGAGTTCGTCTTCATCCCACCATACTCACCGACTCTCAACGCAATTGAACCGCTCTGGAAGAGTACCAAACGAGAGATCTCGCCAGAGATTTTCGAGGACAAAGACCACTTCAGAACGTTCCTTACAGAGACATTTCTCAAGTTGAGTCGTCGGTTGAGCTTTGCCAGTGACTGGATAGAGACATTTCTGCCAGATGTTCAGAAGTTGCGCTGACCACTCCGACGCCATTCGCTTGGAGGGAAAGCAGATTCATGACGTTGTAGATGACCTTTACCGCACGTACATCGACGTAGAGGTCGAAGCAGAGTTCAAGCGAGGACCGTACAACGGCACTCGGTCGTTAGATACGAAGCGATTCCGCGTCGTCGGTGTCCGCAACGAGGACGCCGACGACTACCATCTCTACATCACGAATCTCCCACGAGAAGAGTTTCTCCCGTCAGATCTAGCAACGCTGTATCGGTGCAGATGGGAGGTGGAGTTGCTGTTCCGTGAACTCAAGACGCAATACGAGTTAGATGAGTTCGACACAGCTGACCCAGCGGTTGTTGAAATTCTAGTGTACGCAGCGTTGCTCTCACTGCTCGTGAGCCGTGATCTGCTAGGGTTAGTCACCGAGGTAGCAGATGATGAGATCGTCTTCCCACCAGAACGCTGGGCGGCGACCTTCCGGTCGCACGCCCAGCTCATCCTCTCGAAACTCGGTGAGTTCTTGGGATACTCGCCACAGCCACTGTTGGAGCGGTTGATCGAAGACGCCCAGAAGATACACCAGCAACGGCCAATCCTTCAAGAGACGCTCGCTACCGCTACGCAACCGAGATGTGAGTCTTAACTAAAGACGAATGATCCTGCATTGTAATTGGCCTTACAGCAGGTATGCAGGCTATCTATTACTGGAGGATCCGCCCGTGGGAATTAGAAAATAGTGATTGGTAAACATATTTGTGCCACCGAGATTGTGAAGCTCTTAGTCTTTTCAGTTCTAATATGACTAACCAAGTTCGAACCCAGCCCATCTGATAAAGGACCTGAGTAGTTCCGGTCGATCTTGCACTGCTCGGAGCGACTGATCGAGCCGCGCTTTCAGCGCGGTGAGATCGGTGGGTACGTAGTTCGCAAGATCGTCGTATTTCACCGACTTCCAGACCTGTTCAACCGGGTTGAAATCTGGTGCGTATGTCGGGAGGTACTGGATGTCGATGGCGACCTCGGGAGCCATCGGCCATCCAGGTGTTGTCATCATCCGTGCTGTCGGTTTGTGTGCCGGCAGATTGTCCCAGATAAGGATGCAATCTTGTCCTCGTTGATTGAATAAATCGCGTAACAAGAACGCCATTTGTTCGCTGTCGACGCTTTTCTCAGAGAGCCAGAAATCCAAGACGGTCGCGCCAGTTTTCGGCGCGACCGTCAGGGCTGCAATCGCCCGTATACTTTGCCAACTACCTGAATTCCGATGGATTGGGGTATTTCCACGCGGTGCCCACGTCCGTCGAACCGTGGACTGCATTCGGACGGTACTCTCGTCGAGAAACACGAGCGCAAGGTCGTTCACTCGCGCTTTTTTTCAATTGCCGGGATCGTCTCTTGTTTCCAACGACGAACCGCATTCGCGTCGCGCTTGAGAGCGCGACGCTCAGGCTTCTGGCAACTCCAGCCCATTTTCTGAAGATACCGCCAGACGGTTGTTTGGGCGACAGAAACACCGAATTCTTGTTCAATCACCGCTGCGATGCGTTTGAGCGTCCAGAGATCAGTATCGAACCCATGGGCTTGTGGCCCGTCTTCCAGAAGGGCCGCAAGTGCTGCTAGCTGTTCGTCGGATAACTTGGTCGAGGGTCCACCTTTGACTGGTTTTGAGGTGAGACCAGCGTCGCCATCAGCTTCATAGGCGTCCTTCCAACGATAAACTGAGCTTGGCCAGACATCAACGACTTGTGCAACCTCGGAGACGCTGTGACCTAGCCGAAGCAAGGCGACGGCAAGCCGTCGCCGCGCTTCCAACACTCGTTGCGTTCCAACTGGCCGTGTCATAACGCTAGATGTAGGCTCTCAGAGGATATCTCTCTTTCTCGCCCAGAAAGACCAATTGACCTAGGAATGACTAGCGTTGGTTAACATGTTCTGCTCTCGCGTAGAACCCTTGAAATTCCTCCAGTGCTGGAGACGTTAACGATCGGTGCCGACACAGAAGACATATGAACCAAGTGTCACTGTCGGGCTGTACATCTATGAAACCGTGCTAATAACGAACGTTTACAGTAGAAGGAAGACGAACTACTCCACCGGACAGAATGTATCGCCATTTTGGCGCACTCGGTCGAATTTCTCAAGATACGTGAGCCTGTCTCGAACCGCCTCAAGCTCCAATCCGAGATTGGCAACCAACTCGTCGACGGTCATCGGTTTGTCGAGTGCTTGGAGGACTTCATCTCATGGTGGTAGTGGTACCTCGTAGTCAGCCGCCAACTCCTGGAACTTGTCCCACTCCGGGAGCCGCTCGTCATCAACCTCGCCGTGCGTCTCGAGGTAGCGCAGCAAGGCGTCGATTTCGTCTTCGAAGCCATACTTCGCCGCCTGCTCTCGGAGATTCTCCTCGTCGACGTCGACGTAGCTGAGCAGGAGGAGACAGTACGAGCGGTGGCGGCTGCCATCGTCGATCAAGAGGGTGTGACAACACAGGTCCGCCGGTGAGACGGCATCGAGTCCTTCGGAGTAGACGTAGTAGCGGTGGCTGGTGAGTAAGAACTGGATGTCGAAGGCTGCGAATCGAGCGAGGCCGGTTTCGTGGAACGCTTCTGCGTCGATCTCCGTCTCGGTCTGGGCGAGGAATTCGTCGCAGTCCTCCCAGAGAATCGTGCCTTTCGGGGCGACGGCTTCGAGTCGCTGGCGATGCAGATGGTGTGCGAGTTCCCGAGAGAACTCGTGGAGGCGGTCGAAATCGGCGTTAAACTCGTAGTGGCCGTGGGCTGTCCCGACGAGACCACGGTTGCGAAACCGCTTGAGGACGCGGTTAACCGTGTTGCGGTAGTTGTTGCTCCGGTTGGCGATCTCGGAGACAGTTCGCGGCTGGTCAAGGTAGTACAGCACCTCAAGTGCCTTGCCGGTCAGCAGGTCGGGGAAGTCGATATGGGAGTGCTGGCGGACGAGGTCCTGGTAGAGTTCGACGGCGCGAGCATCCGACGGGACGACTCTTTTTCGCCGGCCGTCGCGTTCCGTGTAGATGAGTCCCTTTTCGGCGAGGTCACCGACGGCACGGGAAAGGTAGCTCTCGCTGTGATCGAGCTTCGTCGCGAGTTCGGAGATCGTGTCGCCGCGGTCGACCGTGGCGAGGACCTCGAGTTCGATGCGCCGGAGCATGGTGTAACATAGTACGAAACTTATATATAAAGAAGTTTCGAGTAATGTTACAGTTAGCAGGCGCGAGAGCCGTCTCCATCTTCTTAACCAACAAGCCTATGGATTTGTGGGCTGTGTTGGTTAACACGAGACGCTCTTATGTCGAAACGTGGAAAGCCCCTATAGCTACGGTCTACGGCCGCAAATGAGGTGATATGCCCTCCTCAGATCCAGCCTTCGGCCGGATGCTTCGCCAGCTCGTCGATCTTGGTGTACTCAAACTAGAGACGGAACCGCTCGATGCGGCCATCGAGCGGCGACTCAAGCAGTTCTGGAAGAGTACGACGTGTCCACAGTGCGGCAATCCAACCATCCGCACCTGGAAATCATCCGACCGAATACACTGCCGCAGTTGCCAGTTTAAGCCCGTCTATACCTACGGAACACCGTTTCACGAGAAACACCTCTCCACAGGAGAGGTGCTTCTCTCGTTCATGCTCTACGCAGATACCTTGCTCAGTATCTCACAGATCGCCGTTGTGCTGGATCGAGCGTACAAGACGGTCTTCTACGCGATCAAAGAGGTGGAAGCCGCGGTTCACCGTGGCTTCCCCCTCGTCTGGAGTCAATTCCAGCACACAATCTCTGGGCCAACGCAGATCGACGAATCTGGGAAGGTCTGTTCGGGGTTCAAAGGCCAAGACCCGCCGCGAGACAGCCGTCATCGCGGCGGGTCGTCCCGATCTGGTCGGACACGCTGGAAGGGGCGTCACGGCGATCAATTAACGCTCGTCGCGGCCTGCCGCGACGCGCTCAGAGTAATTCGTGGGAGGCTCGGAATCGCCTACGACACTGATTTAGAGCCGGTGATGGAGGAAACTGCCGACCTCTCCCAGCCGCTGGGAGAGGTCTGGACAGACGGTCTCCAAGCCTATCGCCGGATGGAACACGACCACAAGATCGTGATTCACGACGAGACGTACGTCTCGTCAGAAGGAATCCACATCAACCAGGTTGAGTGCCTCTTTTCACTTGTCAAGCCGTGGCTGCGGAAGTTCCGCGGCCTCTCCAAGCACGGCTTGGAGCAGGCCGCTCATACTTTCGGCATCGTCCGCTCAGTGAATCTCGTCGGCGCATCGTTCGAATTCCTCGTCGACTGCCTTGCTGTAGGGGGACTCCACAGCTCTACATAAGAGCGACACGAGAGTAGCCGATGTCCTACGAACCCCCGACCCCACCGGCGAACCTCCCGACAGAGATTGTCAACACGCTCAACGAGTCGTCTTCGGAGCAGCTCCAAAACGTTGCGACGTACGCTGAAGCGCTCGCCGAGCACAAGGAACGAGAGGCCCGTCTCGAGGAGTCGGCAAATCAAGAAGAGGTCGAAGAGCGACCAGACGATCTTCCGGATGACGTCCCGACCAAAGCAACGATCACGATCAAGGAGATCAACGATAATCGCTACTACTACTGGCAGTGGCGGGAGGGAGAGAAGATTCGTTCTCAGTACAAGGGTCCGGTCAACCCAAACGAGTGAACCTCAATTAGAGAGGACACCCACCCCACGTTTCCGTCGTAACTGGATGTGGGTGGAGGGGTGGCGCTGATTTCCAAGGGACCACACCCCCCGCGTTTCCGTCGTTTCTCCACGACGGCATAGGGAAAGGCTACGATAATCCTATGTAGCTACTAATTATGTTGACCTAGAACCAATCTTGAGATGAACTAACTTCTGGAACACATAGATTAAAGTAGTATAACTAAGAAACGACCATTAAGTGTACTTCAACCAAAGTAGAGGCGAAGTACTTCGCCCCCTCAGATGAAACAATCCTTTCCAGCTGCTTCTATAGACGGCCAGCTTTGGACGTCTGGGCCGCTCTCGTCTCTGGTAACTCGTCGTGGACGTCTTCTTCGAGTCCCCTCCCCACCTGTTCAGTGATTACGACGGAAACGTGGGGTGTGTGGGTTTGGGATTCAACAATGAGGCGACGCTTCCGTCTACGGGTTTCCTACCTCACGTCGGAAACGTGGCTATATTGTCAGCAATCCAATTCCACCAAATTACGGCATTTAACCGCTGATATCGGACGAGGAACGTCGGAAACGTGGGGTGGCGTTCTCCACTAGATTTATATTCCCCCGCACACACCGTGTGATATTCAATGACGCCCGACACCTCACACGGTTCTGTCGACGATCCACTCTTTGAATCCGGGCATCGCATCTTCGCGAACAAGGATCTCCTGAAAATCGGCCACGTTCCGGAGGCTGACCGGATCGTCGGTCGCGACGAGGAAATCTCGAAGCTCGCGAAACGTCTCAACGGTGCTGTCCACGGGTACTCCCCGGAAAACGTGATGATCTACGGGAAAACGGGGACCGGTAAATCTCTCGTTTCAAAACACGTCTGTCAACGAGCTCAAAATGCTGCTCAGGATGGCGTCGAGATTGGAACCGCGTATATCGACTGTGCTGAAGACAACACGGAGACTCAGGCGATCTCCTCACTTGCCGCGAAGCTGAACGATGAATCTTCGACTGGAATCTCCGTCCCCTATACCGGCCTCAGCACGTCGAAATACTACAAACTCCTCTGGAAGACGCTCGACGCTCAATTTGATTCTGTGATCATTATCCTCGACGAGATAGATCTGATGAACGACGACAGCGTACTGATGAAACTCTCTCGCGCTGAGGAGGCGGGGAAAATCGACTGTAGCGTCGGTGTCATCGCGATCAGCAACAAGATCCAGTACGTCGACAACGTGAACGAGCGTGTGAAAAGCAGCTTCCAGCACAAGGAGCTGTTCTTCAAGCCATACGACGCCAACCAGCTCCGGGAGATCATGTTCAATCGCGAGGATGGCTTTCAGGATGGCGTCCTTTCCGAGGACGTGATTCCGCTCTCGGCGGCCTTCGCCGCGCAGGAACACGGCGATGCTCGGAAAGCGATTGACATTCTTCGTCACGCCGGGGAGGTTGCCTACGAGGCCGGGGCAGAGCAAGTGATGGAGGAACACGTCCGCCAGGCACAGCAGCACGCCGAAAAGGACCGGTTCAGAGAACTCGTGAACGGGGCACCCACGCAGGCGAAGGCGGCGTTGCTGGCGCTCACGGAGCTGAGTGTTAACAGCAACGACGATGCGTTCCTCACGAGCCGGGTGTACGACCAGTACGAACGCATCTGCAACCATCTCGATATGGATATCCTCTCCGTTCGTCGGTTCCGCGACATTCTGAAAGAGCAAGGCTTCCTCGGAGTTGTCGAAATCGAGAAGATCAACAAGGGGAGTGCGGGCGGCATCCACCTCCAGAACCGACTCATCGAAGATCCCCAGGTCGTCCGCGAAACGATCCTCGAGGACAGCCGGATGCAGGACTGGACTCGCGAGTAGTGACCCCCTACTACTGAGTGGGTGCGGACGACGGAAATCTGGGGTGGGGCGTGAGGAAACGACGGAAACGAGGGGGGTCGAAAATTACGTCGGAAACGTGGGGTTGGATCGAAACGACGGAAACCAGGGGTGGGGTCCACTACGGCAGTTCGTTGGTGGCTCCGAACGAGCTCAAAACGGCGTCCCTCTCACCGGAGAGCTCTCGACGAATGTCGGATTGGTCCCAACCGAGCGGTGAAAGCATGCTATCGACCGCTCTGACCAGCTGCGTTTCGTAGTAAGAAGCTTCGTAGGTCTCGATCTCCTCGAGGGCGAGGGCGACACGGTCTCGTGAGGATTTCTTGTCGCCCTCGACTACGTACTTCCTATCTTGGCTCGGGTGGGCTGCCAGGCCCTGCCCGCGAACCCGTTTCAAGGCCGGTATGTTCTGGATACATTTATTTCAATAAAGTAGGTGGTTTCGCATCTAGAGAACACTTGCAGGGTGGTGTGTGACCCCCTACTTACTCATCGTATTCATCTTAACATTACCGTCTCTCTTGTTTTGGATGAACTCTGAATCACGAAGTTGAGTGCGACAACGTTCTGTGATTGCTAGTTTTATTCAGCCGAGAACTGTTTCCGGCGATTGTGTTTGGTCAAGGTAGTTAACACCGAGAGCAAAAGACGGCTTCGTCGATACATTGCAAGTCCACACAATCGCACTGCTGTCGACGGTGTGACAGTCACCGGTGGATGAGGTGGATTCTGTACGGAGTGATATAGATCATGACGTCGGTCAACTAAGACCACCGGTGAGCATAGATGAACAGTGAGTAATTGATCTGACTTCCGGCAAACATATCTTACTACCTGCCCAATTCATACTATGCTCAAAATGCTCCGCAAATTGTTCGGTGATGTTGTAGGTGACGAGTCATCCAACCCTGACGAGACCGAAGACGAAGAGACCGAAGACGAGAGATTTGAAACTCCTCCAATGGAGGAGATTCTTGAAGCAAATCAAACTGCGGACGAATTGTAGATACAGATCCTGTTTGATTGGCACCGCGAATATTGTCACGAGTCGACTCCACCACAATATCGAATTCCATCTCTGTCGGTGAAACTGTTGTACAGCGGAAGGCTAAACGATCACACGTGTTTATAATGGTTCTCTGATTGTACCCTGTAAGATGCTCTCACGACTCGTGTGGTTAGTTAGTCGACAGAAGACAGAAAGCCTCTACGAGTGTCGACGGTGTGGGTCGACGTTTGAGACGGACCGGAATGTCTGTTCGAACTGTCACGGCGAGTCAATCGCTCACTACGACCTGCAGTGAGCAGTTGGTGGATCGTGAGATGAGAACACAACAAGCAATACTGATTGACTAACTACTTTGGGTTGATCACGCCTTCATGCATATCTCCGAAGAACTCACCTGTCTGTTTTCAGCGACTGTCGACGAGCAGCGCGATTCGTACGTCATCGAGGTCCCAAGATCTGAAGTCGAAGATGGGTTCGCTGACACCTCTCAGGCCTACCAAGTCGCGCTTCTATCGACCACATCGGAGTCATCTGAGGAAGACTCTGGCTCCGCTAATACGGATCACCGAGTCGACCACGACCGCCAAGAACCACCGGTAGATGTTGGTGAACACCGAATCGTGGAGATCACAGAGATTGGCGATCAGGGTGACGGACTCACACGAGTTGAGCGTAGGTTCGTGGTAATTGTTCCAGAGACCCAGCAAGGAGAACGGGTCCGAATTCAGGTTCAAACAGTCAAAGAAAACGTTGCGTTTGCAGAGGTCGTCGAACGGTTCCGATACTGATCACTCTCAGTGCTTATCGCCTGACGAAGGTGTCTTAGAGGTCGACTCCACCGAAAGGGTATAGAGGCGTTTTCGGGCGTCCTGTAGCGATGTTCTCGATTCAACGACACCGACTTCTTGTAACTTGTCGAGGCCGAGCCGGACGGTCCGTTCTGGGAGGAGTGACTCTGTGGCGAGCTCTCGTTGGGTGAGTGTCCCATTGTGTTCGAGGACGATGGCAACTAACTTGGCACTTGGTGGGAGATCCTGAATTGCATCGCGCAACTCTGTCGACGATTCTGTCCGGGGTTCTCCCTGTGTCGTCATTACTTCGGGTACTCGACTTATTTGTATAATACTACTGACCTACGACCTATCTCGTGAGTTCGTTAGTATGGATCGTCGCAGTCATTCCTGGCATAATCTATCTGTGGCGTCGTCGCTCGGCTGTCGACGCTCGCAACTGACTCGACAACCGTTTGTGGCTAGTTGTTCGACTCAGTTGATTCTCCACACTGGAGCTCAGTAATGAATAGTTGGTCGTCGACTTTGTAGAGCCAGCCGCGGTTGAGTAGGTAATCGAGTGCATGGTCGATATCGGCATCGCTGAAATCGGTGTTGGCCTCGTCGATAATATCAGTGGCCTGTTGACGTGTGAGAGACTGGTGAGTCGGCTGCTCACAGAGATACCGCTCAAGGGGGATATACGCATCTTTGATCCATTTTGGGAGTGATGGATGTCCTTCTGTCGTCATTCGTCAGGTGTGGTGTGAGCTACTTACCCCAGCTACTTAAGACGGTGATAAGGACTACAGCTTGTACCCAACTAAGCTATAGTTATTCGAACGTCGTACCGGATTTGAAGCTGGTGAGTTCTTCAATCCGTGATTCGAGTTCCTCGATTTCTCGTTGGAGCTCCTCCGAGTCAGTGGAGTCGACGGCAGCGAGTTGGTCTTTGAGGCCTTGGAGGCGTGATTCTTTGACTTCTTCGTCGACATCGGCTTTGCGAACATACTGGCTTTCGTCGATATCGTAGAGATCAGATTCTGTGAGTTCGACCACGTCGAGCGCCTCGTCAACTTTGGCAGCGTCGACAGTGGTGACGCGCTCGCGGTCGATACCTGCCTCTTCGAGTTTTTCGAGGACAGTCTCGTCGTCTTTGAGGGTCCGATTGCGTCGAATTGTCCGCTGGACAGAGCCATATTGCCCATGGACGGGTTGGTCATGATGCAGCCGTTCGAGCAACACTGCACGCACGTCTTGTCGGAGGTCATTGGCACCACGCTGGACATCCGAACAGAGGGTGTAGAGATTAACCAACTCGGCAGTTTCCATTGTCGAGAGATCAGTGGGTGTGTAGCGTTCGAGGGCGTCGATGAGGAGGAGTGAATCAGCATACAGTGGGAGATCGGGCTCTTGGCGGGCTGGTGTCTCGCCAGTGGTGTCGAGGGTCACATCAACGAGTGCGGATGGCGTGGGATGGTCAGTATTACGGAGGAGACCCTCTCGCTGGTCGACCTCGAAACGTGGGTGAATACTGAGAATCGTCGCGTAAGGTTCGGCATCAGCGGGGAGCCGATCAAGCTCGAAACTCTGTGGTGTATCGGTAACGCGTTCGTAGAGTGTCTCAAACTGCTCGCGTTTGAGTGGGATGGTGCCGTCTTGGTCACGGTAGGAGATGAGGAGTCGGTGTTCCTGGACGTCGGAGATGCGGAAGGATCGATCAGAAAGTGGCGTGAGGAAGGTGGCATCGGAGGGAACCTCGTCGAGTTGGTCGGTGATGGTGTGCCACGTCACAGAGAACGGCATACGCTGCTGTTCGTCTCTGTGGTCAAAACACTACTGTCGCCCCGGAGTCGGCTGGTCGAATCCTCATTGGTATGTGATTTATTCCGTGTCAGCAGTGATGTTGAGGTGTTGAAGCTTGTCGTTTTCCCACTGTCGACGTTCTTCGATATGGTCAATGGCGAGATCGGTGAGGGTGTAGAGGTTGGTCCGGTCATCCTTGGACTGTTTTTTGACGAGCCCCTTCTCCACGAGGGTGTTCAAGTTCGGATAGAGACGGCCATGGTTCACTTCTGTGGAGGTATAGTTCTCAAGCTCACGGCCAATTTGCAATCCGTAAGGGTCGTCAGTTCCTGCGATACAGTACAACAGATCTCGTTGGAACCCGGTTAATTCATTCATAAAGTCGTCGTATAGTGTTGTAGTTAACACGTCTATCTTATGTATTCGGTTGATTCGAGCGTGGCTGGCACTCTTGTGGCGAAAAGCTCGTGAAAAGTGGTGTGTCTATGTCCGTTGCAGCGGCACCGTGGGGCCCCTCAGAAACCGCACAACATCAGTTAAGCTTGGGAGCACGGGATTATCGGGGCGACACTCTAACTGGTCACGTAACTTATATTTCTGAGAAGTGGTGCTCAAAGCAGCCGTCTACAACCTTCGACGGAGCGTCCGATTTCCCTAAAATCGACCGCCGTGTACCGAAACTACAGAGCCCAATATTTTGAAACTGCGAGCGCACGTGATGAGATGTTCAATACATGATCTATAAAAGGAGTTTAGCAATCAGCTACAGTAATTTGACGTGAACCGTCGAACATGGCTGGCGTCTATAGGGACTGGATGTCTGGGTCTCTCTGCTGGGTGCTTGGCTTCTTTTCCACGTAAGCAGTACACTGTTAGCTTACAAAACGGAGCGGATTCTGATCACGTCTTCCGGATAAAAGTGAGTGATGGAATAGCTTCTACCCAATCTAGATCATTCCACAATGACTCATATGAAATAGAATCGAGGACAGAAAGTGACCCGATCACTCTTGAGTGTGGTACCCCGACAACAATACGAATCGAAATCGTTGATGAATTAGTACGCATTGTTTCATGGCCTGCATCTCTTGATTCTCCGGGTGAAATAGCCACGAATGCAGGTATTTGGTTTGGAAACGACCTTGCTTCCGGGCAACGTATCGTAGTATTCGGCGATCGTTAGTAAGGAGATTGTATGCTATACTCCGAGCGCAAGTCGGCTACGGAGTTGATTGCTAATCCGGACGGTCCGAAAAATGCTATCGAATCTAATTGAAGTATTCTGAATAGTCGTACTGCTTTGATGGCATTTCTGTAGAGTCACTCCAATCTTTGATTGTCTCCATTGACCAAGCCTTCTGGCAGTTCTTGCACCCATACACCTGCGCCGGGTTATAAAAGAACAGAGGCAATTCACAGTCATTGCATGTCTTTTTACTTTCTTCTACTTTTGTCATAATGGGTTTCATAAGATGACATACAGAGATCTTATTTATTTCTTTTCATAAATTATGGTTCAAGAATGTCTGGGACTCGACTCTTAAACTATTCAATTGAACGGAATGAAACGATCCAATCCCTCACACTGCACTTACCCTCTAAGTAAAGCACTGCCAACGTTACTTTTGTTCGAGAAAGGGGGATTTTTTCGAATGGATCTAACTATGCTTCCTTCACACTCTTGTTGGCACTTCTCTCGGCCACCATTACATCTATTACATTCGATTACATAGTTCAATTATGCCCATCGATATTGAACGGTTTGAATCTGACCCTGAGGAGGAACTGAAACCCCAGGGAACCACGAATGCGGAGGTGATTCTTTCGTTTTTGGCTTCTTCACCTGACCAAGCATATACACCGAAAGAAATCCACGAAGCAACTGATGTTGCACGGGGAAGCGTTGGTGTTGTACTTTCACGGTTGGAGAGTCGAGGACTGGTTCGCCATCGAGGCGACTACTGGGCAGTTGCAACCGGAGAGGATGTAGAACAGACGCTCAACTCAATGCGGATCGCCAATACAGTAACAGATCGGTTTGGTCCAGAAAACCCCGATGAGTGGGGGGAAGGTATCGAAGTCGGTGCCGAGGATGGTAAATGAACTATTCGCAGGGAGAAGTCTGGTGGGGGCCAGCACCACACAAGTCCAACCCAGCATATCGACCATGGCTCATAATCAGTGACGAGACGCATCCATTTACTGACGAAGAATGTATTGTGATGGCACTGACAACGCAACAGCATCCGGCTGGAATAGCTGTACTCGAAGACGACTGGATTCGTGGCGGTTCAGACAAAGACGCATTCATTTCTCCGTGGTACGTGACGAACATGAAGCACCGTGATATCGACAACCTGCAAGGAGTGTTGTCAGATACGGTCATTACTGAGGCGATTAGAGAACTCCGAAGTTACACGCCGATCAGCGAAGAAGACTAAAAGGCCTCTCAGTTGGTGTTAGCAGTTCAGTGCTTATTCAAGCAAGTGGGTTTTGAAGTAGTAGCAACGAGAAGGTAGTGATATCCGTTCTCAACAAAAAGAGTAGCTGTTTAAATACTAATACCCTAAAAACAGAAAATCCCTGTTGAATCCGCGGTATGATGGATTTTGATAGGAGTTAATGACAAAAAGTCTCATCTGGAGTCTGTTAGAACGAGCCGTGCAAGATAGAACACGCATATTCAGCACATATTGAGTGAATGGAAAAGAATGGTTACTAAGCGATGTATACGACTGTCGGGTCACCGGATGTCCAGCAGTACGCCAGTCTTCGACAGCAATTCGAGAACGTCGACAAGGTCCTGACCGTGACGACGAACGGCTATTCTCGGCAGGCCAGAGAGATTGCTGAGGACCTGAACGTGAAACTCATCGATTGTAATGGCCTCGTCGAACTAATCGACGAGCACGATACACTCGATTTGGTTGCCGAGTATCTCGATTTCATTGAGCCAGTCGAACAGTCGGAGTCGGACGAGCCAGAACGCTCTGATGATGCACCTCTAAACGATACTGGGGACGTATCGACTTCTCAGGAGCCGTCGATGGATTCGCAGTCATCGTCGCCAGAAACGCTTCTATCGAGACGCTGGCAGAACGTGATACTGGGAGCATCGCTTGGATGGCTGGTGGCGTTGTTTGGCGTGACAGCAGTTCCTGATGGCCTGTTGGGTGCTCTGTTTCTTGGGTCGGGGATCGGGTTACCGATAGCAATCTATCTCGATACCCGTGTGTTTTGAATGAGTATACTGAGTGGCCGAAGTATCGCTGGCTCTACATCGTCAGTTTGCTGGTGTGGTTCCTTGCGGTGGTCCTCGGTGGAATTTATTTGTGGCGTCGACGGTCAGCCATCGGAGCCGGAAAATAATTCACACCTCCGACTGGGTTGCCAGTAGAGAGATAATTACTTGTTTGACTCTGTTGGCTGTTCACACTGTAACTCGGTGATAAAAAGTTGGTCGTCGACCTTGTAGAGCCAGCCGCGCTTGAGTAGGTAATCGATTGCGTGGTCGATATCAGCGTCACTGAAATCCGGATTGGCCTCTACGATGAGTTCCGTTGCCTGGTGGTGTGTAAATGAGTCATGGGTCGACTGCTTGCAGAGATACCGCTCAAGAGGGAGATAGGCATTTTGAATCCAGTTTGGGAGTGGTGGGTGACTCTCAGTTGGCATTGGTCGGTGTCGATTCAAGCTACTTCATCCACCTACTTAACAGGGCAATCTGGAATTTCGGCTCACTGTCTGGTCGACACGTGATAGGAGTCGGTGCTGTGGTGATTTTTTTATATTCCGGCGATCCAACTAGTAAGCAGATTAATGACTGCACCGTGGATGACGCCTACTGGTATCACATATATGAGCCTGTTTGTTTTCAGTGGGCTTGCCTGTTTTTCGGTGGTTCCACGGGCTAGAACGTTCAATGATGCTGAACTACGGTACGGATTGATCGGACTTCTTTCGACGACGGGTCTCTGGGCAATTCTCAAGACGGCTTTTTTTATTGTCCCAGATCCGTTTCGAGAGATCACGTACACGGTTGGACTGGTATTCGGCTTCGCAACTGTGTGGGCATGGCTCTACTTTGCGTCTGCCTACACCGGTCGACGGTTACATACGAATCCAACACTCCGTCGACTCGCTGGTAGTGTGTTTCTGACTGTCGTGACAATTAAAATTACAAATCCGATTCACGGATTGTATTTTACTACAACTGAAGTGACCACACCGTTTCGACATTTAGCAATCAACCATGGTGTGATACACTGGGTCTCAACTGGTTTGGCATACGTGCTTGCGGCCATTGGGCTGTTTATGATCTTCGAACTGTATGTCGAATCTGAGTACAACACACGATCACTGACTATCGTTACCGGCCTGCTGGCGCTGCCTATCGTCTTTGATCTTATTGCAATCATGACACCGGTATTGATTGACTTCATTTATGCACCGCTCGGCGTCGCAGCGTTCGCTGTTGGGGCGGTGTCTTTGTTCGGAGAACAACTTCTGGCAGTTCGGACGGCGACCCACAGTACTGCTGCAGCAGTCATTGTCGATAGCAACGATCGGATTCGAGATTTTTCGTCAGCTGCTGAGAGTGTGTTTCCGGAACTTGAAGGGGCGGTCGGAGAGAAACTCGCCAGCGTACTCCCAGCAGTGGCAGCCACACGAGATTCTGATGAGAGCATTATTGAACGCGACGGCGACAGCGACGACCAGTCGGACTACTATTTTGTTTCGTCCAGATCAATGACGACCGGCGACTCGACAGTAACGGTCCTCGCGCTCGCCGATATTACTGAGCGCGAACGCCAACGCCGGCAGCTGGTCCAACGAGAACGTGAACTCGATCAACGGAACGAATTGTATCGGGCTATTATGGCGGCGAGCTTCGCGTTCATTTTCCGCATCGACTTGGAAGGCCGGTTCAGTTTCGTTTCGCCGACTGTTGAGGCGTTCCTCGGGTACGCGCCTGACGAACTCACCGGCGAGCCGATTTCTGTGCTCGCCTCGGACGAAGAGACGTTCAACGAGGCAACTAATCATATAGAGGAAGTTATCGAGGGTAAATCACTCGAAATGCATGATCACCCGGTTGCAACTCGATCCGGTCGCACTGTGTACGTCGACATGCGGATGGTTCCGATATACGAGCCGAGTGTCGACCAGGATGAGCGGACACCAGCCGATATTGTTGGACTGCAAGTGATGGTTCGAGACGCGAGTAAAAGACGCCAGCGGGAAGGCTTGATTAGCGTCATAAATCGCGTGCTGCGGCACAACGTTCGTAACAAAATGACGGTGATCACCGGGCGTGCTGAAATGCTAGCGGCCGAACTCAATGGGGATGCTAAATCGAGTGCTGATGCGATTGTGCAAGCGTCCAACCGGCTGTTGGACCTCACGGAATCAGCTCGTCACATCGAGGAGAACCGCGAGCTGTCTCCTGAGTTGGAACCCATGGATATCGTTCCGATCATTTCCGATGTGGTCGCTCAACTCGAAGAACGCTATCCGGATACTGCAGTGACAACCGAGATTCCCGAGACAGCAGTCGCTGAGACGTTGCCACGAATCGAGACGGCGCTGTGGGAACTGCTTGAAAATGCTGCCGAACACACCGGCCCAGAGCCGACTGTTGGTGTCAACGTTACCACGACCGACGAACAGATACTCATCACAATCGCTGATGAGGGCCCTGGTTTTCCCGAAGACGAGCGTCAAGTTCTGGCTGACGGGAAAGAAGAGCCACTGGTTCACGGCCAAGGCCTCGGCCTGTACCTCGCCTATTGGATCATCACGAATCTCGACGGAGAAATTGAGGTACCCAAATCACAGTCCGGAACAACGATTACAATCAGACTTCCGACTGCATCAAACCCTTCGTAACGATTAGCGGTGACGCTCTTGTGTAGAAACGTGGAAAGCCCCTATAGCTACGGTCTACGGTGCCAAATGAGGAGGTCTTCCCTCCTCAGACCCAGCCTTCGGCCGGATGCTTCGCCAGCTCGTCGATCTTGGCGTGGTTCCCGAAAGGAGCGTCGCCAGCGGATTATCCTCCTGGTGCGGATCGCTAATTGTGATCCCGATGGGTGATTTGTCCATCGCACGTGTTTTCATTCGAAGTTCTGTCTCCCGCTGGATCCGAGCGGTGATGTCGCGGGTAATCAGTAGATGCTGTCCCGGAACGATATTTGCAGTACCGACGTACTCGATCGTTCGGTCGACTTCGCCATTGTCGGTAATCGTCATCCGTTTCTTGAAACCCTCCTCCGTCACGAAGCGTCTCCCAGGCAGTATCGAAATCGGATGACTCCGGTTGGAATTCGCGGAGCGACCGCCCTAAGAGGGACTCCGTCTCAGTCTCAAAGACTGTTGAGGCTGCCGGGTTCGCATCAATGATCTGGGCGGTATACCCAACCAGAGTACCCGTTTGAGTGCCATTTATATGGCATTCAGATAACTTAAGATGCCGAAATTCTAACGCAGACACAATAATGGCTGTATCGATCTACGAGACAATTGTCGAAGAGAGCGATGACGGCATTTTCGTTGCACAGGACGGAGAGATTGTCTACACGAATCCTCAACTCCGGAATCTGACCGGATACATGAAAGGAGAACTTGACGGAGTACCGAAGACACAAATTATTGCACCGGACGACAAAGATCGTGTTGCGGCGTATCACCAATCACGGCTCGCTGGGGAGCCCGTTCCCAATAAATACGAAATCGAACTCGAAACGAAAGATGGTGATCGGCTCCCAGTTGAGATCTCAGTCAGCGATGGCGAGTACGAAGATGGACGGGCTGCCTACGTCATTTGCCGCGATACTAGAGACCGAAAAGAACGAGAAGCTGACCTTCTGGAGTTAGCTCGTGAGTACGAGTCAGTGTTCCAAGCCAGTGAAGACCCCCTATTTGTGCTTTCTGTCGACGATGATGAGACGATTCGATTCCAACGATTCAACGAACGTGAGGAAGAGTTCACCGGTAAATCGACCGAAGAAATTCGTGGTAAAACACCAGTAGAGGTCTTTGGTGAAGACCTCGGGTCGACGCTCGAAGCAAACTACCAGCAGTGTCTGGACCGAGGTGAACCGACCACATACGAAGAGCAACTACAACTCAGCGGCGAGCGTACCTACTGGCAGACAAAGCTCACCCCAGTCACGACTGATGGTGAAATCACCCGTATCATCGGCATCGGTCGAGAGATAACGGAACTCAAAGAACAACAGCACGAACTCGAACAGAGCCGACAGCGCCTGCAAGCATTGTTCGATAGGGCACCAGATTCGATCATCGTTCACGACAAAACCGGAGACATTCTCGATGTCAACGAGCAGACTACCGACAGTTTAGGCTACACACAAAAGGAACTCATCGGACAGAATGTCACTGATATTGAAGTTGGAGTCGATCCAGCCGATCTTGAAGAGTACTGGACGGAGCTGTTGCCCGGTGAAACCCTGAAAATCAGCAGCAAGCATGAATCCCAAGACGGGACGCAGTTCCCAGTCGAAGTCTGGGTGACGAAACTCGAAGTCGACGACGAGACACAATACTTGGCACTCACACGAGATATCACCGAACAAGTCGAACAAAGACGTGAGATCAAGGGACTCAACGAACGGCTCAAACTTGCCGTTGAGGGAGCTGGCGTCGGCGTGTGGGATTGGAATATGCAGACCGATAGGGTAGAGTTCAACGAACAGTGGGCTGAAATGCTCGGCCATTCTCTGGACGACATCGAACCAGACATAGACTCCTGGAAGGGTCGGGTTCATCCTGATGATCTTGCGGTTGTCAAAACAGAACTTAATGCCCATAGAGATGGCGAGGTGGAGTACTTTGACTGTGAACACCGAATGCGAACAGTCGACGGCGAGTGGAAATGGATCCGGACACTCGGGCGCATCGTCGACCGAGATGCCCAGGGTGAGCCTCGCCGGGCAGTTGGAATCCATATCGACGTCGATGAACAAAAACAGCGAGAAAAGGAGCTACAAACACTCCGGCAGCGATTCGAGCAGTTCTCCAAGAACGTCCAAGATGCTTTTTTCCTCGTGTCGGCAGACTACTCCGAAACGCTGTATGTCAACGATGCTGTCGAACACATCTACGGTATCACACCCGAAGAGGCCTACGCAGATCCCGAATCGTGGCTCCAATATGTCCATCCCGACGATAAGGGTGATGTCGTCGCGGCAATGGAGGATTTCAAAAATGGAGCAATCAACGGGTCACTCGCCCAGCAGGAACGCATTCAGCATCCCACGCGGGGACTGCGATGGATTCAGACTGAAATCAACGTTGTAACAGACGACGACAATACTGTGGAGAAAATCGCTGGTGTTTCTAGTGATGTCACCGACAATAAACAGTACGAACAGCGGCTCGAAACCCAGCGAAACAATCTCGATATCCTCAACCAGGTCGTCCGACACGATATCAGAAACGATCTCCAATTGATTCAGGCGTATACTGAACTGCTTGCAGAAAACAATTCTTTCGACGATACAAATCAAATGTATCTTTCGAAGGTCCAAAACGCGGCAACCAACGCCGTCGACCTCACAACGACCGCACGAGATCTCGCCAAGGTGATGCTACAAGCGGATACGGAGCCCAAATCAATGCCGCTCGCAAAGGCTCTTGAGGGACAAATTAACCGAATACGCTCGGGACACCAGAACGCCGTTGTGACGCTCAAAGGAACGCTCCCGTCTGTCGATGTTCGTGCCGACGATTTGCTTGATGCGGTCTTCCGAAACCTGCTGAAAAACGCGATTCAACACAACGACAAACCAGTCCCCGAGATTACAGTCGACACAACAGTCGAAGACGAAATCGTCCGCATCCGTGTTGCAGACAATGGCCCCGGTGTCTCCGATTCACTGCAAGGCGAGATCTTCTCCCGTGGAAGCCAGGGACTCGAAAGCGACGGAACGGGGATCGGCCTCCATCTCGTCAAGACACTCGTCGAGCGCTATGGTGGCAGCGTCTGGGTCGAAGACAACGATCCAGAAGGGGCAGTCTTCTGCATTGAGCTGCAACTTGCAAATTACTAGGCCAAATGAATGTTACTGGGCGTCACGGCTACACCGTCGACGCTCCTGGCCGCCGCCGTCACCGCGATTTGTTCGCTAGTTGGGCTCAGCGCCGGTATCGTGCTGGTCAACTGGCGAGCTACGGTGTCCAACACTGAATATCGGATGATATGAGACTGACCTGATCACTCACGCCACTATTCCGCACGAATTCTGTCGATTGCTTGTCCACGGATACGTCACTCATGCAGTGTCGCAGCAATCCTCTAAGTGTAGCATTGATTCATGTAATTGATTTATATGAGCCCGATCAAGCCAATCTGAGAGACTGCGAGTGCGAATACAGCAGGCCGCTCAGTGGGGTCTAGTTGTCTGGTTTGATCAGCACAAAAACGAGAGGATAGACTATCCCAGTCGTTGGAATATTCTTTCATTGTATGAGGGCAGAAATTATTTGGAAACTCACACGAGTTCGCCCTGTTCAGCCATCTCGACCTCAAACCGTGCTCCACCATCGGTTCCATCGGTTATGGACAACTCCCAGCCATGGGCCTCTACGATTCGCTTTACGATAGTCAACCCAAAACCAGTGCCACCACGTGTCGACGAATGCCCCAGTTCAAGGACTTCATCACGCTTTTCGACTGGAATTCCTGGTCCATCGTCTTCGATATAAATACCCCCTTCATCGAGAGAGCCGACGCGGACAGTCACATCAGATCCACCATGTTCAACAGCGTTCCGGAACAGGTTCTCGAACACGTGTCGTAACCGGTCGGGATCGCCTTGGATGGTCGTCTCATCGGCAATCTCGATAGCTGCGTCATCTGTGTCGACGGTCGCCCAGCACTTCCCGACGAGGTCAGTCAAATGAATCGACTCGGTATCGCTTATTGTGTCGCCTTGACGAGCAAGCGTCAACGTGTCCTCCACGATTGTTTCCATCCGATCGAGTGCTCGTAACAGTGGATCGAGATGCTCATTTTCTGTTTCTTCTGCGAGAAGCGTTGCACGACCATGTGCGATGTTGAGCGGGTTACGTAAGTCGTGGGAAATAACGCTTGCAAACTCGTCAAGGCGCTCGTTCTGCTGACGTAGTTTTCGCTCCCGTTCAACGCGGTCGGTCACGTTCCGAGTGATCCCAACGAGGCGAATTATTTCTCCATCGGAAACTACCGGTGCAAGTTTCGTCTGCCAGAAACGTGCACCTTCGTCGACCTGGAGTTCCTCTTGATATGAGATGGATTCGCCAGCGTTGACACAGCGGTGATAGTTCGCTTCTAACTCAGCTCCTTGCTCCTCACCGAATACGTCTCGTGGTGTCTGGCCTTGGACTTCCTCGGTCTTAATGCCGGTTTGACGTTCGTAAGACGGACTGAGGCGTTCAAATTCGAACCGGATATCCTCACCGTTCTCTTCGACATTGAGGAGAAATATGGCGTCCTCAACGTTGTTCAAGAGAGCATCGTACTCTTCGGCGAGCTTCTGGGCTTCGGCCTCGTATTCTTTTCGCTCAGTGATATCCCGGCTGCTAAGGAGAATCCCATCGATAATGTCGTCGTCGAGTCGATTCCGTATTGTGGCCTCGATCCACCGCCACGAGCCGTTGGCATGGCGGAATCGGACTTCGACAGTCTCGGATGTAGACGGATTCGATAGAACAGTCTCTATCGCGTCGGCGTTTCGTTCTCGATCCTCAGGATGGACAAAATCGTATCCCTCGTAGCCAACCAATTCCTCTGGATCATAGCCGAGAATCCGTGTGACAGCAGGACTAACGTACGTTATTGTCCCGTCGGTATCGACGACTGTTATGAGATCGTCTATTTGCTCAGTGAGCACTCGGTACCAGTCAGGTCCGTATTTTTTGTTTTCTCGGGGAGTCGTACCGTCTTCCATTAGTCATGATATGTCCAGTACACGTGTATTTGTTTGCATTCGTGCCCAAGATATAGTGGAAGCGACACCATACTGACTGTGTCTGAGTATTGTTACTGCGTTATAAGTGGGTAAAACACGTGGGTGTTACTGTCGGGGGTGGCCCCCAAGGCCCCTCGCTTGCCCCCGACATTTGTGATATGTATCCAGACAAATTAATAATACGACCTAAAATATTGGGTATGGCTACCGTTGTAGATCAGCTTATAAGCTTATTTATTTATAAAAATTTTCTGAATGTCATATTATCAGATAGTAGGGTGGGTCTGCTTGGGGAGGCTTGTGTTGGATCTTGTTCGAGAAACCGGGTTTTTTGAATGCGCTAACAACGTTGTCCGTAGAAGTGAAAGTAGCGGTAATTGAAAACTAGGTTACGGATTTGCAAGACTGCGAGCGTAAGTATAGCATTGACTCGTGTGACCAAGTTGTATGAGTCCTGATGAAGCCGGTCTGAGAGACTGCAAACACGAATCGGGAGGAATCGAAACCCGAACAGACATATTTTTGATTAAACGAGTGAATTATCGATACTATTTTATTTGTTTGACTGCAATGTCAAATCGCATAGATTAGGGAGACCTCTGTGGAAGAGGGCCGAGGGCACCCATCCCCTTTCGCTATTGACAATTTCTGTTCGTACACTTACAGTATCGGTTTCCCGAGCAGGGTGTCGGTTATTTCTTGCACCAGCTGGCCTACTGTTGTTCTAAGTAAAGCAATCTGTGGAGCTGGTCGGCTCATGATTACCATACCTGCCCCCCCTCTCTAGACGGTCAATCACTGAACTTTGGAGTCTACAAAGACTCCAAAGTTCAACTACCCTCAGCCTATTTTACTTATAAACAGGCTATTCAATTATGCCATCAAATGCAAATTCCAAAGTTCGGGCGAGAGTCTGGCTCACTCCTGATCAAGTCGACGCCCTGAGGAATGCGTGCTACGAGCAGGGTGCGAGTATCTCCAACAGCGCAACGACGCGATCATCGCGCTGATGTACGATACTGGCCTTCGAGTCGGCGAACTCGTCGCCGTCGACGTTGGGATGCTTCGAGAAGGGAACACTGAATTGTACCTGCCCGCAGAGATCCAGAAGGACTACCCGAATGACAACAGCCCATCGCCGAAACGGCTCGGGCTCTCGTCGGATACTACTCGTCTCCTATCGTCGTATCTCTCGGCCCGATGGAAAGATATCCAAACGACCGAACGTGTCTACGACCACATGATCAGAGTATGAGCGACGAAACAGATGATGTCAACCCGGAGGACCCACGTCCGTTGTGGGTCATTACCCCGGCTTCGAGACAACGAATGCCATTAGGTCCGCGACGCGAACTCGGTCAAACGATTTCGAGTGGGTCCACGTAGATCTCACTGACGTCCAAGAGCGCTGGTTCATCGGCAGTAACCTGATCGAACAGGGCTCTTTCGCTGTCAATCGTATTGCAGACGGCAAGTGTCGATATATCCGATTCGACCGCAGTGCGAAGCTCCGCGGCTGCGTCAGCGTACGATTTCGGCCCTCTTGAGCACCGATATTCCCCTTAGTCGGCGGATTGATGTTCGTACTGGATGCGTGCTGTTGCCTCGAAGTATATATCGGGGTCGTCGACCAGCTCTGCCGCCTCATCGAACCGTTGTGGTTAGGTAGCAGTCATGGCGATCACTGTCGCGTCGTACTGATCGTACATCAAGGCCGATGGCCTCTCGTAGGCGCCGACCTGGTGGAAGGCGTGTCCGGCGAGGTCCCCATCACGCATGGTCTCTTAGTCGATGAACTCATCGAGCGCCTCCTTCATGCGATCAGCAACGGTCTCTCACAGGTACTGACTCCGTACTCGCCTATTTTGATTCAATATGATATAATCCTCATAGAACACGTCGACTGTTAGTTCGGTATTGACATTCGATAACGAACGGTGGCGCTGATCTATCGTTCACTTTATATATATTGATATAATAATAGTAGCTAAGGTGAATAGACGGGAAGTCTTGGGGATCACAGCCGCTGGAATGGCATCTCTCTCTGGGTGCTCTCAGAGAATTCAGCGGGTGATTCAGGACGCTGCCGGCGACGAAGCAGCAGTCACCGGTACTGTCACCACGGGCGGTGACCCGTTATCGAACGCGTCAGTGACCGCTTATCGAAACGGCAGGGAAATCGCACGAGCCACAACCGACGATGATGGAACATACAACGTCTCTCTCGGTGGCTTCCCGGCTTGGGTTCGATTTGACCACCCGGAGTGCAGCTCAGTCACGAGGGCAGTCGCACCAGGATCGGCAAGAAGTATCAAACTGAATTCGGGCGAGGAGTCGGTCAGTTTAGCATTTGGCGGGGACGTGATGTTCGGACGGCGGTACTACGAGCCGAGAGACGACCCACTCCGGTTCTATTACCGGTTACAACCGACAGACCGTCGGGACTCTCATGACCGATTGCTTGACTCGGTCTCACCACTCTTCGGGGACGCAGATATTGCGTCGATTAATTTGGAGACGCCGCTGACGACATCAGAATGGAGGCACCCGTCAAAGGCGTTCGTTTTCACCAGCCATCCTGTCGCTGCAGCGGCGATGGCCGACGCTGGAATCGATTATGCGGCACTTGCGAACACGCATGCCTTCGATGCCCTCACGCCAGGGCTTGAAGAGACGATTGAGTCTCTCGACAGGGTCGGAGTCGCCCATTCCGGCGCCGGTTCGGACTCCACCACCGCCATTGCTCCAGCCATTCTCGAACGCGACGGGGTGACTGTCGGATTCGTTTCGGTAACGACAACAGCGGGCAGACAATACGAGCGCGATTGGGCGGCCGACGAGACGACTGGGACGTATACTGTCAATCGAGAAGACGAAACGCTCACTGTTCGGGACAGTGCGGGGGTTGCCGACGCGACGCCCGAAACGATTCGTGCCGGCGTGGAGGCTGCGACCGACCAAGCGGACGTGGTCGTGACACAAATCCATGGCGGGGAGGAGTACCAGCGCACGCCCACGCGGGAACTCCAGGATTTGACCGACACCGCGATCGCTGCCGGCTCGGATCTGGTCGTGAACCACCACCCACACGTGTCAGGGGGACTTGAGACCCGTGACGGCGCGCTCGTCGCGTGGTCGATGGGGAACCTCTTCTTTGACCAGAACCTCTGGGCTACTTATCGATCGTTCATCCTGCAGGTGACAATCTCTCCCGACGGAATACAGTCGGCACGGGCGGAACCGATCCTCATTGAGGGTTACATCCCACGCGGGGTGACTGGACCGCTCCGAGACCGGCTGACGTGGGAACTCGCGGGACTCTCGGACAATTCGTTCATGATTACCGAGGATACATTGGTATACCAGCCTGACGACGAAAGGCCTACACCCGAACAACTGGCCCTTGACGGTGGGGGCCAACGTAGGGTTCGCGGGTGGGTTACCGACTCCGATGACTCGGTTCAACTTGGTCGTGAGCGGTTCCTTACCGGGTCGTTCGATGATCACGATGTTGATAGTGACGCATACGAAGGCACGCTGTGGCGCTACGGCCGTGAATCCCGTAGCAGCGACCAACCTATAGGGCGAGATGGGTCCGGAGGTATCGAACTAGTACGCGTTCAAGCAAACGAGAACCGAGCACTATTCTCGCCGTGGAACCGCCTGCCGGTCTCCAACAAGGAATTCACGCTGTCGGGATCATACCGGACGAACGCAGACGGAGAGCTTCGACTGCTGGTCTCGTGGTACAACGACACATCTGGAAGTTCGTTCCAATCCCAAGAGATGTCACTCGCGTCGACGGAGCGTGAATGGACTGACTTCTCACTTGAATTAGAGCGGCCCGATGAGGCCACCCATATCGACGTCTTCGTGTTTCTGAGCCCACCGGATGGCGTCGATATCCTGCGTGCGGCGTTCGACACGCTGAGCCTCGTTGAGTGGGAGCCGACCGAGGTTGCCGGCGGCCGGCAGTTCGATGTCATTCGGGGTTCGTCCGGAGCAACTGTCCGTGTGATCCCTGTCGACGGTGAGGTGAGCTGGCAGTGATCGTCGCGGTTATTGTCACCGCATTTGGACTCCTCGCGGTGGCGGGACTGACACAGGTGTACGGTTACCGGCTGGGTGGCACAATTGCGATACCGGTTCTCGCCGTGTATACCCTGAAAAGCTTCGTTATGCTGCCGATCTACGTTCTCAGTGCTGCGCTTGCGTACATCGGCCTCCAATTGTTGAAAGATAACACACTAATTTACGGCCGTGCCGAGTTGATCTATGCGATCCTTATTGGGAGTCTGATACCAGTCACAATCTTCCTGACGTTTGGTTTTCTTATTCAAGATATCTTTCAGACGGTCGTGTTCGTCGGGAGTATCCTGCCTGGCCTTGCTGCATACAATTATCACCAACTCGATGTCGAGACCCGTCGCTGGGACTTACTCACCGCGGTGGTGTTGTTCGTATGTCTGTTTGGACTCGGATGGTATCTGGTCTCGGCGGAGTTCGCGCCCACACTTGCGACTGCGGCGCCTATTACGCTCTACTCGCGCACAGCAGATGTGGCGACATGGAAAGGCGTTGCTGTCAACGAGCCCTTATGGCCGGTTATCCTTCCTCGGCTCGTGACTGTGTTGTTGTTCGCGGTCGGGATGCTCCTGTCTGAACGTGTTCGCGAACGGTACGACATCCAGATTGGCGTGGTTTCGGTGGCGTTGCTTGCAATCTTTTCGCTTGCGGACCGCCGGCTCGTCTATCTATATGTTTGTCTGATCATGGCTTCATACGTTACCCTGCAAGTGATTCATTATTCATCGCTGTTGTACGGGCGCGTACTTGTCGGCATCGGGGCAGCGTTTGGGATCGTCGCGGCCGTGCCTTTGTCGATCGAACTGGGAATCACCCGCGGTCTCTCGGCGTTCTTTGTCGGCATTCTGGCCGGGGTAAACGCGTACAACGTCCACGTTGCACAGCCGGCGAGCCGACGGTTTTTCGTCCCGCTTCAGTTTGGTTCGTTCGTCTTTTTACTGTGCTTGACAAGACTCACCGGGGCGGTCTTACCGAGGGGTTTCCCCCGGCAGTTCGGCATCACCGAAGCAGTAATCGGCTTGAGTATCGTCGCCGTGTGCTTTGGGTACGTTGAGTGGCGAACGGTCCGGAAACCTGACGAAGAGTCGATTTCAGACCAATCTATCTTGAACCAACCTGGTAATTCTAACGAGACTGGCGCTACTCTCGATGAGGCGTCACACAAGGTGGATCCGTGATGGAGGATGTCCACTTCGAGGTGTACGACACCGAAGCTGGGTGGTGGTGGCGACTGCGAACCGGCAGTCTCGTTTTGAGCCAGTCGCAAACAACATTTGATTCGCCCGATCAGGCTCGTGCAGCCGTCGACCGCGTCCGTACAGCGGCATCAGTCGTCAAAAATATCCCGGAGCGACAGTTCGAGGGTACCCAAGCGAGCGATCGCGTTACTGACGCGCAGTGTGTTACTGTCAATGTTACCGGGCAGTACGAGTGGGTTCTTGAAGACGACGGTGAAGTGCTTACGCAATCGACAACAGCATACGAAACCGAGGCCGGTGCTCTAGCGGCTGCCAAGGCATTCTGTACACACGCCAGCGCCACAGTAACGGTGTTCCTCTTTAGGAACCAGGAACAGCAGTCGTCATTTGATGTCGGCTCAACATCTATACTGGCGGCGCTTCGCTCGTTAGCGACGCTCCCATACCGAGGGGTCAAACACAATCAAAAAATCAAGGAGATTGACACTCGGATCGTTGTTTCTGGCATCCGTGGAAAATCATCGACCACTCGCCGACTTAACGACGTGTTCAGGCGTCGCGGGTACGATACACTGACAAAAATCACGGGGAATCAGCCACATCTGATTCACAATAATGGAGTGATCCCGCTGAACCGCCAAGGACCCAGAACGACCTTGTACGAAAATATTGGCGTCTTACGAGAGTACGTCCCCAAGCTTGCAGAATACGCTCCTGACGATGTCGCAATTTTCGAGAATCAAGGTATCACGGAGTACACCACGCGCCTGATTAACGAATCATTCATACACCCACATATAATTGTCCTGACCAACATCCGGCGTGATCACCAAGACACGCTCGGCGAGACTCGGGCTGAGATCGCACGGTCGTTCGCCAAATCAGTCCCTTCTAGTGCCCATGTCGTGTGTGGTGAGCAAAATCCAGTCATCTACCAGTATCTGGAGCGTGAGGTCACGGCCACCGGGGCGACGATCGAACAAGTAACAATTCCTGAGAAACACAAAGGGTTGCTTGGAGCGGAGACGGTTCACGCAGTGAACCCCACACTTATAGCCGTCGATGAACCCCCCCTTCCTGCGGATGAGATCCAAACGTATCTCACACAGATCCAGCCGAAGTGGACTGCCATCCCGAACGGGCTCGTATTCAACGCCGCTGAGGTGAACGACGTCGAGAGTACAGAAGCGGTCAGACAGGCCCTTGAGAAATCTGACCGCATCACTCCGTTTGTTTTCTTGCGTCCGGATCGGCGCGGGCGAACCGCCTCGTTCGTTTCGTACTTCGATCACCTCGCCAATCGTGGTGTTATCGACGTTGGATACGTGATGGGTAGTGACAGCTCAGTATTCGCGAATGAAACGACGTGTGAAGTCAAGGAGATCGACTCCGGCGCCGATCCGGCAGCCGTGTTGGATCGGCTGCTCAATCATGATCGACCGGTGATGATTATGGGAAACACCGTCGACGAGTTTATGCGAGAGCTTGATGGTAAAATCGACTCGCGAGCACAGCGCATGTCTCTAGCAGATAAGCCACGAGGGCCCCCAGCCACGTAGTTTCACATGATTATTTTCACGGTCTCTATTGAGCATCGCCGCCCCGCTCAAGAAAAAATACTTTTTGGTCCAGCCCGGGAGTACCGGCTGACCTTTGGTTGGAACTTGTGGGTGTTCATCTGAGCTACTTCCTCCAGCTACTTCTTGAACAACTCGGTTATGTGGATCGATGCTATACTCAGAGTGGCAGTGTAGCAACTGGATTCACAACCATAGCCCAACAAAACTGTTTGCCGATCTCTATCGATAAATAATAACCAGTAGTTTTCGACTGATCAACGTTCTTTTTAGTAATATTACTATAATCGAAATGTTTTCTACCTGTCTCCACAGAACAATCGCATGACTTGGCAGTCACACCCTAGCGCGGTGCCGTTGCTATTCGGCTCGGTGCTGCTGTGGGTGAACGTCGGGTATCTGCTCTGGCGTCGACAGGCCAGTCGACGCGCGCCAGGGCAACTACTTGCAGCCGGACTCGTCGCCTCGATTGCGCTTTCGCTCGGAGTATTCGCAATACGACTGGCCGCCACGACATTGGTGGCCAAACAGTTCTTGAACACTCTCATTTATTTCGGCGATGCTTCAGTGGTGGCGTTCCTGTTGGCATATGTATTGGTGTATATTGGCTATGATCTCTCCCATCGCCAGTACGCCGCGTTGTTCAGCCTCCCAGTGATCACCATCATCGGCGTGATCACTAATCCACTCCATGGGCTGCATTACCAACTGAGCCTCAACGAGGTCGGCAGCTACGTCATACTGGCCAAAGACTACGGCCCGCTGTTTTGGCTGTATGTCGTCTACAGCTATGCGTTTTTGCTCGTCTCGATCGGCCTGCTCGCTAGAGCTGCCACCGGCGCGCAGGGGGGCTATCGTCGACAACTGTTCGCATTGATTGGGGGGCTGCTGTTGCCAGCGATTGGAGGATTTGCACACATCACCGGGTTTGGTCCGGAGCCGACGCCGAACTACATGGGGTATGGCTACATCGGAACGGCAGTCGCGTTCAGCTATACGGTCTACCGCCACGACCTATTTGCAGCGGTGCCGGTCGCTCGTCGAACGGCAATCGAACAACTCGACGAGGGACTGATCACCCTCGACATGGATGGGGTCGTGGTAAGCCTCAATGACGCTGCACGTCGGTTCCTCGGGGAATCGGAGCCGGAGTTGCTCGGTCGACCCAGCGTCGACGCGCTCGGTCCTTTCGTCGAACCGTTTGATCTCGAAGCGTCGGCCGAACAGTCCACAACCGTCGAAACCGACGCTGGTGTCTTCGACGTTACCCTCAGCCCGGTAGTCCGCGGGGAGTCGCCCATCGGCAACCAACTATTACTCCAGGATGTCACCGAACGTCACCGCCGCGAACAGCAGCTGACGGCGCTCAACACCCGGCTCTCACTCGCCCTTGCTGAGACCGATACGGGTGTCTGGGAGTTAGACCTCGACACCGAAGAACTAATTTTCGATGAAGCCTCCGAACGCCTCTACGGTTACGACCCCGGTGCGTTTCCCGGGACTGTCGAAGCCTTCGCCGACCGGGTTTCGGACACCGACTTCGCAGCAGTCGAAGCCAACATCGAACACGCCATCGAGACAGGCGAGGAATACCGAGCAGATTTCAGGGTCGACCATCCCGATGGCGGCTACCGCTGGATTCAGACCCGCGGCGTGGTGCAGTCCGACGCCGACGGCGAGCCGGAGAGAATCCTCGGCATCCAGACTGATGTCACAGAACGTGTGGTTGCTGCCCAGAGCATCGAACAACAGCGTGACGGACTCGAATTACTCAATAGTGTCGTCCGCCACGACATCCGTAACGATCTCCAGCTCATCGATGCATATGCCCAGATGCTCGGCGAGACTGAGAATGAGCACAACGAGCAACATCTGTCGGTGATTCGTCGAGCCACCAACAATGCCGTCGACTTGACGACAACCGCCCGGGAACTGGCCGAAGTGATGCTCCAAACAGACCCCCAGCCGGAGCCGGTCGCTCTGCGGCCGGTTCTGGAAGCCGAAATTGACGCAGTCAGGCAGTCGTATCCCGAATCCGAAATCATCATTGAGGGATCAATTCCGGACGTGATGGTGTCGGCGGATGAGCTGCTTGATGCAGTCTTTCGGAACCTTTTGAAAAATGCGATCCAGCACAACCGCCAAGAGACGCCCGGTATCTGGGTATCGGTAGACTGTCTCGATGAGACCGTCGAAATCCGGATCGCTGACAACGGGCTGGGTGTCGACGACGCACATAAAGAAACGATCTTCGGCAAAGGAAAGCAGGGACTCGACAGCGACGGTACCGGGATCGGGCTGTATCTCGTTCAGTCACTGGTCGACAGATACGGTGGCGACGTATGGGTAGAGGATCGAAACCCCCCGAGTGCCTCAAGTAATCAGCTACAGACCGCCGCCAATGAGTCGACTGGGGCGGTCTTTGTCGTTCAACTTGCTATATACAAGTGAGGAAAATGCCACTATAGCTACGAGTTGGGACGCAGAGAATCATATCGAGGAAAGATCCCGGTTTGATCCGTGGATTAAGACGAACAGATGTTTCATCGCAACCGAGTAATCGTATAACTCGATTACCAGCCGATCTCATTGCATAGTCCATCACCGTCACTGTCAACGTCATTTGGACCATATTCGTACGGGTTCTCATTGTCGTCAGCTGCTTCTTCACGCTCAGCAGTGGGAATCCATGACGGTTCCGTAACAACGCCTCTGTCCGCCACAGTAGTCGTAACCCGCCTCTGAAATGAATCCCGATTTGTGTGGCCTCGTTCATAGTATTCTACAATCAACCCATCGCTACGAATACCGATTTCCGCATTCTCAATTTTCGCGTGATCCTCAGTGTCGACATGGTCATCAAGACCATTGTAACTCTACATCGAATAAGTCCATCCATCGTCTGCGGATTTAATCCCTTCAAATTGCCAGTCATAATCATCCACTCCATATGTGGCGCGAAACATATGGGGTCCGGCTAAGACTCTATGTTGCGAGTATCCGCTGACGGCGTATCCTACATCTCTATAATCATCTTTGGGATATCCGTTCCGTTCGTATTGTAGGTCGTAATCTGGACCACCGATCTCTGAGCCGTTTACACAATATACTTTATTATCTATTGGATTGCCATCTTTGACTCGGATAGGCACTTGTTTGTCGTCCCTGTCAATACGGGTAGTTCTATTCTCATTTTTCAGCGCAGGGAAGATGTGCACTTGGTGCGGACGAGTTCACCACTAAGTAGTAAATCCAATTAATAGCTTCTCAAGTGTTATTTACATTCTATGGCCTATGAATAATTCTCATGCTGCTTGTTCGGCTCTGGGGAACGCAGAATTCGTCAGCATCCAGGCGCCATCACCCATTCAGAACGAGTATTCAACCTCGATCTTACCGCCGGTTGCGCATATTGAGATTTACTTCAATGACGTTTGCCGAACTCACAAGTCGTTCGGGAATGGTCTCCCGGAAGCGTTCGCCTTGCATGAAGCTCGTCGGACCGGAAACACTCAACGAACCGAGCACCTCTCCGTCGGGAGCCTGTACTGGTGTCCCAACCGCACGAAATCGCTTGATCTCTTCTTCATCGTTGCAGGCGTATCCTCGCTCACGGATCTCTTGTAGCTCTTCAAGCAACGTCTCACGGCTCGTGATGGTGTTTTCCGTTCGTTTCGGAAGGCCGTGGGTTTCGATAATTTCCCGACGTCGCTCCTCGGGTAGGTGCGCGAGAATCGCCTTTCCAGAGGCTGTATAGTGGAGATGGTCCCGTTGTTGGGGTTTGGTCGTCTGGTATTCCCCGTCGACGCTCGTGTCGCCTTTCACCTGATAGAGGTTGACACCGCGTCCGTTTTCTTCCGTGACGATATGGACGTACTGACTCGTTTCGCTTGCGAGTTGGTCGACCTGTGGCTTCCCATGGCGATAGAGTGGATTCCGGTCGCGGACGTACTGTCCGACCGTGAACAATTTAAGTGCGAGTTCGTACTGCCCATCGCGTTTAATCACGAACTCGTTTTCCACGAGCGTTGTTAGGTGTGCGTGCGCAGTACTCTTTGAGATCTCGAGTTCGGCCGCGAGTTCGGTAACGCCGACACCGTCGTTTTCCTTAAGCACCGACATCACCCGGGCAGCCATCGAGACCGTCTGTAGCGTCCGTCCCCCGCTGTTCGTGTTTGACATATACTTATTTGTTTGCTTAAACTACTTTAGCGTTCGTATATCGCGAACAATATGCAGTCGATACTGTACGTGTTTGTTGTATTCTGGGTGAAAACCTTTGTTTGACTGGTTATTCTTCCTCGTGACCTCGCAATGCGTCTCTCGACTGACGCTCCCGTTCGGACATCGCGAACGAGAATTCAATCGAAAAAATATGTATGTTGCGTAATTCTTATAAATGTGTGTAGTATTTGGCTCAATGTTCCGAGAATGAATATGAATGCCCATATTCCGAAGGAAAGAGTGCACAGTCTAAAATTAAAAAGATCCGTTCATGGGAGGTTCCAATGAACGACACCACCGAGCCAACCGAAGAGGTAGCAGGCGAGGTTTCGGTCACGGACCTCCTCACGAACAAATCCCGGCGTCGGTTCCTCTCGGGTCTCGGTGCTGTCGGGGCGGCCGGTCTCGCCGGTTGTACTGGTTCAGGAGGCTCTGAAGACACGACCACTAGCTCCGACGGCACAACCAGCAGCTCCGACTCAACGCTCACTGCAAACGTCTCACAGCGGATCGGCACAATCGACCCCGCGAAAGGGACCGATTACGTGCAAGCGATGGTGCTTG
Organism: Halorubrum lacusprofundi ATCC 49239; assembly: GCF_000022205.1. Lineage (NCBI taxonomy): Archaea > Methanobacteriati > Methanobacteriota > Halobacteria > Halobacteriales > Haloferacaceae > Halorubrum > Halorubrum lacusprofundi. Next base: position 429,924 of record NC_012030.1, read on the forward strand.
TGAACCTCTACGATCCGCTCGTGTTTCCCAACAGCGAGGGTGAAATTCAACCGAATCTCGCCTCCGATTGGACCGTTTCGGAGGACAGCACGACCTACACGTTCACCCTGCGTGAGGATGTGACGTTCCACAGCGGAAACTCGTTTACTGCCGAGGACGTAAAATTCTCCACGGAGCGTTTTATCGATCTCGACCAGGGGTACGCCTCGCTGTTGAGCGGCGTCCTCGACAAAGAAAACATTACTGTCGAAGACGAGCAGACGGTCACCTTCGAGTTGAACCGGTCGTACGCGCCGTTCTTGCCCATCATGGTTCTCGTGTTCATGGTCGACAAGGCGACGATCATGGACAATTTAGAAGACGGCGAGTACGGCGACCGTGGTGACTACGGGCAAGCGTACATCAACAACAACGACGCCGGATCCGGTGCATACCAACTCGAAGACTTCTCGCGGGGGAATTCCATCACCTTCGCCGCCTTCGACGACTACTTTGGCGAGTTCCCCGACGGCTCCTTCGATACGGTCGAAGTCCAGATCATTACTGAAAATTCGACGGTTCGAACGCTGATGCGAAACGGCGATCTGGATATGAGTGGTCAGTACCAGAACTCCCAGACGTACCAAGCCATCGACGAATCGGACAACGCACGTGTTGAAGAAATACCGACGTTCGGCCTACTGTACAACAAAATCAACACCCAGAAAGCTCCGACGGATGACCGCGCCGTGCGCGAGGCGATCGCGTGGGGATTCGACTACGAGCAGGTTGTCAATACGATTCGGCCGAAAATGAATCGCGCACAGGGACCGCTGCCGCCGACGTGGGGCGAACACGACGAAGACGTTTTGCAACCGTCCTACGACCCGGATCGAGCGAGACGGGTCCTCGAAGACGCTGGCTACTCGGAGGGCGAACTCACCATCACGAACACGTACACCGAGTCATACGCTTTCCAAGAGCAGATTGCCCTGCTCTTCCAGGATAACATGGCAGATATCGGGATTAACGTTGAGCTGAATCCTCAGACGTGGGGGACGATCACAGAGTTGGCTACGTCACCGGAAGACACCCCACATACGAGCCAAGTGTTCTACGTTCCGACCTATCCCTCGCCGGATTCGATGTTCTACAACCAGTTCCACTCGGAGGCCGCAAACACGTGGATGAGCATGGAACATCTCGACAACGACGAGGTCGACGCCCTCATCGATGAGGCACGCCAGACGCCGGACCCGGAAGCCCGTGCCGAGATCTACCGGGAACTGCAGAATACCCTAGCTGATCTCTACTGTGATATGCACCTCTACCACACGGTCAAAACAATCGGCTTCCAGAACGACGTTGAGGGGCTCACCCTCCGGCCAGCACAAGGCTTCGAATACACGTTCCGGGATCTCCACCAAGTCTAATGA